>JBGUUJ010000207.1:0-4685 GCA_045133455.1 Ruminococcus sp.
AATCTTATTCCGGTAAATACCGTTGAAGGAACAGGGTACATTAAAAGTAACATAAAAAGGCAACAGTCTTTTATAGAAATACTTGCCGAAAAGAACATAACGGCAACAGTAAGAAGAACGCTTGGAAGTGATATCAACGCTTCCTGCGGTCAGCTTAAAAGAAAACATCAAGATGAAGGAGGCAAATAACTTGGAAGTATTCAGCAAAAGCGATATCGGACTTGTGCGCAGTGAAAATCAGGATGACTGTCGCTTCGGAGTTATTTCTCCCAGCTGTGTATGGGCAGTAGTATGTGACGGTATGGGAGGTGCAAACGGAGGTAACATTGCAAGTGCAACTGCGGTGGATTACATCAGCACCAAAATCACCGATTTATACAAGGACGATATGACCAAGGAGCAGATAGGGGAGCTTATGGCTGAGATAGTAGTCAATGCCAATATGAAAGTATTTGAGATGTCAACAAGTGACCCTGAACTAACAGGAATGGGAACAACTTGTGAATTTGTCTTTGTAAAGGACACAACAGTTCACGTTGTTCACGTCGGAGACAGCCGTACATACGCAATCAGAGGCGGAAAGATAAAACAGCTCACAGAGGATCATTCGGTAGTACAGGAAATGGTTCGCAGAGGCGAGCTTACATATGAACAGGCTCAGAATCACCCCAACAAGAACTTTATCACAAGAGCACTCGGAATCAAGCCTTCTGTGCGTCTTGACTATATCGAAGCAAATTTCATTTACGGTGATGTACTTCTCATATGTACAGACGGTCTTTCAAACTGCGTAACAACAGGCGATATGGTTAAAATCTGCCACGAAAACCGTGGAGAGGGACTCATAACAAAGCTTGTTGAACGTGCAAAAGAAGGCGGCGGTACTGACAATATAACAGCAACTGTTATTTACTAATTGATGGGAGTGACCCTTTTGGATAAATATATAGGCAAAAGACTTGACGGTCGATATGAAATCCATGAACTGATAGGTGTTGGCGGAATGGCTAATGTGTATCGTTGTACGGACACAATCGACGACCGTGAAGTAGCTATAAAGATTTTGAAGGATGAATATCTCAACAATGACGAATTCATCCGCAGATTCAAGAACGAGTCAAAAGCAATTGCAATGCTTTCGCATACAAATATCGTAAAGGTGTATGACGTAAGCTTCGGTGATATGATTCAGTACATTGTAATGGAGTACATTGACGGAATCACGCTAAAGGAGTATATCGATCGGCAGGGAATCATCGAGTGGAAAGATGCATTGCACCTCACCACACAGATACTCAAAGCATTACAGCACGCACACGAGTGCGGAATCGTACACCGTGACATAAAACCTCAGAATATAATGCTTTTGCAGGACGGTACAATTAAAGTGACCGACTTCGGTATTGCAAGATTCTCAGACAAGGCAACACGCACAATGACTGAGCAGGCAATCGGTTCAGTTCATTATATCGCACCCGAACAGGCAAGAGGTGACGTAACTGACGGTAGAACCGACATATACTCAGTCGGCGTAATGCTTTACGAAATGCTCACAGGCAAGCTTCCGTTTGACGGTGACAGCGCAGTAACAGTAGCGCTTATGCAGCTTCAGTCAACGCCTAAGAGACCCCGTGAAGTAAATCCCGGAATCCCGACAGGTCTAGAGCAGATAACAATGAAGGCTATGCAGAAACAGCCTACAGATCGTTATACATCTGCGGCTGAAATGCTCAGCGATATAGAAAGATTCAGATTGAACCCTTCAATTGTATTTGATTACGGTTCATCTTTCGTAGATAATCAGCCTACAAAGTTTGTAGGCTCACTCAAGGATGCAAAAAAGACTGAAACTAAGATAGTTGAAAGACCGTCCTCAATTCCTGCATCAAAGCGTGAAGAAGATGATGACGATGATTATATAAAGCATCACAAACCTGCATATTACGCAGTAAAGGGAATTCTCATAGCAGCAGTACTCGTTTGTATTGTATTCTTTGTACTTGCAATGGTAAGAGGTTGTAACTCAACTCAGGCTAAAGATGTAACAGTTCCCGATTATGTGGGAAAAACCCTTGTTGAAGTAAAGGAAGATAACCCTAATAATTTCGTATTTGAAGTCAACAGCAAGTATGACGAGTCAAAGGAAATCGGAGTAATTCTTGAACAGGAACCGGCAGCTGATTCAATGCTTGTAAAAACAGGCTCAACAATTACACTCACGGTAAACGGAACAGATACCGACGTTTCAGTTCCTTTCGTAACAAACTACGGTGAAAAAGAAGCTATTCAGGCGCTTAAGGATAAGAGCCTTATGCCGGAGGTTATTTACGTTGAAAACACAAAGACACCTAAGGGTTATACAATCGACACCTTCCCTAAAGCCGGCGTAAAGGCTACAATCGGTTCAACTGTTTATGTATATGTAGCTAACGGTGAAAAGGCTGAACAAGTTGAACTTCCCGTAGTAAAGGGCAAATTTCTTTCAGATGCCAAAACAGAACTTGAAGCACTCGGACTTACAGTTGAAACATTGTATGATGATACAAGCAAGCTTGAAAAGGATACGGTAATCAGTATGACACATTTGCAGTACGGAAAGGTCGATAAGGGTACTGTAGTAACTCTCATAGCTAGTTCAGGAAAAGGAAATAAGAAAACGGTAAATATTTATGTAGACCTTCCTGAAAATACCGATTCATCGGTAGATATGACAGTAATAGTTGACGGTGTGGTAGATTCTCAGTACTCAAAGACTCTTGTTCCTAAGTATAACAAGACCTGTACACTTGAGATAACAGGTTCAGGCACATCAACAGTGGTTGTACAGCTTGACGGTGCTGTGTACAGAGAATACAGCGTTGATTTCAGTACAGCGTCCGTAACAACAACAGGAACTTACGACTATGTCGGAGAAACAACAACACCTGTTGAACCTGATACAGAACCTGAGACGTATCCTGATTATGAATATCCTACAGATTCAGAAGAGCCTACAGGCGGAGAGATAACAAACGGGTACTGATAAAAATATGAAGACATTAAACGGAATTTTAATGAAATCAATTGGCGGATTTTACTATGTCCGCACAGAAGACGGAGAATATGAATGTAAGGCAAGGGGAAGCTTCCGCAAAAGCGGAAATTCCCCTGTGGCAGGCGACAGAGTGGTAATCAATGTTCCCGATGAGGGGTTTGCATCAATTGAAGAAATTCTTCCTCGAAAGAACAAACTCAAGCGACCTGCACTTGCAAACATTGATACTCTCGTGATTGTCTGTTCAACAGTAGACCCCGAACCTAACTTTACGGTTATTGATAAAATGACTGCGGCAGCGGTGAATAACAATATGGAACCTGTAATCGTAGTATCAAAGAATGATTTGAAAAACGGTGACAGAATTGCTGAAATTTACAGGAATTCCGATATTACAGTGTATCAGTGTTCGCCTGAAAGTACAGATGAAGCCGAAAAACTAAGAGAGCACCTAAGAGGAAAGGTATCAGCTTTCACAGGTAACAGCGGAGTCGGAAAATCAACGTTGCTGAATCTTTTGTTTCCGGACCTTGAATTACAGACAGGTCAGATAAGTAAAAAACTCGGACGTGGCAGACACACAACAAGAGTTGTTGAGCTTTTTGAACTCGACGGTTGCTATGTTGCAGATACCCCCGGGTTTTCAACCGTAGATTTGCAGAGATATGAAATGATAGATAAAACTCAGTTGCAGTATTGTTTCCCTGAGTTTGACAAGTATCTCGGTGAATGTCAGTTCACTTCCTGTGCTCATATATGTGAAAAAGGTTGCAGAATATTGCAGGCTGTACAGGAAGGAGAAATTGAAGAAACACGTCACCGCAGTTATGTAACGATGTATAACGAGGTTAAGGATATAAAGTCCTGGCAGTTAAAGGTAACGGATTAAGGAGTAAAAATGCGCTGTGTTATAATTGCAGGTTCACCTGAGACAAATTCAGATTTTATAAGAAAGCTTGTAAAAAGCGATGATTATGTAATCTGTGCCGATAAGGGATATTTATTTGCAAAGAACGCAGGCATTACTCCTGACCTTATTGTCGGAGATTTTGATTCATATAATGATGAAATCTCAGAAAATTGCGAAATAATCACATTGAATCCGCATAAAGATGATACTGATACGGTTCATTCGATCGATGTGGCATTTGAAAAAGGTTACCGTGATTTCATTATAGCAGGTGCACTCGGAGGAAGGATTGACCACTCATTTGCAAACATTTCCGCACTTGAGTATATTCACTCAAAAGGTGGCAAAGGAGTTCTTCTATCTGAGAAAGAGCGAGTAGAATTTCTCCCGAAAGGAAAGTATATTTACAGAGAATACAAAGGTAAAACGTTTTCCGTGTTTCCTTTCGGATGTGACAAAGTATGTATTTCAGAACAGGGAACAGAGTATCCTCTTGACAGATATTACATCAAAAGTTCTGTACCTCTGGGTGTTTCAAATATATTTACATTTGAAGAGGGCAGAATAGATATTTATGACGGAAATGCAATACTTATAATCAATTTGTCAGAAGATTGAATACAGATAAGATAGAAAATAAGAAAAATGTATCTTGTATGTGATATAAAAATACATAACTCTATATGGGGGTATAGCTCAGCTGGGAGAGTGTTTGACTGGCAGTCAAAAGGTCACGGGTTC
>JBGUUJ010000208.1:0-5021 GCA_045133455.1 Ruminococcus sp.
GAAAATACTTGCCGACGAAAAACATTTTTCAAAGGAAAGGCTCGAAGAAATGAGAAAGGAAGCGATAAATAATGTCCGCCGTACAAGAGGCAAGGTACGGCTTGACGATTTATTTGAGCGAAAAGATTATAAATCACTGTAAATTTAACAAGCTATAATTCACTATGCAAGGTAAATTATTATTCGGAATGGAGGAACAAATGATGAATATTACATTCAAAAATTCAGCATAATGAATATGAGGAAGGAGAGATAGCAATTAATAAAAACGAATGTGAAAAGCTAAGAATGCAGATGTCAAAGGAAATATGGTTGTCTTTCTTTAACGAATATTTATTCAGAAACGGGCTGATAACGCAGGAGGAAAGACTAAAAATGAACGGAAAAATCGCATCGTACATCAGCCGAATCAGGAAATGAAAAAGCCGCCGAGTGAAAATTCGGCGGCTAATACATAAAATAACTTGCTTATTAACTTGCTTATTTTCTTGTGTGTTCTTTAATGTGTAACGTTTTTCTTGGATTTTCAGTTGTGATTTGTAACGTTTTTCTTAAAAGATTTGAAAACATTTCCAAAAACTAATTCTGCGTTTGATATAGATATATGAATTACTATGTGATATAATCATCATAATAAAGTGATGATACAACGAAATTAAAAATAGGGAAGTGAAGAAATGGATATTTTAAAAACGAGGGAACAGCTCAGGAGTTGCAGTATATACGACCTGCCTTTGCGTGTAACATTCTATGCCCGAGTGAGTACAGAAAAGGACGCACAGCTTAATTCGCTTGACAATCAGATCAGCTTCTACTCGAATATGATTAAGAAAAATCCCAACTGGGAATATGTCGAGGGTTACATTGACGAGGGCTTGTCGGCTATCTCAACTGAAAAGCGTGAGAATTTTCACAGAATGGTAACCGACGGCGAGAACGGCGAGTTCGATATGATAATCACAAAGGAAATCTCCCGATTTGCAAGAAACACGCTTGACAGTATCAGGTTCACAAGAGAGCTTCTGCACTTCGGCGTTGCGGTGTTTTTTCAGAACGACAACATCAACACGCTTGACGAGGACAGCGAACTGCGACTGACAATTATGTCAAGTATAGCACAAGACGAGCTGAGAAAGCTGTCGTCTCGTATCAAGTTCGGGCATCAGCAGGCAATCAAAGACCACGTTGTGCTCGGCAACAGCAGAATTTTCGGCTACCGCAAGGACAACAAAAGGCTTGTGATTGACGAGGACGAGGCGAAGATGGTGCGTGAGCTGTTCGAGCTGTACGCAACCAACGAATACAGTATGAAGCAGATTGAAAACATCTTATGGGAGAAGGGCTACCGCAATCACAACGGAAACAAAATCGCCCACACCACAATGTCGGGGATGATTTCAAACCCGAAGTACAAGGGTTACTATGTCGGCAACAAGGTCAAGGTGGTTGATATGTTCACGAAAAAGCAGAAATTCCTTCCACCAGAGGACTGGGTTATGTTCAAGGACGAAACGGGAGAGATTGTTCCGGCGATAGTGTCGGAGGAGCTGTGGGACAAGGCAAACGATGTGCTTGAAAGGCGGAGCAAGGACGTCAAAAACCGTCAGGGTAAATGCAACCACGGCAATCTTCTGACAGGTAAGCTGTTCTGCACCGACTGCGGAGCAACCTACTATCGAAGAGATGCAAAGGACAGACAGGGCAACAAAAATTCAAAGTGGATATGCAGCGGCAAAATCAAAAACGGCGCAGATAGCTGTAAATCCTTTCCTATATACGAATCCGATGTCGTGCCGATTCTGCTTGAGGTGTTCAAAGAAACCTCCTGCGATGTTGAAGAGCTGATAAATCAGTATGTTGAAATGTATAAATCCCTTAGCCAGCCCGAAGAGGTCGGCAGACGGCTTGACGAGCTGAAAAAGAAAATGGACTTGGAGCAGAAGAAGAAAAGCAAGCTCCTCGGCTATAACGTAAGCGGTCAGATTTCCGACAGGGATTTTATCAGCCTGACAAAGCAATGCTCAAATGAGATTGCCTTGTGCGAAAAGGAGATTTCCGCACTTGAAAATGAAATGCAGACGAGAAACGATTTCAAAAAGCGGATTGAAGAAATGCGCAGAACGCTGAAACGGGCGAGCGAGGATGCAAACAGCGGAGTGATTAATCACTCGTTTGTTGAAAAATACATTGATAAAATCTATGTAACACCCATTGACGAAACGCATATGGAGATGAAAATCAAGCTCTTTACCAACGAAACCACCACAAAGTACCTTGAAAATTTGCGGGTTCGTACGGGACACACGTTTAAAAAGATGATTGAATCATACGAAAACAGTATGAAATAACCCAATTTCCATTAACTTATTAACTGAATAAAAAGTAAATCGGGGCTGTCGCAAGTAACAAGATTTTGCGACAACCCCTTAACTATATAACATTAACCTTCGGTTCTGTTGATTGCGTTCAGTACACCGAGAACAGATGCAACGTTTACGTTTGAGTCGATTCCGATACCGAAAATATTCTTTCCGTCAGGTTTTTTGAGTTCGATGTAGGAAACAGCCTTTGAGTCAGAACCCTCTGAAATAGCGTGCTGACTGTACGAAATGAATTTGTACTTGTCAATACCTACAGCCTTGATTGCGTTAAAGAATGCATCAATCGGACCGTTGCCGATACCGCTGAGAACGACTTCGCTGTTGCCGTCGATAATCATTCTGCCCTTGAAGTGAACGTAATCCTTACCGTTTTCGCTTTCTTCATAAATCTTTCTCTTTGTAAGCTGATACTTCATCGTGTGATTGAGATAGTTCTGCTCGAATACTTCAAACAGTTCCTTAGGAATAAGCTCACGCTCAAGCTCTTCACACTTAGCCTGAACGAGCTTTGAAAATTCAGGATGCATCTTCTTCGGAAGGTCGTAACCAAAGTTGTTGCTCATTACAAAAGCCGCACCGCCCTTGCCTGACTGAGAGTTGATTCTGATGATAGGCTCGTACTCTCTGCCGACATCTGCGGGGTCGATTGGAAGATACGGGATTTCCCACATCTCAGTACCGCTTTCCTTCATATACTTCATACCCTTGTTGATAGCGTCCTGATGTGAGCCGGAAAATGCAGTGAATACGAGTTCACCGATGTAAGGCTGACGTGGGTCGATTTTCATATTTGTGCAACGCTCATAGATTTCACGGAGCTTTGGAAGATGTGAAAAATCAAGCTCAGGGTCAACACCCTGCGTGAACATATTGAGTCCCATTGTAACGATATCCATATTACCTGTACGTTCACCGTTACCGAAGAGTGTACCTTCAACTCTTTCTGCACCTGCGAGAAGTGAAAGCTCACCTGCCGCAACACCGCAGCCACGGTCATTGTGGGGGTGAACACTGATGATAGCCGCCTCTCTGTTCTTGAGATGTCTGATAAAATATTCAACCTGATCCGCATATGTATTAGGTGTGCACATCTCAACGGTGTTCGGCAGATTAAGGATAACAGGGTTTTCCTTAGTTGAGCCGAGAGCCTCCATAACCTTGTCGCATATGTCAACAGCGTTATCCATTTCAGTACCGCTGAAACTTTCAGGTGAATACTCCAGACGGAAGTTTGTATCACCGTCGTATTCATCAATGAGCTGTTTGATGAGTTTTGCGCCTTCAACAGCGATGTCGGTAACACCTGCCATATCGGTTTTGAAAACAACTTTTCTCTGAAGGGTAGAGGTTGAGTTGTAGAAGTGAACGATTACATTTTTTGCACCCTTTACAGCTTCAAAAGTCTTGCGAATAAGGTGCTCTCTTGCCTGAACAAGTACCTGAATAGTAACATCATCGGGAATGTGATTATTTTCAATAAGCTCACGGCAGATTTCGTATTCTGTTTCGGAAGCACTCGGAAATCCGATTTCGATTTCCTTGAAGCCCATATCACAGAGTGCATGGAAGAACTCGAGTTTCTCCTCAAGATTCATAGGGTCAACGAGTGCCTGATTGCCGTCACGAAGGTCAACACTGCACCAGATAGGTGCTTTAGTGATGGTCTTATCAGGCCATGTTCTGTCGGGAATGTTGATTTGCTGAAAAGGAATGTACTTTTCAAAAGACGGTTTCATATAAATAACCTCCTGTGTAGTCATACAAAAAAAGCCCCTTAAAAGTAATTGCTTACTAAAAGGGACGAATAAATCGTGGTACCACCCAATTTCAGATACATATCGCTATGTATCCCTTACAGACTTCAAACAAAGTCCTGACCGATAACGCAGTCTTGCGTTCCGCATTACAATAATATTTCACACGGAAAACTCGGGGATGAGCTATACATGTAATTTTTCGCACTGACTTACACCAACCGTCAGCTCTCTTTGACGAAAAGCTTTACATCTTATTCCCGTCACTGTCTTTAAGGGGATTAATTTGTTTAAACTTATTATATATACAGCGCAAAGGAATGTCAAGTGAATTTTAGAAGTTTTTAATTTGCATATATAGTATATAAAATAAAGGTCCTGAAAAAAGTTCAAAAAAAGTTTGCAAAAAGGTGTTGACAAAAGGGAAGGCATTTGATATAATAACAAACGTTCGCTGAAAGACAGCGCTCAGTAAGAAAAGGAAACCTCGAAAAAAGTTTAAAAAAACTTGAAAAAAGGGGTTGACAAAAGCGAAAAGCTGTTGTATAATAGCTCTTGCGCTACTGAGATGAACGGCAAAAGCCGAGTGTCTTTTAGTGCGTAGGACCTTGAAAATTAAACAACGAAAGTAATAAGAAACCCGTAATGACTTTGAGGAAAGCTCAAAGAATTACAGTGAGATGTAACACTAAAAATACATCAGGAAATTCACGGATACAAAGTTGGTATTCTGAATGAGCGATTGAGCTCTGAAATTGATTTGAACATCGAAAGATGTTGAGATACAAATTTTAGAGAGTTTGATCCTGGCTCAGGACGAACGCTGGCGGCGTGCCTAACACATGCAAGTCGAACGGAACTTTTTTGAAAGATTTCTTCGGAATGA
>JBGUUJ010000209.1:0-1876 GCA_045133455.1 Ruminococcus sp.
ATTTCACATTCTGCATCATAACTTATATGTCGCCACACACAGCCTCCGCATTTTGAAAAATGCGGACAGTCAGGCTTGATTCTCGAATCAGCCGGTTTAATTATTTTTTCAATTTTACCGAATGCATAAGTCTTTTTTACCTTGAGTATGCGAACTTCAAGTTCATCGCCTATTGCTGAAAGCGGTACAAAGACTGCTATGCCATCTTCTGTTCGTCCTACTCCGCTTCCCTCTGCTGTTGCTGACGTTATTTTTAAATTTATTAAATCATTTTTCTTTAATAGCATAATTTCTACCACCGTATTGTTATGTTTATATTTTAACATCGTTATCATTATTTGGCAACAACATTCTTTAAGGTAATACCGCATAATTATAGTGTGCGGTATTACCTTAAATTAAAATAATTGTTAAAATTTGAAAATAGGTATTTATTTTTTAGTGTTTTCGATTTATAATATTAAGGATACATATATTTGAAACGGAGTGACTATTGTGAATTACGACAGTCTTATGAATAATATCAAAAGAATTCATTTTATCGGTATCGGCGGAAGCGGTATGTGCCCTATCGCCGAAATTCTCAGAAGTGAGGGTTATGAGATTTCAGGTTCAGATATGAACGAGGGTGAAACTTTAGATAAAATCAAGAGTCAGGGTATTCCTGTGTTTATGGGACACAAAGCTGAAAATATCAACGGTGCTGAGTTAGTTGTATATTCCGCTGCTGTTAAGGAAACCAATCCTGAACGTATGGCTGCAACAGAACAGGGTATCCCCTGCATTGAGAGAAGCGTTATGCTCGGTGTTGTTACTAGAAGATACAAGAGAAGCATTGCTGTTTCGGGTACTCACGGAAAAACCACTACCACTGCTATGCTTTCTCAAATACTCATCGGAAGCGGATTTGACCCTTCTGCTATTATCGGCGGTAAATTACCGTTTATCGGTGGCAACAGCTATGTAGGTAACAGTGATATCATTGTGTGTGAAGCGTGCGAATATGTAGACACTTTCCTTGAACTTAATCCGTTCATTTCTATTATTCTCAATGTTGACGCTGATCACCTTGACTATTTTAAAAATCTTGACAATATCAAAAGGTCTTTCAACAAATTTGCAAAACAGACTACCGGTTTACTTGTTCTTAACGGCGATGACGAGAATACTCTTGATGCTGTAAAGGACGTTGAGCTTGAGAAAATCACATACGGGTTCGGTGAAAACTGTGATTACAGAGCTGTTAACGTGAGTGCAGACAAGGGTGTTCACGAACAGTTTGATTTGCTTTACAAAGGTGAAAAACTTACAAATATTAAGCTTATTGTTCCCGGAAAACACAATATCTATAACGCTCTTGCGGCTGCATCTACTGCACATTATCTTGGTGCTACTGCAAATGAAATCTCTGAAAATCTCCACAAATTCGGTGGTGTTCACAGAAGATTTGAAATTTTAGGAACTCCTAACGGCATTACTGTTGCCGATGATTTTGCTCATCATCCTACTGAACTTACAGTAACTCTCAATGCAGCAATGAATATGGGATTCAGAAAAGTATGGGCTGTATTCCAGCCTCATACATTCTCAAGAACTGCTATGCTTCTTGATGACTTTGCAGAGGCTCTTAAAATTCCTGATACTGCGATTATTTCTGAAATTCTTCCTGTAAGAGAGACAAACACATATAACATCTATTCAACAGACCTCGGTGCTAAAGTTCCGAATTCTGTCTGCCTTGATACTTTTGAAGAAATCACTGATTATGTATGCAAAAACGCTCAGGAAGGCGACCTTATCCTCACTATGGGCGGTGGCAATGTTTATATGTGCGCAAATATGATTTACAAACAGCTTAAATATATTGAGGAAAATT
>JBGUUJ010000210.1:0-2952 GCA_045133455.1 Ruminococcus sp.
GTCCCAGTACCACAATCTACGAACATTGATCATCACAACTTCTGAGCCATTACGTTCTTTAATTTCACCAAAGAATACTCCAGCTCTGTCAGCTCTAATAATTACTTTCTGTTTAGTTTTCATTTCATTTTTCTCCTTTTAATTTTGATTTTTTAAAGCTTGTTTAGCTTCTTCTTTTGTCAAGAATACTGTTTTGCTATATTCACCGCCAAATACAACTCTCCAAAGAGTATTTTGATTTAACTGTGTTATGGTAATTATCGTTTTACCATTTATTGTTTTTAGCCTATATAAATCTTCCCCAACCTTACACGGCAGTTCAACGATTTTTGAGCGGTCTTTGAAATGTTCGCATTTCTCGATAAACATTCCGATAATAGGGTCTTTATCAAGATTTGCTTTGTGTTTACAAACATCAACTTTTATACAATCTTCACAAATATCTTCGTTGCCTAAAATTATAGTAGCTTTACAAGTTGCCATTGTTAGTCCTCCTTATTTTCAAACTTATTGCAATAGTCGTATTTATAAGTTCTTTTGATATACAATTCACAGTAGCAACGTCCGTTTTCGTAATACTTACAATTTTTACAGACCGTACCATTCACAATATGATACGCTGTGTCTTTCTTTTGCTGATGATTTTTAGCTCGTAATATCATTTTATACAACTCTCTTCTATCATTCATTTTTCCTCCTTATTCTCATATGTACACATAAACCCTGTCCCTACTTGCTTAATATACTTGCATTTTTTACAGCAGTATACGCAAATATTTTTTCCATATCGTCTGTTCACTGCTGGATGCAGACATTTCCTTATACAACAAGAGTGATATTCATATCCACATTTATCGCATTTGATTCTGTCAATCATATTTAACATCCCTTTTGTGACCATTGTAACCCAACTCACATCAAAAGTGGTTACATTAAAAATGGCTTATTTATGCGTTTTTTAAAGGCTTGTAACCGTTGTAACCAGTGTAACCACTATATTTTTGCTTATGTAAAAAATGTGTTAATTTGCTATTTTTTTTACTCTATATATCACATATATAATATTCGTTTAAAAAAGCGGTTACATTGGTTACATTGGTTACAAGATGTTTAAAAATGGCTTATTTATGCGTTTTTTAAAGAATTGTTTTTTGTTTCAAAGTGAACACATATCGGTTACAATGGTTACTTTTGAAATGGTAAATCCTCATCTTCTATTTCGTCTGATTCTGAATTTAATAAGCAAACACATCTACAAGCTTTCTCAATATTTGGGATTCTGTGTGTAATTGTGTTTCTACCACCACTGGAAACAAGCAAATTGTTTTTGGATGCCCAACTTAAAAAAGCTCTTGAATTAAATCCATTTTCTTGAAGGATTACATCAAATTTGCTTTTAATAAAATAAGTTCTATCACTTCTTGATTCACCGTATATTTCGCCTATATATTCACCTTTTTGATTTTTATTAAACCGAAGGAAATTAGCAACGATATACTCATTTAAAAACTCATAGCAACGTTTATTTTGGTCGACGTCATTTTTAGTCACAAGGAATGGTTTAATATCATCTACGGTCAATCTGATTTCGTCATTAAAGAACAGTTTTTCAATAAGCTCATCAGCAGTCAAAATAAGACTTGCAGACATCGCTTGTTTATCTGTAACATCACTTTGACTATTGAGTTCCTGATTGTACCTTTTGCGAATTTCCTTGACTTTTTCAAGATTATCCCCCTCTTGAAGCCATTGCACGAATACAGCACCTGCACCGCCGTAATTATTTTTAATCCTTGAAACTACGTCTACAGGATTTTTAAATATTTTTTGGTCTTTACAATCGATTTCGATAATTCTGTTGACTGCACCTGCTCCCGAAGTGGTGTTCGAGATAGGATATTCGCCTGTTGTTAAAATGGCATTTCGCCAAGTCGAAATCTTCTGAACACCGCCTGTTTTCTTTCCTCTGTCTTTTCCTATACCTTCACAAAGACGATAAACAATATCGTCAAAAGAATTTTTATTTTTTATGATTTGTAATTCATCATAAACAAGAGGGAGCGAGTTTACAAAACCTGCTGTTAGTTCCTGTGCAACAGCAGTTGAATTAAACGTTCTGATATAGTCGCCAAGTGCAGGAGAAGCCCATACTGAGGTGGCGAACATTAAAGCTACCGTCTTTCCGCTTTCTGTTCCGCCCCAAAGGTGCACAAAGAACGGTAGACAATCACAAGGTTCTACAAGTGCCGAAGCAAACGAAGCGGCAAGCATTATCCTCGAACAAACATTTTTTTCAGCTCTGACCTCTTTGCAGAGTTCCTGCCATTTACTGAAGTCACCTACATATTTAACGCTATTAAAAATCGTTCTGAAGCTTTCATCGCCGTCAAAAACAAGGTCATCAACGTACGGGCTAAAGCCATGTCTGTTTACCCATCCAAGCCTGCCAACGGAACTTTTTTCTTCAATAACATCAAAGTTTAAATTTTCAATATCTGTTAAATATCTTACAAGGTTCTTTGCATTTTCACTGTTGACTGCGATTCCATATTTTGCTAAACTGACAATTTTCGGTGAGCTTGCAAGCACTTCTTTATCAACGATAATCTCACGCCATACAAAGCCTTTACGGTATTTCAGCTTTAATTTTTCGGTGTTATCGTCAATATTTACGAGCCTTTCAACAGGCATTATCGGGTGGTTGCAGACTTCTTCAACGTCATTTTTGCCCTCGAAACAAATATCATCGTTGCAGACATACTTTCCGCAGGCAAGCTGTAACGGTTGCCCCTCAAATTCCGTAAAATTAGCGTAGACAGCCTTAATTTCTTTATGGTATGTAGAGATATAGTTTTTAAATAAATCATTAAATCCGCTAATTCCGACTTCTTTAGCTTGTATAGCCATAAGTCTTTTATATTGCTCAAATTTAAATTTATCTTTATAAAAGCT
>JBGUUJ010000211.1:0-17999 GCA_045133455.1 Ruminococcus sp.
CTTCAATGGGTGGCAATATCAGCAATTTTGTACCTGAATGCATTCACGACAGAATTGTTGAGAGAATAAATAAATTAAGGAAGTAAATTCTTCGGAGATATAAGGAGTGGACAAAAATGAAAGTTGATGATTTAATTTTACAACTTCAGGATGTAATTAATGATGCAAAGTCAATGCCATTTTCAGGCGGTAAGGTAATGGTAAGCAGTGATGAAATTTACGACATCATTGATCAGATTCAGGACGCTATGCCTGCTGAGGTAAGACAGGCAAAGAATATCGTTGCTGACAGAAAGCAGATTCTTTCAGAGGCTAACCGTGAGTCTGAAAATATTATCAGAGCGGCTGAAGAACGCAAGAAGGCAATGCTTAATCAGAACGAAATCGTAAGAGAAGCTCAGGCTAAGGCTAAGGAAATTGTTGATGACGCTAAGCAGAAGTCAGCTGAAATCAGAAAGGCTGCAAATGTTTATGTTGAGAGCATCATCAAGCGTACAGAAGAAGGTATAGCAACACAGCTTGAGGAAATCAGAAAGACAAGGTCAAACATTGTCAATTCACAGAAGCAGAAACCACAGGGTTAATTGTAAAAAGGTCGGACAGAGTTCCGGCCTTTTTGTTAATAGCGCAAGTATTTCTTTAGATAATCAAAATAGAACGTTTGTTTGTAATAATTGTAACTTTTTTAATTTAAAATAACACTGAACAGCCGAATGATATTTCTTTTTTAGGATATATTCGGCTGTTTATTTTTCGTATGCGGAATAATAATAATTTAAAATTTCCAAAAATTGCAAAAATGATAGATTTTATATTATTTTGTAAATTTTATTTCCGCTGTTCGTAACTTTTACTTGATTTTTTTGTTGTCATAGAGTATAATTAAATCAAACGGTGACATATTGTGTCATTTGGTGACTGAAAACTACGGTTTTTGAAGCAAAATCAAGAAAAATGTGACGGAGGTGGCAAGATGTTTTCAGGAATGTCAAATCATTCAATCGACTCAAAAGGTCGAATCGTTTTGCCTGCCAAGTTCCGTGAAGAGCTCGGAGAAACATTTTATCTTGCCCGTGGTTTCGGAAACTGTTGCATACAGGCTATGTCAACCGAGCAGTTCAATGCAATCTGCTCCAGAATTATGGAACTTCCTGCCGACAAGGCGATGGCTTTGCAGTACACTTTCAGCGCAACAGCAGTTGAAGTGACCCCGAATTCGCAGGGAAGAGTAATCATTCCACAGAATCTGCGTGAATTTGCAGGAATTGAGAGCGATGCGCTTGTAATCGGAATGAATACAAGAGTAGAAATCTGGAGCCAGCCTAAGTTTGACGAATATATGGCTTCACAGCAGAACACAATAGCAGAAGCCTTGTCAATGCTCAGATTCTAAGGAGGCAATATGGAATTTTCCCACGTTCCGGTCCTTCTTAACGAAACTATAGAGGGGCTTGACATAAAAGAAAACGGCATCTATGCCGATGGTACTGCAGGCGGCGGAGGTCACAGCAGTGAGATACTCAAACGTCTTACAACAGGTAAACTTATCTCAATTGATCAGGATCCTGACGCTATCAGTACACTTACTCAGAGGTTTAAGAATAACGAAAATTCGATTATTATAAAGGGCAATTTTGCTGACATCAAAGAGTTGTTGCAACTAAGGGGTGTCGGCAGGCTTGACGGTGTGTTGCTCGATATCGGTGTTTCCTCCCACCAGCTTGATACTGCGTCGAGAGGTTTTTCGTTCCACGAAGATGCACCTCTTGATATGCGAATGAGTCAGAGCGGTACAACTGCCGAAGAGCTTGTTAACACCCTTCCTATGGGCGAACTCAGGCGCATAATCAGTACCTACGGTGAGGAGAAGTATGCAGCTTCAATCGCAAGGGGCATCGTAAATGCAAGGGAACAGAGTCCGATAAAGACCACACTTGAGCTTGCAGAAATTATCAAGGCGAATGTTCCGCAGAAAGTAAGGCGTGACGGTCACCCTGCAAGAAAGACATTTCAGGCTATAAGAATCGCTGTGAATGACGAACTTGGCGTGCTTGTAAGAGGTCTTGACGGAGCGTTTGAAATGCTCGGCAGCGGAGGAAGGCTCGCAGTGATCACTTTCCATTCACTTGAAGACAGAATAGTGAAGCAGAAAATGGCATCTTGGTGTCAGGGCTGTACATGCCCTAAGGATTTTCCTGTCTGTGTATGCGGAAATAAGCCGAAGGCAAAACTTGTAAATCGAAAACCTGTTTGTGCAAATGAGACAGAATTAGACGAAAACCCGAGAGCAAGAAGTGCAAAGTTGAGAATATGTGAAAAAATTTAAAGAAATTTTCTCTCAGCTATAGACAAAGTAACTTATTTGTAGTAAAATATAACAAAGTTGTAAAGAGTGTTACAAATACAAGCAATTGTGTTTAAATTGGTTGTAATTACTACATATACGGTTCAATTTTAATAAGTTCTTGAAATAAGAACAGATTGTGTGTATAACAATTAGGAGTAATTGTTAAAAAATTGAAACTTTTTTATTTTAAAGAATTAAGATGAAAAAGTGTGTGTGTTTTATGAAAATTTTGGGATATAGAAAGGCACAAGGTGCATATCAATGGCATACGAAAACAGAAATGCAGCTTATGATTTGAGTCTTTTTGATGATACGAACTATACTTCAGGTTCAACTGCTCCTGAGCGTCACAAAAAGGAAGTACATAAAAAAGACACTAGAAAAAAGACAGGTAAGACAAATAAGGTCGTAACCCTGCCTCAGGAAGAACTTAACAAAATAAGAAGACGTAAGCACAATCCTTTGAAGCTTGCAGTCGGAAGCATAGGCGGAATGGCGGTAGCTCTTGTAATCGGATTCATAATTGTGGGACAGGTTCAGCTTACAGAGCTCAATCAGGAGATTATTTCGGCAAAGGCAACACTTGCAGACTGTCAGAGTATTTATACTCAGAATCAGATGAAGGTCGAGTCTGAACTTTCAAATGCTGAAATCGAAGAGTATGCCGAAAACGTGCTTGGTATGACCAAAGCATCAAACGCTCAGAAAGAGTTCGTAACACTTTCCGGCGGAGACAAGGCAGAGGTTTCTGCTCAGCAGAGTGAGAACCTTTTCACTCAGTTTATTGATTCTATAAAAAATCTTTGGTCATAACATTCATTTCAATTTAATAAATATGTTATGAAAGAATGAGAGTTAAGACTGCGTCTTGACTCTTTTTTCGGTATATATACGGGTATAGTAAATATTGTAAAAATTCAAATTGCGGTGGAAGGAGCTTTGATTTGGAAAATAACGGAAATTCCCGCAACACAAATAAGAGAGCCGCAAAAGGTCCGAACCAACGGCTTAGACAGCGTACGGCAATATTGATAATATTGATTCTGATAGTCGGATTCGGAGCAGCAATAGCGAGATTATCATATCTTACTCTCGTTCAGGGAGCATCACTTCAGGAAGATGCTGTTGACCAGCAACTTAAGGATACAACTATTCCGGCAAAACGAGGTTCGATTTACGATAAAAACGGAAAGGTTCTTGCAGAGAGTGCATCTGTATGGCAGGTAGTAATGGCGCCTATTTATTTCAAGACAGATGAACAACGCAAGGCTTGCGCAGAAGGTCTTTCCGAGATTTTAGAGCTTGACTATGATAATGTGTATGAAAAGACAAAACAGGAAAGCTATTATGTTGTAGTAAAGAGAAAGATTGAAGTTGAGGCAAGGGATAAGATCCTTGAACTCATCGATAAGCTTGATGAAGAGTACGATTGCGGAAATGTAATTGACCTTCTTGATGATTACAAGAGATATTATCCTCACAATGATCTTGCATCCTGCGTAATCGGTTTTACGGGAAGTGATGAACAAGGTCTTGAAGGAATTGAATATCAGTATGATGATTACCTCTCAGGAACGCCGGGACGACTCATCACGGCTAAAAATGCACAGGGAACCGATATGCCGTTCCAGTATGAACAAAATGTAGATGCGGAGGACGGCAATAACATATATCTTACGATTGATGAAACAATTCAGTCAATCTGCGAAAAATATATGAAGCAGGGAATTGCAGATAATAATGTACTCAACAGAGGTGTCTGCATAGCAATGGATGTAAACACAGGTGCAATCCTTGCTATGGTAACGGTTGACGGTTACGACCTTAACGACCCCTACACTTTGCCTAAAAGTGATCAGAAAGAAATCAGCGCTCTGCCTGAAAAAGAACAGGCTCAGGCTGAGAGCGAAGCACTTGCCGCAATGTGGAGAAACAAGGCTATCACAGATACCTATATGCCGGGTTCGGTATTCAAAATCTGTACAGCATCAATGGCTCTTGAAGAGGGTAAGATTGATGACAATACCACATTTGTCTGCACAGGTTCAATGACAATTGCCGATGCAAAGCCGATTCATTGTCATCAGTTGAGCGGACACGGTACGCAGACGTTTACACAGGCAATCTGTAACTCCTGTAACCCTGCATTCATTCAGATAGGACAGTTGCTCGGAATAAACAAATTCTGTCAGTATTATCAGGGATTCGGTTTTTCTGAGAAAACAGGAATTGACCTCCCCGGTGAAGCAGAGGACCGCTTCTGGCCGGAAGGTACAATGTCTGAAGTCGATTTGGCGGTTGCCTCATTCGGACAGAACTTCTCAATTACACCTATTCAGATGATTACAGCTTGTTCAGCAGTTGCAAACGGTGGATATGTTCTTCAGCCTTACGTTGTTTCAAAGGTTACCGACTCAGCAGGAAACGTAATTAAAACTACTGAAAGAACAGTTAAACGTCAGGTTATTTCAGAGACTACATCTGATAAGATGAATGAAATTCTGGGATACAACACAGAAACAGCAGGTGCAACAGCAGGTTATATTGCAGGCTATAAAATAGCAGGTAAGACAGGTACATCTGAGAAAATCGGCTCAGAAGTCGAGAGTACATTCTCGGAGGACTACATCGCATCATTTTGCGGATATGCTCCTGCCGATGACCCTCAGATAGCAATGCTTGTATTCTTTGATACACCTTCAGGTGATGCTTATTACGGTTCACAGGTATCATCTCCTGTATTCATAAATATTATGTCAGAGGTTCTTCCGTATCTTGAAATCAAGACGGAATATACCGAAAGCGAGCTTGAGTATATCGATGTTTCGGCAGGTGACTACACAGGTCTTACAGTAAGCGAAGCTCAGGCTGCGGCACAGAATGATGGTTTTACAACAACAGTAAAGGGAGAGGGAGACAAAGTTATTTCCCAGATTCCGGCATCTAATGCGTCAATTCCGACAGGCGGTAACATTGTGCTCTACACAGACAGCGAAAGTACGGCAGAAACGGTAACGGTTCCGAATCTTGTAGGTTACTCTGTATCAGATGCAAACTATGTTGCAAGTCAGTACGGACTAAACGTAAGCTTTGAGGGAGCTGCCGATTCGGGTGTAATCAGTACGGCACAGGATATTGCTGTCGGTACAAAGGTTAGTCCGGGTACGGTAATTACGGTTACTTTTGCTTCCTCATCGACATTCAACGACTAAATACGTTCAAAATCAAAAAGTCTGAAAGGAACGATAACTATGATGGTATATGGAATATGGACATTTTGTGCGGCTCTTGCGGCATTCATAATTTCCGCAGTGCTCGGAAAATTTTTAATCCCGTATCTTCACAAACTCAATTTTGGTCAGACGATTCTTGACATCGGACCAAGCTGGCATAAGAATAAACAGGGCACTCCGATAATGGGCGGTATAATGTTTATTGTTGCAATTACGGTTGTTACTGTTGTCAGCACTGTGCTCTACATTGTCACCGGAGCGGATTTTATAAAAACGTTCTTTGCAGACATTCCTCGTGAAGCTGTATTCATTTTCGCAGGTCTCGGTCTTGCACTTGCAAACGGACTTATCGGTTTTATTGATGACTTCACAAAGGTTGTAAAAAAGCGTAACCTCGGACTCACTGCAACTCAGAAGCTTATACTTCAGTTTATTGTTGCGGCAATTTACCTTGCAGTTTTAAGTTTTGCAGGTTACGGCACAACAACAATTATTCCGTTTATCGATGAAATTGACCTCGGTATTTTCTACTATATCATTGCCGCTGTTGCAATTGTCGGCGTGGTAAATTCGGTTAACTTAACAGACGGTGTTGACGGTCTTGATGCATCGATCACATTCTTTGCGTGCGTTGCATATATGCTTATCGCAAGTATGCTTGATTACCTCGGTGTAACAGCAATGAGTGCAGCAGCCGCAGGTGCTTGTCTCGGTTTCCTTGTGTGGAATTTCCACCCTGCAAAGGTGTTTATGGGTGATACAGGTTCACTTTTCCTCGGAGGCCTTGTTGTTGCTCTTGCATTTGCAACAGGTATGCCGATACTCCTTCTTCCTATCGGCATAGTTTATATTGCTGAAGAGGTTTCTGTAGTTCTTCAGGTAAGTTATTTCAAACTCACACACGGCAAACGTCTTTTCAAGATGAGTCCGATTCATCATCACTTTGAGATGTGCGGTTGGAGCGAGGTTAAAATCGTTGCAGTGTTCAGCGCAGTTACAGCAGTTTTCGGTGCAATAGCATTTGCACTTGTGTATTTCGGAGTGTAAGTCTTTACACTCAATAACTTTAATGAAAAGGAGGGAACAGTCATATGGCTCCGAGAGAGAAAATGATGTTCAAGGCAGACGTGAACAGAATTTATGATGAAGAATATTATTCAGAGCAGAAGATAAAACAGGAAAAGTTTTTTATACGCCCCTCCCGTCAACGCAAAATGAAGAAAACCAAATGGTTTTCAATTGGAATGGGTATAGATTTGCCGTTCTGCATAATTATTCTTATACTCCTTACAATCGGTACTATAATGATGTTCTCCGCAAGCTACGCATTTTCGTACTATACGCAGGGGGACAGTTACTACTATCTTGTTCGTCAGCTTATATTTATAGCTTTAGGACTTGTTGGTATGACAATAATGTCGTTCTTTAACTATAATAAGCTACATAAAATAGCTCCTGTTGTTCTTGGAGTAGCATATGTCGCACTTGTTGTTGTACTTATACTTCCGGGAACTAATGGTGTAAAACGCTGGATTCCTCTCGGTATGTTTAATATTCAGCCGTCAGAGATTGCCAAGTTTGCAATAATACTTTTTTTCGCTCACTGGGCAAGTAAGTACTATAACAAAATGCAGTCGGCTCGTTACAGCGTTTTGCCGGGTGTTGTAGTTTTCGGAACGACAGCATTGCTTTTGTTCCTTGAACCTCACTATTCGGGGATCGTAATCATTGCAATGCTTACGGTTCTTATGTTGTACATAGGAGGTATGAAGACGAAATACCTGATTGTCGGTTTTGCAATAATGGTAGGTCTTGTTCTGATTCTTGCAATGACAGGCGGTCTTTCATACGCTATGAGCCGAATGGACGGATGGGGTCAGGCTCTTGAGTATACCACAGAGGATATGTGGCAGGCTACATGGCAGACACGAAATTCCCTCTATGCAATTGGTTCAGGCGGATTATGGGGACTCGGACTCGGTCAGTCAAGACAGAAATATCTCTACCTTCCTGAGCCTCAGAATGACTTTATATTTGCAATCGTTGTTGAGGAGCTCGGTCTTATCGGTGCAACAATGATACTTCTGATATTCGCACTTCTTGTGTGGAGAGGAATAACACTTTCACTCCGTGCTAAGGATAAATTCGGAAAACTCCTCGGTATAGGTCTTACATCACAGATTGGTATTCAGGTTGTGCTGAATATACTCGTTATTACCGACTGGTTGCCGAATACAGGTATCAGTTTGCCGTTCTTCAGTTATGGAGGAAGCTCACTGATTATGCTTCTTGCACAGATGGGAATAGTTCTGTCAATTTCAAGAACGGCGAACATCGAGCGACAGTGATTTAAAAAAACGTATATACGGAGGCTAATATGAAAGTATTGCTTGCAGGCGGTGGCACGGCAGGACATATCAACCCGGCACTTGCCATTGCAGGATATATAAAAAGCAAACGCCCTGACACGGAATTTCTTTTTATAGGAAATCGTGGCGGAATGGAGCAGAGACTCGTTCCTCAGGCAGGCTTTGAAATCAAATCAATAACAATAAGCGGTTTCAAGAGAAGTTTTTCACCGAAAAGCATTGTAGAAAATGTAAAGACGGTCACAAGAACCTTTACATCATCTCGTGAAGCCAAAAAGATAATTGCAGAGTTTAAACCGGATATATGCATCGGAACGGGCGGATATGTTTCAGGCCCTGTTATCAGAACAGCAGCTAAAATGGGAGTTCCCTGCATAATTCACGAGCAGAACGCATATCCGGGTGTGACAAATAAAATGCTTGCAAAGAGCGTCCGTAAAGTAATGCTTGCAGTACCTGATGCAAAGAAGTATTTTGAAAATGCTGATTGTGTCGTAACGGGAAACCCTGTGCGTGGAGATATTCTCACGGCAGACAAGGTTAAGTCAAGGCAGGAACTCGGACTCGATGATCGTCCTGTGATTCTTTCATTTGGCGGAAGTTTAGGTGCAAGAAAAATCAACGAAGCTGTTGCAGATATCGTTGCAAGAAGCGGTAAGGACGGTAAATATCAGCATATCCATGCATACGGCAAATACGGAGATTGGTTCCCTGACCTTGTAAAAGAAAAGGGTGCAGATGTATCAAAGAGCGATAACCTTGACATCAGGCCGTATATAGACAATATGCCGACCTGTATGGCGGCGGCAGACCTTGTAATCTGTCGTGCAGGTGCTATAACTCTCAGTGAAATTCAGGCTATGGGTAAGCCTGCAATCTTGATTCCGTCACCTAACGTAGCGGAAAATCACCAGTATCACAACGCAATGGCACTTGTAAATGCCGGTGCGGCTGAAATAATTGAAGAATCAGAGCTTACAGGAGAACTACTTACACAGAAAGCAGACAAAATGCTCGTAAGTCCCGAAAAGCTCAATGAAATCAGCGAGAAATCACGAAAAATGGCGATTACCGATGCAAATGAAAGAATTTATTCAGTAGTAAAAAAGACTCTCGGAATTTTATAATTTGTCACAGGCAGGACGTTTTCTCATAGAATGTAAAGGTATTCTTTTTGAGAGGGTGTTACTGTGTCAAAACTGCTTGTAACAGGAAAACATAGGCTGAGTGGAGAAACATATGTTCAGGGAGCGAAAAACAGTGCGTTGCCTGTACTTGCGGCAACAATACTTACTAAGGGCGAAAATGTGATTTTTAACTGCCCTGAGCTTTCGGACATAGAAGCATCAACAAGGATACTCCGTTATCTCGGTTGTGAGGTGGAACGTTCTGATCATACAATGATAATCAGAGCGGACGGAGTAGACAGATATGACATTCCCGATGAACTTATGAGAAAAACGAGAAGTTCGATTGTTTTTCTCGGAGCAGTTCTTGCAAGAACAGGAAAAGCGAAGCTTTCATTCCCAGGAGGCTGTGAAATCGGACCTCGTCCGATAGATATGCATTTAAAGGCACTCAGGGAAATGGGTGCAGTTATCAAGGAAAAACACGGCTATCTTGTGTGCAATGCTCCGTTGGGGTTAAGGGGAACGAAAATTGCATTGTCTTTCCCGAGTGTCGGAGCAACAGAGGATATAATTATAGCCGCTTGTCTTGCAGAAGGTACAACGACAATAACAAATGCGGCAAGAGAACCTGAAATCTGCGACCTTGCTGAGTACCTCAATAAATGCGGTGCAAAGATTTACGGTGCAGGTGAGGGGGTTATTGTGATTGACGGTGTGCACTCATTAAGCGGTGTGCAACATTCAATAATTCCCGACAGAATTGTAGCCGCAACGTTGATGTCCTGTGCGGCTGTCACCGGTTCTGAAATAACGCTCAAAGGAATTGTGAGCAGCCATCTTGCGTCGATAATACCTGTCTTTGAGGAAGCAGGCTGTACAGTGGGATGCAGTGAGGGAAATATGAAATTTTCCGCACCACAGAGACTTTCTTCAATGAAAACGATACGCACAATGCCGTATCCCGGATTTCCTACAGATGCTCAGGCACCGATGCTTGCCGTGTCCTGCGTGGCTGAGGGAACAACGGTTTTTGTTGAAAATATATTTGAAAACAGATACAGACATACGAGTGAGCTTGTGAGAATGGGCGCATCTGTCAAGACGGTTGGAAAAGTTGCCGTTGTTGAGGGTGTGAAGTCACTTTACGGAGCTTCCGTTAAAGCCACCGATTTGCGTGGTGCGGCGGCACTTGTCGTTGCAGGACTCTGCGCAGAGTCGGAAACTGAAATCAGCGGTGTAAAGTACCTTGAAAGAGGATATGAAAATTTTGAACTTGTTCTGTCATCGCTCGGTGCAGAAATAAAGAAGATATAAATATACGTTAATGTAATAATAGGAATTGTAATTCCAAAACGAAGTATATAATTGGGACACCGACGTCGGAACTGATTCCGACCTGTCTGACCAAAGTTAAAAAAGGAGGGGTTGCCGATGAAGGAGAAAGAGACGCTTTCGTCCAGGGATAAAAAACAGCTTGCGAAACAGAGAAAAGAAATCGCAAAGCAGGCTCAAAAGTTCCATAAACAGCAGGACAAAAAGGCAAAAAAATCCTCCCTCGAACATAAAAAACCTGTATCAAGCAAGATTGAACAGGCTGTGAATTCTCGTAAAACAATTAAATTTGAAAATATCAGCCGTGAAGAAAAGTTCAGACGTGAAAGCGAGAAAAAAATCAGAAATCTTGAACCTCAAGACTTTGAGGACGGCTATTATATAGATGAATACAGTGCACGTCAGAAACAGAAAAAACGTGCAAAAGAAATTCGTGAACAGGAAACAGAGGTAATCCGCAGACGTAAAAAGCCTGTTACGCAGAAACAGCTCAGGTTCAGAAGGGCTTTGCTCTACAGCGGAATTTTTGCAGTTGTTCTCGCAATCGGAATAATACTCAGCCTTACGGTTCTTTTCAAAACTGAAAAAATTGAGATTGAGGGTGATAAGTATTATTATGAAGATCAGATAATTGCATTTAGCGGAGTTGAACTTCAGGAAAATATTTTTATAGCGGCTATTACAAGCACACCTGAGAATATCGAGAAAAATCTTCCGTATGTTGAAAATGCCGAGATAAGTTTTTCAATTCCCGATACCGTAATTATTAAAATTACAGATGCGGTTCCGTCATATGTAATCAAAAACGGTGACGGTTATCTTGTTGTCAGCGCAAAGGGAAGAATTCTTGCAGAGGCAACTGAGAATACGGACAACCTTCCCGAACTTAAATGCGATGAACTCAAGAGTACAAAAATTGGAGATTATGTGTCGTTCAATGATGAAAATGTCGCTGAAATACTTGAAAACGTCACGGAAAGTCTTAAAACAAACGAAGTTGAGAATGTCACAGGCTTTGATATAACTGATACGGCGAATATTCTTATTGTGTATGATGACAGAATCACAATAAATATCGGTTTACCTGCGGACATTGATTATAAAATCAAAACAGCAATGACGATTATTAACGAAAAACTTGACCCTAATAATACGGGAACAGTTACAGGAACACTTGATGTTTCATCGTGCAACACAACAAAAATGTCGCACTATAAGCCACTTGAATCAACAATTCCTACCACAGTGCCCTCTTCTATAGGTGCTACCGAGGAAAGTACAGTCAGTGCTGATGATTATATGTGGAATGAGACTGATAATTCGGTTGATGAATACGGTGATACAGATGATACATATACTGATGCTCAGGGCTATGTAGATGACGGTTCGGCAAATACATACGGAGAACCATATGATGATACTGCCGATGAGTATGCAGTAGCAGATGAATAATAAGAAAAGTGAATAAGAAAAACGTATAAAAATCATAATAAAAAATAGAAAAAAGGCTTAAAAGCATTGATATTTTTTGAAAAGTATGATAATATACTTTTATAATTGCGTACTTTAAGATATTATGGAATTTTATCGTTATAGACTTAAGAGAATTTAAGGAGGACGTCAAAATGGCTTTTGAACTGGAATTGGAAAATGAGTATATGCCTAAAATTAAGGTAATAGGTGTAGGCGGAGGCGGCGGAAACGCTGTTAACCGAATGGTAGCAACTGAAGTAAAGAATGTTGAATTTATTGCTATAAATACAGATGAGCACGTTTTAAGACTTTCAAAGGCTTCACAGAAGATTCAGATCGGTGAAAAGCTCACAAAGGGTAAAGGCGCAGGTTCTATGCCTGCAATCGGTCAGAGTGCAGCTGAAGAGAGCAGAGATGAAATCGCAGCTCTTCTTAAAGATACAGATATGGTATTCGTAACAGCCGGTATGGGCGGCGGAACAGGTACAGGTGCAGCTCCTGTAGTAGCTAAGATTGCCAAGGATATGGGTATCCTCACAGTCGGTGTTGTTACAAAGCCTTTCGGTTTTGAAGGCAAGAGAAGAATGACTCAGGCTGAGCAGGGTATTGCAGAGCTTTCAGCTTGTGTAGACTCACTTATTATTGTGCCTAACGAGAGACTCAAGTATGTTTCAGATACAAGCATCACACTTCAGAACGCATTTGCAATTGCAGACGATGTTTTAAGACAGGGTGTTCAGAGTATTTCTGATCTCATTCTCTTACCCGGTCTTGTAAACCTCGACTTCGCTGACGTTACTTCAGTAATGAAAGATGCCGGTTATGCTCATATGGGTATGGGTAGTGCAACAGGTAAGGATAAGGCTACCGTTGCTGCTGATATGGCTATTTCAAGCCCGCTTCTTGAGACTTCAATTGACGGTGCAAAGGGTCTTATCATCAATATCACAGCTTCTGCTGATGTAAGTCTTGATGATATTGACGCTGCTTCAACAATGATTAAGGATAAGGTTTCAGACGATGCAAACATTATCTGGGGTGCTGTTATCGACGAGAAGATGGACGACGAAATGAGTGTTACAGTTATCGCAACAGGCTTCAATGCGGACGGACAGGTTGCAAAGAAGAAGCTTGAGAATGATTCTGTTATCATTGATAAGGACGAGAAGAAGCCTTCTTCATCAACAATGGATAAGACTGATGATGAGGACGATACATTCTACGACATTATGTCAATCTTCAATAAATAATTAAATGTATATTGGCGCCCTGGATTTTACAGGGTGCTTTTATTTCTTTATAAGAAATAATGGCTTTGCGTTTGTGTTAAATTTCTATGATAGAAATTTAATCGCATTTAACGATAAATTTACGAAAAATATTACTTAATTTATCATATTTTTCGGTTGACAAAGGGGCAAACCTTTTGTATAATAATAGACAGCGTTTTAATATGCGTTTATGCGGTCAAGAGGTGCAAACAATGCTTTTTGAACTTAAAACAGTCTTTCATAACGAAGGCGAAGAAAAACAGGTTAAATATAAGCTTGATATTGCAGATATTGACATTGACGGTGTTTTTCCATTCAGAACTCCGCTTGATGTTACCGCAACAGCAAAGAACAGGGCAAGCCTTGTGACGCTCACAATCAATGTTTGTTTTGATTACGTTCGTAATTGTGACAGATGCGGTGAAGAGAACACAAGACATATGGATATGAATTTTGACCATAAGCTTGCGCAGACTTTGGTTGATGACGGCAACGACGATTATATTGAAACTCCTGATTTTAAACTCGAGCTTGACGAAATCGTGATATCAGATGTCTTGTTATCGTTACCGCAGAAAAATCTCTGCAAAGACGACTGCAAGGGATTATGTCATATATGTGGCAAGAACCTCAACGATGGTGAATGCAACTGTGACAAACGTCAGATAGATCCGAGGCTTGAGATTCTCAAACAGTTTATGGATTAATATAAATTTTGCAAGGAGGTCTTTGTAATGGCAGTACCAAAGAGAAAAACATCACACGCAAGAAAGAGCTCAAGACGTTCAACAGTATGGAAGCTCAATGCTCCAACACTTGCAACTTGCCCAAACTGTGGCGAGTTAATGGCAGCTCACAGAGCTTGCGGTAACTGTGGTATGTACAACGGCAGACAGGTTATCGTAAAGAAAGACGAACAGTAATTTTATCTTACTAAAACACTATGGGCGGCAGGAATCTGTTCGCCCTTTTGTTTTGTGTAGATAATATTGATTAATCGGGCGAAATTGTGTAAAATAGATTTACGATGACCATAATTTAACGGGGTGAAAGTGTGGCTGTAAAAATATATGACGTGACAAAAGGCAGTCACGCAGATAAAGCAGGAATCAGAAAGAACGAAACACTGCTTACGATAAATTCAAATGAAATTGTCGATGTCCTTGACTATCGCTTTTATCAGGTGAACAGAAGTCTTGAACTTGAAATTCAGGACGAAAACGGAAGTGTTCGCACAGTAAATATAGTAAAGAGTGAATACGATGAAATCGGTCTTGAGTTTGAAACATATCTTATGGACAAACAACATTCGTGTCGTAATAAGTGTATATTCTGCTTTATAGACCAGCTCCCGAAAGGACTTCGTGAATCGCTGTATTTCAAGGACGATGACAGCAGATTGTCGTTTTTGTTCGGCAACTATATCACTCTTACAAATATCACAGAACACGAGATAGAGCGTATTATCAAGATGCACATAAGTCCGATAAATGTGTCGGTTCACACGACAAATCCCGAACTCAGATGTAAAATGATGAACAACCGTTTTGCAGGTGACTCGCTGAAATATCTCAAACGCTTTGCAGATGCAGGAATTACACTCAATTGCCAAATTGTTTCCTGTCCGGGAATAAACGACGGTGATGAGCTTATCAGGACTATGAAAGACCTCGAAGAACTCGGAGTTGAGATGACTGCAATCGTGCCTGTAGGACTTACAGCCTACAGAGAGGGACTTTATCCTCTTGTGCCGTATACAAAGCAGACAGCTTCACAAACTCTTGATATTATTGAAGAATTCGGTGAAGAGTGCATTAAAAAGCACGGCAGAAGGATTTTCTTTGCAGGAGATGAATTTTATATTCTTGCGGAAAGAGAAATTCCACAACCTGAATTTTACGAGGATTTTTCAGCACTCGAGGATGGAGTGGGAATGATTGCGTATCTCACTGATGATGTGAAGTGGGTGCTTGAAGAGCTTGAGTATAACGAGAAATTGAACCATTCTGTAACGGTAGCCTGCGGAACAGGTGTACACCCGTTTATGCAGAATATAATGAAAATGATTAATGAAAAATTTCCGAACATAAAGATAAGCACCAAAGCCATTGAGAATAAGTTTTTCGGAGGTGGAGTGAATGTTTCGGGACTTGTAACAGGCGGAGATTTGATAAATCAGCTCAGAGGAGAAATCCTCGGAGACAGACTTCTGATACCGTCATCAATGCTCAGATTTGAAAATGATTTGTTTCTTGATGATGTTTCAACTGAGGACGTCGAGAGGGAACTCAATATAAAGCTTGTTGCAGTAAACAACAACGGTGAACAGCTTGTAAATGCTGTCATCTCAGAGGATTAAACGGAGGGCGATAAAATGAACAAACCCGTTATAGCAATAGTAGGCAGACCGAATGTCGGAAAGTCAACACTTTTCAATAAACTTATAGGTCAGAGACTTTCAATTGTAGACGACACACCCGGTGTTACCCGTGACAGAATCTACGGTGAAGTTGAATGGTGCGGAAAGACTGCATTTGTAGTTGACACAGGCGGTATCGAACCTAAGTCAACCGATATCATACTTAGTCAGATGCGCAGACAGGCACAGCTTGCAATCGACACAGCGAACGTAATTATACTTGTAACAGACTGTAAATCAGGTATGGTTGCAACAGATATGGATGTTGCACAGATGCTTCAGAAGTCGGGTAAACCTGTAATCGTATGTGTCAACAAATGTGACGGTCTCGGAGAGCCTGACCCTGATTTCTACGAGTTCTACAATCTCGGTTTGGGTGACCCTGTGCAGGTTTCGGCAGTGCATGGTCACGGAACAGGCGATTTACTTGACAGAGCCTTTGAATGTGTTGATTTTGACAATGCAATGGAAGAGGACGAAACAATAATTAACGTTGCCGTAATCGGCAAGCCGAACGCAGGTAAATCCTCGCTTGTAAACAAAATCACAAACGAGGAGCGTTGTATTGTTTCAGACATTGCAGGAACAACTCGTGACACGATTGATACACTTGTGGAAAATAAGTTCGGTAAGTTCAATTTTACCGATACGGCAGGATTGAGACGTCAGAGCAAAATTTATGACAACATTGAAAAATACAGCATAATCCGTGCTAAAATGGCTATTGAACGCAGTGACGTGTGCGTGATTATGATAGATGCAACTGAGGGCGTTACAGAACAGGACACAAAGGTTGCCGGACTTGCTCACGAAGCAGGCAGAGCTTGTATCATTGCTGTCAACAAATGGGACGCAATTGAAAAGAACGACAAAACAATGCAGGAGTTCCGAAAAAAGCTTGACGCAGACTTTGCATTTATGTCATATGCGCCTCAGGTATTCATATCTGCAAAAACAGGTATGAGAATTGACAAGCTGTTTGAATATATTGTGAGCTGTAACGACTCTGCAAACCGCAGAATCAAGACAGGTATGCTCAATGAACTTCTTGCACAGGCAACAACAAGAGTTCAGCCACCGTCAGACAAGGGTAAGAGACTCAAAATTTTCTATATGACACAGGCTTCGGTAAAACCGCCGACATTCGTATTTTTCTGCAATGATGCTGAGTTATTTCACTTTTCCTATCAGCGTTATCTTGAAAACAGAATCCGTGAAGCCTTCGCACTTGAGGGCACACCGGTAAGAATAATTATCAGGGAACGAGGAGACAAATAAATGAATCTTGGAACACTAATTCTTAACAATTGGTATTTTATCTTGGGAGCTGTCGTGATTGCATATCTTCTTGGCAGTATCAACACAGCAGTAATCGTTACAAGAATCGTAACTAAAGGCAAGAAAGACATCAGAGAAATGGGAAGCGGAAACGCAGGATTTACAAATGTACTTCGCACAGTCGGAAAAGTTCCTGCAATCTTCACAATCGTGTGTGATGCACTGAAAGCAATTATTGCAGTTTATGTAGGCGGACTTCTGTTCTCGTTTATGAGCGTAGGCGATTTTTCAATCGACAATGTGGTTAAAATCGGTATGTACATCAGCGGTTTTGCCTGTATTATAGGTCACAGTTATCCGATTTACTTCCATTTTAAGGGTGGAAAAGGCATTGTTACGGCTGCAGGAATGATGCTTGTACTTGACTGGAGAGTTTTCCTTTTAATTCTCGGCACATTCCTTATAGTATTTATCTGCTCAAAGATTATATCACTTTCAAGCCTTGTGTCAGCCGTGCTTTTCGGTTTCTATACATTTATTCTTGCGTATTTTGTTGACCATGGTACTGCACTCTACATAACTTTCTGCACAACTGCTGCTTTCGGCATAGGTGTGTTTGTAATTATCAAGCATAAGGATAATATTAAACGTCTTATGAAGGGTGAAGAAAAGAAAATTACCGCAAAGAAGAAATAATATTGACCTTTTGAGTTTTTAGAAGTAAAATATAATTAACCTTATATTTGAAAGGACGATAATAATGTCAGATTGCATTTTTTGTAAAATAGTAGACGGTTCGATTCCGTCAAGAAAAGTATATGAGGACGAGAAAATCCTTGCATTCCACGACCTCGAGCCACAGGCACCGACACATGTGCTTGTAATTCCGAAACAGCATATCTGCTGTGCAAATGCTGTTGATGAAACTAACGCAGATGTAATCGCACATATTTTCACGAAGATTCCTGAAATTACAAAGTCACTCGGACTTGACAACGGATATCGTATCGTAAACAACTGCGGTGATGACGGTTGCCAGACAGTAAAGCATATGCATTTCCATATTCTCGGCGGCAAAAAGCTTAACAGTCAGATGGCATAAGTGAGGGTGCAATGAGTACATATAAAATGAAAATTGCAGGACTTG
>JBGUUJ010000212.1:0-8608 GCA_045133455.1 Ruminococcus sp.
GGGAGCAGCAGGAGCAGGTCCAGACATGAGCAATATGGGCGGAGCAGCAGGAACAGGTTCTGCAGATGACGATGTTGTAGATGCAGATTTCAAAGAGGTCTAAATTCTATTCTGAAACTCAGATATTTACAAAATAGTCACATTAAGCTACCATGTTTCGCATGGCATATAAAAGGGGTTTCCGGATGGTGACATCTGGAAACCTTCTGTGCGATAAAGCGATATTTACAAGAAAGCTATGCATGGAGATCGTGTGATAGATTAGGATTGGAAAGAGGAATCGTTATGGCAGATAAAAGAGATTATTATGAAGTCTTAGGTGTAAGTAAGACTGCATCAGATGATGAGATCAAAAAGGCATTCCGTGCCCTTGCCAAGAAGTATCATCCAGATATGCATCCGGGAGATAAGGAATGTGAAGAAAAGTTCAAGGAAGTAAACGAAGCTTACGAAGTGCTCTCGGACAAAGATAAAAGGGCACGTTACGACCAGTTCGGCCACGCAGGCGTTGACCCTAACTTTGGTGCAGGCGCAGGAGGCGGAAGTCCGTTCGGCGGCGGTTTTGACATTGACGACATATTCTCAAGCTTTTTCGGGGGATTCGGCGGAAGACGTTCAAGCAACGCCAATGCTCCTATGCGTGGAAGCGATGTTGAAGCAAGCATTTACATTTCGTTTGAAGAGGCGGCTAAGGGTTGTAAAAAGACAGTCAACTACAACTGTGTGTCATCCTGCGGTGAGTGTCACGGCACAGGTGCACAGGCAGGCTCCTCACCCAAGACCTGTTCAGCCTGCGGAGGTTCAGGTAAGGTAACAATCAATCAGAGAACTCCTTTCGGTGTTGTGCAGACTCAACGCACTTGTGATGCCTGTCACGGAAAGGGTAAAATAATAGACAATCCGTGCAAAAAGTGCGGAGGTTCAGGCAGACAGAGAAAGAACAAGTCAGTTGACGTGACAATTCCCGCAGGTATCAAGGATCAGCAGATTCTAAATGTCAGCGGAAGAGGTAACGCAGGTTACAACAACGGTCCTGCAGGTGACCTCCACGTTTATGTAAATGTCCGTCCTCATCAGGTATTTGAGCGCAGAGGAGACGATGTTTGGTGCGATATGCCTCTCACATTTGCTCAGGCAGCACTCGGTGCAGACGTTGTTGTTCCTACGCTTGACGGTAAGGTTACTTACTCGGTTCACGAGGGAACTCAGCCCGGAGATGTTTTTAAACTCAAAGGCAAGGGTATTCCCCATCTCAACGGACGTGGCAAGGGCGACCAGTATGTAAGAGTTACTGTTGAAGTACCGAAGAATCTCAATTCAAAGCAGAAAGAGATTATCAAGGAATTTGAGTCTGTTACAAACGAAAAGAACTATGCTCAGCGCAAAAACTTTTTTGAAAAATTAAAAAATTTATTCAATGATTAAAACTTTTAATTTTGGCAGACAGCCTGATGTTTTTCAAGCCTTCTATGCCTGAGCGATTTCTTATACAATAACAATAAACACACGGGCGGATATTTAATCCGCCCATACTGATATATGAGGTTAAAATATGGAACTCTGGACTGAAATTAAAATTGCAGTGAATGCAAATGATATTGAAAAAGCAAGCGATATTGCCAATGTGGTTGTCCCCTACGGAATCTACATTGAGGACTACACAAACCTTGAGCAGACTATTGAGGACATCGCACACATTGATCTAATTGACGAGGATTTGCTCAAAAAGGACAGAAATAAAGCTTTTGTGCACATCTATCTTGAGCCTGATGTCGCTCCTGCCGAGGCTGTGGCTTTTCTTTCGGAAAGATACAACGCCGAGGGAATCAATCACCAAATCGAGCTTTTAGACTGTGCCGAAGAGGACTGGCGAAACAACTGGAAAAAGTACTTCAACCCGATTGAAGTCGGCAAAAATCTTCTTATCCGTCCGAGCTGGAGAGATGACTACGACCCGAAAGGAAGAGTTGTGCTTAACATCGACCCCGGTCTTGCATTCGGAACAGGCGGTCACGAAACTACAAGACTCTGCCTTGAAATGTGCGAAAAGTATATGAAAAAGGGTGACAGCGTGCTTGACGTAGGTTGCGGAAGCGGTATTTTAGGCATAGCAACACTTCTTCTGGGTGCTGAAAAGGCTGTCGGTGTTGACATCGACGAAACTGCTGTTCGCACTGCAAAGGAAAATGCCGAAATCAACGGTGTAGGCGACAAGCTGACTGCTATCTGCGGAAGTTTCACCGACAAGGTTGATGGTAAATATGACATCGTGCTTGCAAATATCGTTGCCGATGCAATTATGTTCCTTTCCGAAGGTATTGCAAACTTTATGAAGGAAGATGCCGTTTACATTATGAGTGGTATTATCGACACAAGAGCCGAAGAGGTCAAGGCTTCCGTCAGCAGATATTTTGATATTATCGAAGAACACATCGAAAACGGCTGGGCTTGCTTTGCCGCTAAAGCAAAACAAGTTAATAATTAAATTCAAATATACGTTTACGAAACTATCCGTGCGCAACAGTGCGCATAAAAGTTTTAGATTATATTAATATTTCAGTAAGCTAAGCTAAAATTTTCACAAAACTGTCACATAAGGCTGATAATATTAGATTAAATAATTATGTTCGGAGGTCATTAATTTGAAAAAGAATGATAAAAGAGAAACTATTAATCTGTTTTTCTCTGCATTTCTCGTAACAGCATTTATCATCTGCGCTCACTTCTTCACACAGTTTACAGCTACTCTCGACCCTACAGTGGGTTCAATCGTATCAATCGTTCTCTATGTAGTGTTCGGTCTTTTACTTTTCTACGCTACAAGAGTTGGTGACGGCAAGGCTGTCAAGCGTTTCTCGGTTGCAACACTGGTTGTGCTTGTTATCCCTGCACTTTACATAATCATCGCTGCAATCGCTCCGGGACTTCCTTTCAACGATGTTTTCGCAGCTCAGGACGGAGGTCTTAACGTAATCGTTACGCTCGCTTGTGTTGCTCTCGGTTACGGAATTCCATACACATTCATCAGTGGTTTTGAAGTTGAGGATAACAGCGTGGCTGAGCCGACTGAAACTCTTGTTGAGGGCGGTATCGAAGCTGACATCGCTGACGTCGTTTTTGAGGGTGGCATTGAAGCTGACCTTGCTGAAGCTGAAGACTCCGACGAAGAAGAGTCTGTTGAAGAAGCAGAAGAAGACGCTGAAACTGACGAATAATTTTAAAATTTTAAGGACGGTGCGATTTTGCACCGTCCTCTTTTTTGTTTTATAAGAAATTGCTTTTTTAGCTTTGGGGAGATAGGTTTAGATTAATTTTAACTTTGGGTAGATAGGTTTAGATTAATTCAAACGTCTGTTGCCCAACCGTTATGTTGATTTGCCGTTGTTTTATACTTTGTAGGGCAAGGGCTCTGCTCTTGCCGTAAACGCAACCAATAAATCAATTATACGGTCGGGAAACAAACGTATAATTTTACATAAATCAATATACTCGCCTTTTTGTCTGTATCTTAATTATCTTTGCCTAAAGCTAAAAACTGCTTTGGCTCAAAGTTTGATTCCATCGTCCAAGTGGTTGCAACACCGTTTTTCAGGCGGAAAATCTGCAACAGGTTGTCAATGCCGTTGGCTTTCCATGCCTGTAAAAATTTTCTTGTAGGGTGATTGAAGATTTCTTCACGAAGAGTTTCATCATTCTGAACAAACTCCAATTTACCCTCAACACGAACCTGTGTGCCGTTGCCCTGAAAACACAACTCAACATTCGGGTTTTTCATAATCTGACTAAAAACATCCTTCGTTGAGGCTGTGTGAAAAATTATTCCGTTTTCGTCTGCTCTAAAAAGCAACATTCCTCTAACTCGTGGTTTGTCACCGTCAACTGTAGCCAGATGGAAAACAGGATTTTCGTTCATCAATTTAAAAAGTTCATTTTTATTCATCATATTATATGCCTCCTTTTGCTTTAAGATTATAATAATTGAAATTTGATTGTATCGCTTTCAAAATAAATCCGTTTACTTGCAAAAAACAAGCAAAATATGCAGTTATTCCGTGTATAACTCACGGTATTCGGTGGGTGATATTTTCATCAGACGTCTGAACGAAGACGTAAAATGCGAAGCACTGCCGAATCCGCACCTTTGGGCAACCTCTGTTATAGAAATATCCTTTCTTCTGAGCAGGGTCTTTGATTTTTCGATTCTCGCTTCAATGAGATATTCTATTGGTGTGCTCGATGTTTCTTTCTTAAAAAGTCTGTTGAAGCTCGACTCTGACATATACACCATCTGCGCAAGCTTCTTTACGGTAATGTTTTCACTGTAATGCAGTTCGATATACTGCTGAATTCTGCCGACCTGATAATTCGACGACACCGAGCGCATATCGAGATTTTCGCCTAAAATACTTCTGATAATCCAGTGAGTAATGAGCGTTTTCTGCGCATTGAGAGTTATGTCGGAATTCTTCATACTTTTGCTGTACTCAAACGCAAAAGTATTGAGCGTTTTCAAAATATCACTGCACAACGAAAACTGATGTTGATTGAAATTCGGGATTTCATCGCTGTAAAGTCTGAATTGCGATTCAAAATACTCCTTGTCAATCAGTATGCAATAATATCGGTTATATTCATCGAATATATCGTTATGAGGAATGTCGGGCGAGGTGATTTCCGCAAGATAATGCTTGTCTTTTATCACTATTTTCGTTTCATTGTAACGTTCCTCTACGTTTGAAAAGATAATTGTTATCATATACGAAGGGTGCGTATGATTACTTCGTGAGGCATATCCGCACTGCCCTGTGCTTGGTATAAACAAGCCCACCTCATTATGCACATAGCAATCGACATTTTTCAGTTCCTGTTCAGACAGATTATCACCGATAAGGGATTTTATTGTTTCAAAATCTTTCATATTATCACCCTCTCATAAAGATATACTAAATGGCTGACCTCTCCTTGTGAAGAAGTCAGCCATTATCATTATTATTTATTTAAGATTAGATTAAATAAATCAGCCTTCGTCTACGCCTGCGAGCTTCTGGAGGTGAGCGTACTTCTTCTCAGCAACCTTTTCAGCCTCGTTGAAGAGCTCTTCTGCTCTCTCAGGGAATGAACGTGTGAGTGAGTTGTAACGAACTTCGCCCATAATGAAGTCACGATATGAAGCTGTAGGAGCCTTGCAATCGAGCATAAACGGATTCTTGCCTTCATCAGCAAGACGTGGGTCGAAACGGAAGATATTCCAGTAACCTGCGTCAACTGCCTTCTTCTCCTCAAGCTGAGCAATGCCCATACCGCCCTTGATACCGTGGTTGATACATGGAGCGTAGCAGATGATGAGTGATGGTCCGTTGTAGCTTTCAGCCTCAACCATAGCCTTGAGAACCTGATTGTTGTCAGCACCCATAGCGCACTGTGCAACGTATACATAGCCATAGCTCATAGCGATAGCTGCGAGGTCCTTCTTCTTAACAGCCTTACCTGCAGCTGCGAACTGTGCAACTGAACCTACAGGTGTAGCCTTTGAAGCCTGACCGCCTGTATTTGAGTAAACCTCTGTATCGAATACGAGGATATTTACGTTTTCGCCTGATGCGATTACATGGTCGAGACCGCCGAAGCCGATATCGTAAGCCCAGCCGTCACCACCGAAGATCCACATTGACTTCTTAGCGAGTTCGTCCTTGTCAACGAGTGTCTTCTTAACGAGTTCGCCGACCTTAGCGTCATCTGTGTTCTTCTCGAGTTCAGCGATAAGAGCATCTGTAGCAACACGGCTTGCAGTTGAATCTGTTACTGTGTCGAGGTAGTTCTGACAAGCTGACTTGAGGTCTGCGCTGTCAGCGTCTTTCTGAATATTCTCAACATACTCAATGAGTCTGTTGCGGATAGCCTTCTGACCGAGAGCCATACCGAGACCGAACTCTGCGTTATCTTCAAAGAGTGAGTTCTGCCATGCAGGACCGTAACCCTTCTTATTCTTTGTGTAAGGTGTAGCAGGAGCTGAAGCACCCCAGATTGATGAACAGCCTGTTGCATTAGCGATGAACATTCTGTCACCGAAGAGCTGTGTAACGAGCTTAGCGTATGGTGTTTCACCACAGCCTGCGCATGCGCCTGAGAACTCGAGGAGAGGCTGTTTGAACTGGCTTCCCTTTACTGTAGAGAACTTGAACTTCTCAGCAACTTCAGGCTTCTCTTCAACTGTGAGAGCGTAATCAAATACTGCCTGCATAGGACGCTGTGAGTCGATTGGCTTCATTGTAAGAGCCTTCTCACCCTTCTTACCCGGACATACCTGAGCACAAGCTCCGCAACCTGTACAGTCGAGTGTTGAAACAGTCATAACGAACTTGAGTTCTTTAAGACCAATCATCGGAATGCTCTGTGTGCCCTGTGGAGCAGCTGCAACTTCTTCGTCTGTCATAGCAACAGGACGGATTACAGCGTGAGGACATACGATAGCACACTTGTTACACTGGATACAGTTCTCTGAATTCCATTCAGGAACGTCAACTGCGATACCTCTCTTCTCGTAAGCTGAAGAGCCGTTAGGAGCTGTACCGTCACCGTGATCCATAAATGCTGATACAGGGAGTTTGTTACCCTTGTATGAGTTAACAGGCTTTAAGATGCCGTTTACATACTCTACGAGTGCGCCCTGACCTTCGATTACATCAGCAACTGACTCATCTGTGCAGTTAGCCCAGTCAGCAGGAATTTCAACCTTCTTGAGGTCTTCCATACCACGGTCAATAGCTGCATAGTTCATATCTACGATAGCCTGACCCTTTTTACTGTAAGACTTCTTAGCAGCAGCCTTCATAAGGTCTTTAGCCTTTTCAGCAGGAATAATGTCAGCAATCTTGAAGAAAGCAGACTGTAATACTGTGTTGATACGACCGCCGAGACCGATTTCCTTACCGATCTTGATACCGTCAATTGTGTAGAAGTTAATCTTTCTCTCAGCAAGGATTCTCTTCATCTTGCCCGGGAGTCTCTTTGAAAGTTCTTCAACATCCCAAGCGCAGTTGAGGAGGAATGAACCGCCTTCCTTGAGGTCTTCTACGATTTCATATTTGTCAACATATGATGGGTTGTGACATGCTACGAAGTCAGCCTTTGAGATGTAGTATGTTGACTTAATCGGTGTATCACCGAAACGAAGGTGAGAAACTGTAAGACCGCCTGACTTCTTTGAGTCATAAGCAAAATAGCCCTGAGCGTACATATCAGTGTTGTCACCAATGATTTTGATTGAGTTCTTGTTAGCACCTACTGTACCGTCTGCACCGAGACCCCAGAACTTACAGCTGTGTGTGCCCTTTGGTGTTGTATCAGGATTTTCAACAACAGGAAGTGAGAGATTTGTAACGTCATCAACGATGCCGATTGTGAATCTTCTCTTAGGTGTTGCGCTTTCAGCATTTCTGTAAACTGCAATGATATCACCAGGTGTTGTGTCCTTAGAACCAAGACCGTATCTGCCTGTGAATACCTTTACGCCTGCGAAATCTGAACCGTTGATAGCAGCAAGAACATCAAGATAGAGTGGCTCACCGATTGAACCGGGTTCTTTTGTTCTGTCGAGAACTGAGATTGTCTTAACTGTCTTAGGAAGTTCGCTGAGCATATAATCTGCAACGAATGGTCTGTAAAGACGAACCTTTAAGAGACCAACCTTTTCGCCTGCTGCGTTGAGGTAATCTACAACTTCTTCTGCACAGTCGCAAACTGAACCCATAGCTACGATAACGTGCTCTGCGTCCTCTGCACCATAGTAGTTGAATGGCTTATAGTCTGTGCCGATTTTAGCGTTAACCTTGTTCATATATTCTACTACAACTTCAGGAACTGCGTCGTAGTACTTGTTACAAGCTTCTCTTGCCTGGAAGAAGATATCGTCGTTCTGAGCTGTACCTCTTGTTACAGGGTGCTCAGGGTTGAGAGCATTTCTGCGGAAGTTCTCAACTGCATCCCAATCGAGCATTTCAGCGAGGTCTGCATAATCCCACTCTTCAATCTTCTGGATTTCGTGAGATGTTCTGAAACCGTCAAAGAAGTGGAGGAAAGGAACTCTGCCCTTAATTGCTGTAAGATGAGCAACTGCTGCAAGGTCCATACATTCCTGTGGGTTGTTTGAACAGAGCATTGCATAACCTGTCTGACGACAAGCATAGATATCTGAGTGATCACCGAAAATTGAAAGTGCGTGACTTGTGAGTGCACGAGCTGAAACGTGAATTACGCCCGGAAGAAGTTCACCGGCCATTTTGTACATATTAGGGATCATAAGGAGCAAGCCCTGTGAAGCTGTATATGTAGTTGTAAGAGCACCGGCTGCGAGTGAGCCGTGAACAGCACCTGAAGCACCGCCCTCAGACTGCATTTCTGTTACCTGAACTTCTCTGCCGAATACGTTCTTAACACCCTGTGCTGAGAACTTGTCTGTAAGGTCAGCCATTACTGAAGAAGGTGTAATAGGATAGATAGCTGCAACGTCTGTAAACGCATAGGAAACGTGTGCGACAGCGCTGTTACCATCCATGGTTTTCATTTTTCTTGCCATTGGAATTGTCCTCCTTTAATTATCAAAGCGACA
>JBGUUJ010000213.1:0-2002 GCA_045133455.1 Ruminococcus sp.
ACAAGCACAATGTACACCATAACGGCTGAAATGATAAATCTCACACCTGCATACAGCAACTGTGTGCCCGTATCACCTGTTGAGTCGATACCCATTGCATCATATCCACGCTGAAGCATTGGGATTGCAAGTCCCCACATAAATGTACAGAGAACTGCCAACGGATAAGCAATTTTTTTATTCTGCAAAATCGTCTTTTTTGTTTGTTCCATTGTTTAATCCGCCGTTTCGTCAAAATACTTATTTACACTGTCCACACAGTTTGCACCGTCCGAACAGGCTGTTATAATCTGTCTGAGTGATTTTGTGCGGACATCTCCTGCCGCAAAAAGACCGTCAACAGAAGTCTTTCCGCTTTCATCTGCAATAATATATCCGCTTTTGTCGGTTTCTGCAAGATTTTTCACTGCATCACTTCTCGGAACTATTCCGACGGCAATAAATACTCCGTCTGTTTTAATCTGTCTTCCGTTCTTCAGAACAACCGACTGAACTTTCTTTTCGCCGACAATTTCCGCAACCTCAGCATTGAAGATAATCTCAACGTTTTCTGCGCTTTCAAGTCTTTCAACAAGCACATTTTCGGCTCTGAAACTGTCTCTTCTGTGAATTACAACTACCTTTTCGCAGATTTTAGAGAGGTAAAGCGCATCTGTTACAGCCGTATTTCCTCCGCCGACCACTACAACAGTCTTATTACGATAGAAAAATCCGTCACATACGGCACAATAACCTACACCACGACCGAGAAACTCTTTTTCACCCTTGACTCCGAGTTCCCTGTGAGTTGCTCCTGCACAATAGATAACTGACCTTGCCTTGTATTCATTCTGAGCACACTTTACGGTGAAAATGTCATCGTGTTTTTCGATAAGCTGAACCTCATCGTCTGCCATAGGCGCATTAAGTGCAGTTGCGTGCTCATAGAACTTCATCACAAGTTCCATTCCGTTGACTTTAGAAAAGCCTGTGTAGTTATCAACGTCCTCTGTCTGAGTTATCTGACTTCCCATTGACGATGCAATGTCAACGAGCAGAAAATCAAGTCCGCTTCTTGAAGCATAAACTGCCGCTGTGAGTCCTGCGGCTCCACCGCCTGCTATAAGTAAATCAAGAGTTTTTGTCATAGTAATCACCTGTGTTATTATTATGAATTTCAATCAGTAAAATTCATTGAAAAAATTTTTTCTGCGGACATGGCAAACAATTCGAGAAGAAGGCTTGAGAAAAATTACAACCCAATTTCCCGACCATTAAATTGATAAATCGGTTACGTTTCGACAAGAGCAGAGCCCTTGCCCTACAAAGCATAAAAACAACATTGTACTTTCAGGCAACCAAAGTACGGATTAATCTGACGCCTGTCTTACTAAAACTAAAAGAGCTGACTCAAAACTAATTGGGTTTTGAGTCAGCCCTCAGTGTCTGATTAATAAGCTCAGCCTTCTTTAACCACTTCTCTGATTACCTTTGCTATATGTGGCTGTGTGAGTTCAAACTTATCAAGAAGCTCAAGAGCCGGACCGCTGTAACCAAATCTGTCGTTTACACCGATCTTTGTAACCTTCACAGGACATTCTGCGCTTGTTACCTCGCATACTGCATCACCGAGACCGCCGATTACATTATGCTCCTCAATTGTGATGATTCTGCCTGTTTCCTTAGCAGCCTTGATGATGATTTCCCTGTCAATAGGCTTGATTGTGTGAATATTGATAAGACGAGCGTTGATACCCTCTGCCTCAAGTTCTTTAACAGCTTTTAATGCCTCGTTTACAACAAGACCTGTTGCAATAACTGCAACATCGTTACCCTCGTGGAGTGTAATGCCCTTGCCGAGCTCAAACTCGTATGTGTCAGGGTCATTGAAGCTGTCGATTGCAAGTCTGCCGAGTCTGATATATACAGGACCATCGTGCTCGATTGCAGCCTTTGTTGCCGCCTTCATCTCATAGTGGTCAGCAGGGTTTAAAACTACCATACCCGGAATTGTACGCATAAT
>JBGUUJ010000214.1:0-7762 GCA_045133455.1 Ruminococcus sp.
CATATGTTATTTTTAGAAATATCATTAGTCAAGTATTAGTCAAAACTTATTCAGAAACCGCATAAACACTAAGCAAACAAAGATTTTGTTAAATTCTTCGTAATCAGTAGGTCGTGGGTTCAAGTCCCATCTTCAGCTCCAAATTAAAACTCCCTTTCACTTTATCGTCGAAAGGGAGTTTTGCTTTAAAATTCAAAGGTGAAGGTTATGGTGCTGTTGCTTAGTTCTGCGGTATACTTGAATTTGTGAACTTCAAGTACTGATTTTGCAAGGGAAAGTCCAAGTCCGTTACCTGTTCTTTCTTCGCTCTTTTTTCTCTTATCAGGCTCCCAGATGTGTTTGATATCAATATTGTTATCCTTATTTACACTGTTGCTGATTGAGAATTTATGCTCTTCAAGCACTATATTGACAGAATTCTTATCATCGGTGTATTTGAGTGAATTTTCAATGAAATTGCGAATTACACACTCAATCAGCTTTTTATCAGCTGAAATTTCTGCACTGCTGTTACAAGCATAGCCGATGATGAATTCTGTATAGAAATTATTATAATTGAGAAGTACATCTGACACAAGTTCTGCAAGACTGAACGTTTCTGTGCTCAAATTGAAATTCTCGGAATTGAGTCTTGAAATATCAAGCATTGTGTAGACCATTTCATTCATTGAATTTGTCTGCTCCACTATTGCTTTTGCGTATGACCTCTCGTCCTCATCTTTTACAGATTCTATCAGATTTTCTGCGTATCCGCTTATTATGAACAATGGTGTTTTCATATCATGAGCCATTGAATTTATCATATCTCTGCGCTTTTTTTCAAGGACTATCTGTTTTTTCACTGTTCTCCACGACATTACTGCAACTATCACTCCTGCAAGCAGGAACAATATGACTGTGTAAACAAACATTATTCCGATACTTTCTATACAATGCTCAAGGACATTGAATTTCTCGGCATACTGATATTCAACCTTCACTGAATCTCCCATATATGTTCCATCGCTGTAGACGACATCATTTGGTAAAAAATAACATATTTCATATTCATAATAAATATAATTGAATGCATCTATCCGGAACAAGTTCTCTGTCTGATTCGGTCTCCACTGAACTCCGAGATGTTGTATAAGTTCATCTATCACACTACATTCTGCATAATTTCCGAGTATAAAATCTGTATTGATTACATTACGTTTCATATCACCCTCTTTATAAAGCGAGTAATATTCGGGTTGTGAAGCATTGAGTTCATATGTTTTCACGGTTTTGTCCTGTACATTCCACGCATTTCCATCCTCTGTAAGAACAAGTTTCAGTGTTTTGGGATAAATAGGGAAATTATTACTGCTGTAAATTATAACAGTATCATCGTCAGTTGCTTCATCAACTTCATTTGTCACTTTTTCAGCATTATAAGCAAAGTCATCAAAAGCATAATATTCACTGCATACAATCTGATAGAATTCTTTATCCTTTTCAGCATCAGTGCTTTCAAGATAAGAAGTGATTTCCTTGTACTGTTCGTCAGTTAACAAATCTTTGAAATCATCAAAATATATGTAGCCATAAACTTCTTGTTGTTGGTCATTAACAAAGTCAAGTGCACAATAATTTTTATTGCTTATCGATTCACCATCTTTTGTTATGACAAATTCACTGTCCTCTGCCCTGTTCTGATTATAGAAGTAATAAAAACTCCACTGATCATATGCATAATTTACCGACTCACTCGATATAACAGTAAATTCATTATATCTGTCCTGAGCAGATTTATAGAGTAAATCCTTTTGTGTCTGATAGGTTATGTAGATATAAATTCCTGAAACTACTATACTTATCAGCAGAAAGACTGATATTATAGCGGTGAACATTTTTATTTTCTTTCGTACAAGCTTCTTTCTCATTGTAATTCCTCGATTCTGTAGCCTCTCAGTCTGATTGTTTTTATCAGCTTTGCGTTATTTTTAAGCTTTTTACGGAGGTTTTTTATATGAGTATCTAGCACACGTTCATCTACGAGTGTATCATATCCCCATATTTTATTGAGGAGGGTTTGTCTTGAAACTATGCTGTTCTTGTTTTCAAGAAGTATCCGCAAGATTCCATATTCTTTTGCTTTGAGCAATACTTCTTCATTATCGGAAGTTACGATTCCGTTATTAGGATTCAGCGTTATATTTCCTGCAGAAAGAATTTCACTTCGTACAAGCCCTTTTGAACGCTTAATCAGTGCTTTTACCTTTTCAAATAGTATCGGCAACGGAAATGGCTTTACTATGTAATCATCGCAACCGATTGCATAACCTGTGAGCATATCTTCCTGAGTTACTCTGGCTGTGATGAACATTATGGGTACATCGCTGTATCGTCGCACCTCTCTGCACACTTCAAAGCCGTCTGCTTCGGGAAGCATTACATCGAGAAGAAGAAGGTCATAGGGATTTTCATAAGCTTTTTCAATTCCTGTCATTCCGTCTGAGGCAGTTTCTACTAAAACTGTTCCGTCGCTTTTCTTTCTGAAAAACTTCACTATCATATCCCTAATATTAGGATCATCTTCAACAAGCAGGATTCTGTTCATAATTTCCCCTCCTTCTTTACTATAAATGAGAAATCTGTTTTTTATCTGTAGTTAATGTATATATTTAAGCGAAACAGCCTGCCCTTTCGGACAGGCTGCAAATTATATCGCACTGTTAAATATCTTTTCTGCTTTGCTCATCATTCGCTTTACTGTTTCTCTTCCGCACTTCTCACTTATAATTTTAACAGCCTGAGAATATGCTTCAGGTGTGTTGTGAGTCATTGAGTGTGCATCAGTTCCGAGAATATCAACCATTCCTTCGCTGATAATTTTAAAAAGCTTTCTGCGTTTGAAGAATGATGTTTTCTGTGTGTATGTACACGCATTTGTCTGAATAACAACACCTAAACTTCTCAACTCGCTGAGTGCCGACATATCGTTAACAAGTGTTTCATAACGCTCAAAATGAGGCAGGACAGGAATAAGTCCGTAATTTGCCTTGAGCATTACAATCTGCTGTATTGTCTTTTCTGAGAATGTTGAATCGTAACTGAACTCGGTGAGTATATAATTTGATTTACCATATGTAAGTTCTGACAAATCTTCATTACTGAACAAAAATTTTGTTACGAAAACTTCCGTACCGAGAACAATGTTTACATCATCAGGCTTATACGGTAAAAAATTCTCATATGCTATTCTGCGCTTCTCTATAAAATCTTCTGCACTCATTTCATTTGTATAAAAATGCGGTGTTAAACAAATGTTTTTAACATTCTGTTTTTTCAGGCAATCAATCAAAGTTAAACTTTCTTCAACTGACCGTGCACCGTCATCAAATTCAGGCAGAATATGTGAGTGCATATCGTAAAACTGCATCTAAATCACCTGATTAAAGTGCTTTGCAAACAAGGTCGCCCATTTCTTCGCAGCTAACCTTTGTTAAGCCTTCTTCATAAATATCGGGTGTACGGTGTGTTTCAAGCACCTTCGCTACTGCTGATTCAATTGCATCTGCTGCCTCACTCTGATTGAGTGAATAACGGAGCATCATTGCTACTGAAAGAATTGTTGCAAGCGGATTTGCAATACCAAGACCTGCAATGTCAGGTGCTGAACCGTGAATAGGCTCGTAAAGTCCGAGTTTGCCATCTGAAAGGCTTGCTGATGCAAGCATACCGATTGAACCGGCAATCATTGATGCTTCATCTGAGAGAATGTCACCAAAGATATTTGATGTTACGATAACATCAAACTGGCGTGGATTTCTTACAAGCTGCATTGCACAGTTGTCTACATACATATGATTAAGTTCTACCTCCGGGTAGTCTTTTGAAACTTTGATTACCGTTTCTCTCCAAAGTCTTGATGACTCGAGTACATTTGCTTTATCAACGCTTGTGAGCTTCTTATTTCTCTTCATTGCAAGGTCAAATGCTACTCTTGCGATTCTCTCAACTTCGGGCACTGAATACATTTCTGTATCCCATGCAGCAGGATTTCCGTCAACTTCTTTTCTTCCTCTTTCACCGAAGTAGATACCGCCTGTAAGCTCACGGACAATCATAATGTCAAGGTTTCCGCCGATGATTTCATCTTTGATTGGTGATGCGCTCTTGAGAGGTCCGAAAATTACTGACGGACGAAGATTTGCAAAAAGTCCGAGTGCACCTCTTATGCCTAAAAGACCTGCTTCAGGACGGTTATTACCCGGAAGTGTATCCCACTTAGGACCGCCGACTGCGCCTAAAATTACGCTGTCAGACGCTTTACATTTAGCTACTGTTTCCTCAGGAAGAGGTACGCCTGTTGCATCAATTGCACAACCACCGAGGAGTGCTTCATCATATTCTACTGAGAAACCGAACTTCTCGCTTGCCTTGTCAAGAACCTTTACAGCCTGATTTACGATTTCAGGACCGATTCCGTCACCTTTAAGTAAAGTAATTTTATAATCTGCCATTTCTATTACTCCTTTGATATTTATATACAAAATTATTATTGCACAATGATTGACAAAAGATTGTAAACTACGCTACAATTTAATGTATTTATTCATCTTCTTTTTCAGCAGGAATTGTTGCGAAAACTTCGCAGACTTTATCTCTCTGCCAGAGCATAGGCGTTATTCTTAGTGAATAACCGTAACCATTGTCCATTATCCACTCAAATGGCTTTGCCTGAGGAAGTCCGTAAACTGCAAGAAGTGTCATTATTACGCCACCGTGTGTTACGATTATACTTTCTGTAGTGCCCGTTTTTATCAATCCTTCAACAATGCTTTCGAACATCTTGCAAATTCTGCGTGTGAAGTCTGCATTACTCTCACCTCTCGGAGGTTTTACAGAGGCATCACCTGCAAGCCATTTTTCAAAATCCGGATCATCTTTTAGCTCTTCGGCTGTCTTGCCTTCCCATTCTCCAAAATTGCACTCCGATAAGTTTGCAATTACAAGCGGAGTCATTTCAGGATAGAGAATTTTGCAGGTTTCCGTACAACGTTTAAGAGGACTTGTAAACACAACCTGTGTTCCGGGATATCTACATTCATAATCAAGCTTTTTCAATGCCATTTTGCCTTTATCTGACAGTGAAACATCTGTTGTACCTATGTATTTGCCTGAGAGTGTTTCGTCAATGGCTCCGTGTCGTATGAAGTGAATTACATAAGATTTCATAATTTTCTCCGTTTTATTATTTACAAATGGTTATAAATATAATATACTTATTGTATTATGTTTTTACCGATGTTTATTTTCAAGGAATATTATACTATTATTGAATTTGAGGTGTCAAGCATTGAACAACGATTTTCCGAGAATCATTACATTTTTACGAAAAGAAAGAGGTTTGAGCCAGAAACAGGTTGCTTCTGACTTAGGAATTTCTCAGGCTTTGCTCTCCCACTACGAAAAAGGTATAAGAGAATGCGGTCTTGATTTTCTTGTGAAAGCTGCTGAATATTTTGAGGTTTCGTGCGATTATCTGCTCGGAAGAACAGTTCAGAGAAGGTTGGCTTCTGTTTCTGCCGATGAAATTCCCGAGAGTGACGAAATCAGACATTTAAAAGGAAATATGATAAATCAGATAAACAGAAAGCTTCTGATGAATACTACGACTGTTATATTTGATTTGCTTGCTCAGATTGGCGACAAAAAGCTTACAAATGCCGTCAGCAACTATTTGATGTGTTCCGAATATCTGATTTTCAGAACCATTTACTGCTCGGAAAAACACAACTCGCAGACAATGTTTTCGGTTGACAAAAACAGATACAAAAATCTTACTTCTGCTTCTATGCTGATTGACCTTGAGATTATTGATACACTCATTGAGAAAAATGATTTATCCCTCACGCTTTCGCCCGACGTTATTTCAAGTTATTTTGACAAGGGCGCATCTTCTCTCTTTAACCTGATTCAGTATTCTGAGAGAAATATAAAAAATATATCAAACTTAAAAACCTCCGTGTGAAACACAGAGGTTTTTACTTTTATACATTACTCATTTGCTAAAATACGCTTTTTATATTCTGTTGGGGTGTGTCCGTAGATTTTTTTGCAAAGTTCAATAAATGATTTTACGTTTGCGAAGCCGTTATTCATAGCCGCATTTGTAACATTCTGATTGTCGTAGAACATATCATTGAGTGCGTGTTCAAGACGAACTAAATTAAGATATCTTATAAAGCTTACATCTGCAACATTTTTGAAGTATTTTGAAAAATAGGTCGGTGACAATCCTACAAGATCAGCAACACTTTTCATAGAAATATCATTCTTATAATTCTTTTCTACATACTCTATCGCCTTTTTCGCATATATAAAGTTTTCGGGCACATTTGTTGGAAGCTTACTTTCTTTTTTCAATGTACAGTTTTTGAGAAGATAACGGTATATCTCAAGCAACACTATATTCAGAGATATATCTGCATATTGCTCATCACTTTCTTTAATGCTTACAACCCGTTTAAGCAAATCACAAATCTCTGTTTTGTTTTTGTCACCTATTCTGAATTGATAACGGTCAATTGTCTTGTGAAATGAACGAAGATAATCATATGAAAGAAGTACAACTACATATTTCACCGTCTTTTTTTCGTCAGGAGCTGATGTTATATGAATCTCCTCACTGTTGCAAAAATAAAAGTCTCCGCTGTTTATGCGCACTTCTTTACCTCCGATTTTTGCATCAAGCTCACCGTCAATCATATATACAAACTCAAGCTCCTTATGCCAATGCAGAAAAGTATTGCACCTGTATCCCGGTTTGTGTTGCATAAGAACCTTAGCCGGAAGATTTTCGTCATATTTAACCACTTCGTAATGATATTTCATATTCCACCCATAAATCACTTCAAAATATTGATATAACAGCTTATGACAGATACAACTACGTCATATCTGCCATAAAACTTTATTTATTCAATTATATCATAAATCCGGACTATTTTAAAGATATATTATGATCATAATTATATCTAAATTTATTCGGGATAACATAGCCGTTTTCATCTGTTGAAGAATCAGTCAGATAATAACCAATATTATTCTTATCCGGAATATCGAGTTCAACTGTACTGTTGCTTTCTCCGTCCGTAAACAAAAGCTTATCCCATTTGCTTTGATTTACAGTAACACAGTATATCTTTGCACCGCAATCCAGGATTTTAATTTTTGAAATTGTCTGTGCTGTTTCAAGGCTGTTGATATCCTTGCCTGTTTCACTGTTACTTATATAAGCCTTTACGGACTTCCATGATGCATCATTGCAGAAGTAAACTGTGACTACATTGTTGTTTTCTTTCATCGTAAGGAAGTTATTGTAAACTGCAAGATATTCATTATAAGCCTCTGTGTAATCAGTTTCAGACATAGATGCGATATCTTTATCCTTAAATTCAAAATATTTCGACTTCAGATTTGAATATGCAACATATGACGCATATCTGTAATCTGTACTCAAAACATCAGACGAAACATTTATAAGTTTTTCAAGAGTTGAAACATCTGCAACGTAATCATCGTCTGCCTTAAAAGCTGTAATCAATTTCACGCTGTATTTCTGTATTTCAGTTGCATTAAGGATTGAAATGTTGCCGGTTTTGAAAACATCAGCCGCATACATCTGTTTGTCGGTAAGCTCTGTCATACCTGCAGCATATTTCTGAATCAAACTTGCATCCTTTATATTTACTTTGCCGTTCTCATCTACATCTCCTATGAGAACATCATC
>JBGUUJ010000215.1:0-4399 GCA_045133455.1 Ruminococcus sp.
TTTCATTAAAGTCGGGCATAAAAGTTATATATAAATCAACCTATCTACTCGAATTGCCTGTCGAGGCACTCGACCGTCACGTTGCCGAGGCACTCGACCGAATTGGATGCAACGTCACGTTGCCGTGCCGATATATTGGCTTTAAAGTTGGGTATCTAACATTAAAAAACAGAAAAAACTATCTGTCAAAAGTTAAAAGTATTGCAATTATTGTTGTTTAGTTTTATAATAAAACCGTATAGCGCAAAAATCTTGTTGTGTTGGGGGTTAATTTTGAATAATTCAAGTAAAAACAGTAGTTTAATGAATGAAATTGTAACTCGAAAAAATCATTTTATTGACAGCAGTAAAAATATATACGAGAAGTTTGACGAGTCTTTTTATGTAACAAAGAAAAGTCGCCGACTTCTCACAATTCTCTACTTTCCGATTGTTATTATGTGGATGGAGATTATGGTCAAGCTTTCTTCGGGTTTTTCAGTTTTTGGCGGATTTTTCTTCACGCTTATTTTCACTATCCCGATATCCTGTATCCTTACAATATTGTGCACTATCTCAAAGAGTGAGAAGGTCAACAGGCGCATAGCTTTCGGTATAACGGCTTTCCTTGCGGTATGGTACTGTGCTCAGCTTGTATATAACAACGTGTTCGGTACATTTTTTGTAATCAACAGTATCACCAACGGCGGTACAGGTCAGGCTCTCAACTCCGTTGATATGATTCTGACTGCGATAAGAAGCCGATTTTTCTTCATTCTGCTTACTTTTCTGCCTCTTATTATCGGTCTTATTTTGGGCAGAAGGATTTATTCCTTTAAAAAGACAAAGGGCGTTGCAAAGATTTTTCTTGTTGTGACGGCTGTTATTGTTCATCTCTTAGGCACGATGTTCGTTAACTTCGATGCAGGTTCTGCCGATACAAAGAGCAATTATAACCTTTATAACGGTGAACTTCAGCAGAATGCTGTCTGCGAGAGATTTGGTCTTTTCACTATGCAGAGAATCGACATCAGCAGAATGCTTTTCGGCTATAAATCTACAATCAGACAGATTGAAGAGCCTGTTCAGGAGACTACTGCGCCTGCTTCCGATAATACGAGTAAAAAGCAGGAACCTCATATCATTGAAACTGATTTTGTAACTCTTTCTGAAAATGCGGCAAGTGATGATTTGAAGGAATTATATGATTATTTCAATTCGGCAACCCCGAGCAGTACAAACGAATATACGGGTATGTTCAAGGATTATAATGTGATTTTTCTCACAGCCGAGAGTTTTTCTCATTACTGTATAGACAAGGAGCTTACTCCTACGCTTTATAAGATGTACAGCGAGGGATTCCAGTTTGAGAACTTCTATTCACCTGCGTGGGGTGTAAGTACAACCGACGGTGAGTATGCTAACCTTACAGGTCTTATTCCTAAATCGGGTGTCTGGAGCTTCTCGCAGTCAGCCGAGCAGAACATCAGTTTCCCGTTCACTCTCGGTGAACAGGCAAGAACAATCGGTGTTGAAGAGGTAAGGGCTTACCATAACCATACATATGATTACTATGACCGTGACCAGTATCTCACAAACATAGGTTATGACTATTCTGCAATCGGCAAGGGACTTGACCTCGGTGAGGACGTATGGCCGAACTCCGACCTTAAGATGATGCAACAGACTGTGAAAGATTATGTGAATGCGGACAGTTTCAGCGTTTACTATATGACAGTAAGCGGTCACGGCGGATATTCATATAATACCATAAGTGAGCGAAACGCTGAACTTGTTGAACACCTTGAATACAGCGATGAGGTAAAGGGTTATCTTGCGTCAAATATCGAGCTTGATCTTGCTATGGAATACCTCATTGATGAGCTTGACAATGCGGGCAAGCTTGACAATACACTCATCTGTCTGTCTGACGACCACTATCCTTATGCGCTTGATGAGTTCAACGGTCTTGATGAACTTGCAGGACATACGGTTGACACTACATTTGAGAGATATAAGAACGCATGGCTTCTCTGGAGTGCTTCAATGAAAGAGCCTATAAAGGTTGAAACCCAGTGTTCAAGCCTTGATATTCTGCCGACATTGCTCAATATGCTTGACCTTGAGTATGACAGCAGAACTATTATCGGAACCGATGTTTTCGGTAACAAAGACCCGTTTGTAGTGTTCGGTGACAGAAGCTGGATTTCACAGAACGGTAAATATGACGCAAACACAGGTGAATACACTGCATTTGAAAATGCAAAAGGAGCGGACGATATTGACGTTCTCAACAACAAGTGTACAAATATGTTTACAATCTCAAGAATGATACTTGATACAAATGTTTATGCCGAAATGTATGGTGATACCCATGTTGTGGGTAAGTAAAGGAAGTAATAAGTGAAAAGAAAATTAATGATGCTTGCCATAGTCCTGATATTTGTAGCAGGTATTGCAGTAATAAGCTATCCTATTCTCAGTTCGTTTGTGAATAATATGGCGAGCAGAAGTCAGGCTGAGGAGTATACTAAGACTACGAAACTTATGTCTACCGAGCAGACGCTCAAGATGTTTGAAGAAGCTGATATGTACAATAACAGCCTGACAAATAATATGATAATCACCGACCCGTTCGATATGGAAGCTTATGAGAAAATAGGCGAAAACTATTCAAGTACTCTTGATGTTGACGGAAACGGACTTATCGGATATGTTGAAGTCCCGAAGATTGACGTGTATCTGCCGATTTATCACGGTACTACGGAACAGATTCTTTCAAAAGGTGCCGGTCATCTGCAAAACACCTCTCTTCCTGTCGGAGGAGAAAGTACACATTCGGTGATTTCGGCTCATACAGCCTATCCCGGTGAGACATTTTTTGATTATCTGACCGACCTTGAAGAGGGCGACGAGTTCTATATTCACGTTCTTGACAGGGTTCTCAAATACGAGGTTGATCGGATTACGGTTATTCTTCCCGAAGAGACTGAACAACTCAGAATCACCAAGGGAGAGGATTATGTCACACTTCTTACCTGCACACCGTACAGTGTCAACACACATCGTCTGCTTGTGAGAGGTTCAAGAGTGGAATACGATGACTCAACGTACGTCACAACAGGTGCAAGCCTTGCAAGTTTCAGCGAAGAAGGAGTATTCATTCTCGGATATAAAATTCCTTATGCAGTTGCAACGGGCATTGTAGTTGGCTTTGTTCTTCTTGTTGTAATCGTAATATTTGTTATTTCAAGACGTTCTTCAAAGAAGAAAAAGGAAAACAGCAGGATCAAAGACGAAGGCGATGACTGATTATGTGGAGAAAAATAGTTACCGTAATAGCTTCAATTATGCTTATCGTTGGAATAGGATTTTTTATGTTTCCGATAGTGTCAAACTTTATCGGCACACAGATTTCAAAATCCGAGACTGAAAGATTTGACAGCAGAGTTGAAAATATTGTTGATGAAGATATCACTTATGAAGAGGCTCTGGAAGAAGGCAAGGTTGACGAGGAAGGTTATCTTCTTGACGAAAAAGGCGAAAGAAAGAGCGAAACTCCTGTAGTGTTCAAGCTTGAACTTGACAGACTTCTCAAGAACAGCAAGGAATATAACGAGAACCTCAAGGAAAATCAGGGAAGTTTGCTTGTGAATAATTACTCATACAGTCAGGCGTCGCTTGATTTGAGCGATTACGGTATAAGCGACGGAATTTACGGTTATGTTTCTGCGGAAACAATCGGTATGCGACTTCCGATTTACCTCGGTGCAAATAATGCAAATATGAGCTACGGTGCGGCTCATCTGACATATACATCTCTACCGCTCGGTGGTGAGAGTACAAACACCGTTATTGCAGGGCACACGGGATATGTGGGGAGAATTTTCTTTGACAACCTGAGAAATCTCAGAATCGGTGATGAGGTAACTCTTAGAAATTACTGGGAAGACCTCAGCTACAAGGTGGTTGAAACAAAGACCGTCAAGCCTAATGAGTCTGGGGATATTTATATCAGAACCGACAGAGATTTGTTGACAATGATTACCTGTATCCGTATGAACAACGGCGAGTATGGCAGATATTTTGTTATCTGCGAGAGAAACGAATGATTGTTGGATTGTTTGAGTTGACTTAAACAGGAATAAAGTTTATAAATAGCGAGTGCCTCGACAGGCAAATCGGGCAATTTCCTATAACGTAAAATATGAACGGCTAAACTCACATTTGAGTTGAGATTAGCCGTTTTTGTGCATTAAATTATAAGTGGTTGTAATGTACCACCGTGTAGGAGAGCGAAATTTATATGATTGGATATGTTATTTCCCGACCATATAATTGATTTATTGATTGCGTTTTCGGCAAGAGAAGAGCCCTTGCCGTACAACGTATAAATCAACGTCAAATCAACATTACGGTT
>JBGUUJ010000216.1:0-2132 GCA_045133455.1 Ruminococcus sp.
TTCGAGCTGTTTTATTGGTTCTGTGATACCTCAAAAGATGTCTGCTTATAATGAGTTTTTATCATTATCTATTAATTCTTTTTTCCTGCGTTCTTTTTTTCAAGTACCTTCTTAAAATTAAACGCATAATATACGATAAGATATGTCAGACTTACGCTCATCAGAATCCAGAGAGGACAAGTTAAAGGCTTTAAAAAAACAAAAAAGATTATACATACGGCTAATACCACCAAAACTGTAATCGCTTTAAGTACGGTAATGGAAACTTTTTTGAGTCTGAACATAACATTTCGGAAGATAATATCCACTGCAAAACCAAAAATCATTCCAAATAACAAACCTAAAAACTGATGAGAAGTATTGGTTGTGATGAATGTGTTCCAAAAGTCGGTAACCTGTCCCTGTGTATAATCTATGCAAATACATAATATATCTACCACCGAAAAAATCAGTAAACATATTGCTATTACATGGAGTGCATCAAAAATGGACTTGAGTAGATTTTTAATTCCGAAGTCAGAACAGAAAATCTTGCAGAATTCTTTGACATTGCTTCCAACAATCTTTTTTACGGGTTTACCCGCTTCCTGAGCACTCAAAAACATATCAAGCAGTTCGCTCATACGCTCTTCACGGGTGCCGTTATCAACAGGCAGTGTGCCTACATACGCATCTACCTGTTCAAAAACCGTGCTGTATTCTCCTTGTAATTTATCGGTATATAACATATAACTGTCTTTCATATTTTACTCCATTTCCTTATAAAGAATTTTGTCTGCTGATGCAGTGATTTGTTTGTAGTTTTCCTTGAATTCCTTAAGGTTTTGTTCTCCTGATTCCGTTATTGAATAATACTTGCGTATCGGTCCGAAGGGTGATTTTTCTTTTCGACAGGAAATAAGACTTTTTTTCTCAAGCCTTGTAAGCACGGGATAAAGCGTTCCCTCAAGCAGATTTTCAAATCCGTTTTTTTCAAGTTCTGCAATGATTTCATAGCCGTAAGTTTCTCCCTGCGAAATAATTGACAGGACGCATCCTTCAAGAATTCCTCTGAGCAGTTGTGGGTCTGACAAAGCGATACCTCCTTTACAGAAAAGCTACTTTGCAATACTAAGTAGTGTGCAAATAATATATCATATCTACTTTGCGTTGTCAAGTAGGTAATTAAAAATCTTGCATTTTTACTAAAGTATTGCAATTTTTATTCTTTTGTGATATAGTAAAAATAACTATGGAGTATTGCGCAAAGCGCAGATGGAAAGCACATTTATAGGTGAAATTTATGGATTACAAGTTAATAGCACTCGATATTGACGGGACGTTGACTAATTCAAAAAAGGAAGTTACGCCCCGCACAAGACACGCTTTGCTTGAAGCACAGAATCAGGGCAAAAAAATTATTCTTGCGTCAGGCAGACACCCCGTCGGAATTTATCCTCTTGCAAGAGATTTGATGCTTGACCGTTACAGCGGATACATTATGGCATTCAACGGCGGAAAAATCATCAATTGCGCCACAGGCGAGACAGTTGTAAGCAAACTTTTCCCAAAAGAATATCTTGCTGATATCGTGGGGGTTCTCAAAGAATCAAACATTACAATCAACACTTACGACGACAAGAAAATTTACTCTGACAGCAAAGTCAATGACTATACCTATGTTGAAAAGGATATCCTTAAAACGGATATGGTTGTTGTTGACGATTTTATTTCGGCAATTAAGTTTGATATCAACAAGATACTTCTTGCCGGTGAGCCTGACGAAATTGACAGATACAAGGAAATTCTTGCAAAGAGATATGACGGACTTCTTGATATCTACAAAAGCGCACCGTATTTTCTTGAGATTATGCCTTTCGGTGTAACAAAAGGTTCAATGCTTCCGATGCTTTTACAGAAGCTGGGTCTTAAAAGAGAAGAGCTTGTGGCTTTTGGTGACCACTACAACGATATGACTATGATAGGTTATGCAGGTTTCGGTGTTGCAATGAGCAACGGTGAACCTGATGTCAAGAAAATTGCCGATTATGTCTGCGAATCAAACGATGATGATGGTGTCGCAAAAACCTTTGATAAGTTCATTTTAAGAAAAATTTAGTTCTAACACATTCCACACAAATTATGTGGAATGT
>JBGUUJ010000217.1:0-14616 GCA_045133455.1 Ruminococcus sp.
AAAACATTCTTATGTGCGGTGTGCGCTTTATGGCTGAAACCTGCAAGATTCTCTCACCCGAGAAAAAAGTTTATCTTGCACAGCCTACAGCCGGATGTTCAATGGCTGACCAGATGGACAAACAACTTATTTCACAGGTAAAGGAAATGTATCCTGACTACGCTGTTGTTGCATACATCAACACAACAGCAGACCTCAAAACTATCTGCGATGTATGTGTAACAAGCTCATCTGCCGTAAAAATCGTAAACAAAATGGAAGAAAAGAACATTCTCTTCATTCCGGACTGTAATCTCGGTGCTTATGTTGCAAAACAGTGCCCTGACAAAAACATAAAACTTCTTAACGGCGGATGTCCTATCCACGCCTGTGTAAATACAGATGATGTAAAGAAGGCAAAGGCACTTTATCCTGATGCTGAACTTCTTGTACATCCCGAATGTGTGCCTGAAGTTGTTGATATGGCTGATTATATAGGTTCAACATCGGGCATAATGAATTATGCAATACAGTCGGACAAGAAAAATTTCATCATCGGCACTGAAATCAGCATTGCAGAACATTTGCAGTATGAGTGTCCTGATAAGAACTTCTACATTCACTCACAGAAACTCATATGCCCTAATATGAAAGCAACAACACTTGCCGATGTATTTAACTGTCTTGAAGGCAGAGGCGGAGAAGAAATTCTTCTTGACGACGCAACAATAAAAGATGCAAAGAAATGTATTGACGAAATGATAAGACTTGGTTGATAAAATGGCAAAGAAAGCACTTATTGCGATGAGCGGTGGAGTTGACAGCTCTGTAGCGGCTTATCTTATAAAAGAACAGGGATACGATTCAACAGGCATAACTCTCAAGCTTTTCGACAATGAAGACATTGGTGAAAAGAAGGAAAAAACCTGTTGTTCGCTCGACGATATTGAGGACGCAAGAAACGTCTGCTACAAAATCGGTATCCCTTACTATGTGTACAATTTCAAGGACAGCTTCAAGGAAAACGTTATTTCACGTTTTATTGATGCTTATGAAAACGGCACAACCCCGAATCCCTGCATTGACTGCAACAGATACATCAAATTCGAAAAGCTTATGCGCAGAGCAGACGAACTTGAGTTTGACTATGTTGTTACGGGTCACTATGCGATAATTGAATACAACAGCGAAACAGACAGATATCTTCTGAAAAAATCAGTCGATATCACAAAAGACCAGAGTTATGTGCTCTATTCACTGACACAGAAACAGCTTGCAAAGACACTCTTTCCTCTCGGCGGAATGACTAAAGAGCAGACAAGAGAAATCGCAGAAAAGCTCGGTCTTATAAATGCTCACAAGCATGACAGTCAGGATATCTGCTTTGTACCTGACGGAGATTACGCAAAATTCATCGAGGAATACACGGGCAAAACCTATCCTGTCGGAAATTTCGTTGACGAAAGCGGAAAAATCCTCGGTGAACACAAGGGTATCATCAGATACACCGTCGGTCAGCGAAAAGGCTTAGGGCTTGCACTTCCTCAACCAATGTATGTAAAGAAAAAAGATCTTACAAACAACCGTGTAATTCTCTGCACAAATGATGCACTGTTTTCAAAAGAACTCTATGCAACCGACATCAATCTGATAACCTGCGACAGACTTGAAAAGCCTGTAAGAATCAAGGCACGAGTCCGTTATAACCAGAAAGAGCAATGGGCAACTGCTGAGCAGATTGACAAAAACACCCTGCATATTGTCTTTGACGAACCTCAGAGAGCAATTTCAAAAGGACAGGCTGTAGTCCTCTACGACGGTGATTATGTCGTAGGCGGAGGTACAATCATTTGACAAATCACTGTCAAAATGCGATAATATAAAAGTATATTTAATAGGGTTTTTACCCGATAAATGAGGAGATATGTTTATGGCAAAGGAACTTGCTAAATCCTACAACCCTTCGGAGTTTGAGGACAGAATTTATGACTTCTGGATAAAAGGAAACTATTTCCACGCAGAAGTTGACAAAGATAAGAAACCTTACACAATCGTAATGCCGCCGCCAAACATTACGGGACAGTTACATATGGGACACGCTCTTGACGAAACTCTTCAGGATATTCTTATCCGTTGGAGAAGAATGCAGGGATACAGCGCACTCTGGCTTCCGGGCACCGACCATGCTTCTATCGCTACAGAGGCTAAAATCGTTGAAGCTATGAGAAAAGAAGGCGTTTCAAAGGACGACATCGGTCGTGACGGATTCCTTGAACGTGCATGGGAATGGAAAAAAGAATACGGCGGAAGAATCACAAGCCAGCTCCGCAAGCTCGGTTCAAGCTGTGACTGGGAACGTGAACGTTTTACAATGGACGAAGGCTGTTCGGAAGCTGTTAAGGAAGTTTTCGTAAAACTCTACGAAAAGGGTCTCATTTACAGAGGCGAACGTATCATCAACTGGTGTCCGCACTGCTGTACATCAATTTCCGATGCAGAAGTTGACTTTACAGAGCAGAATGGTTCATTCTGGCATCTCCGCTACCCTCTCACCGACGGAAGCGGTTATGTTGAGCTTGCCACAACACGTCCTGAAACACTTTTAGGCGATACTGCCGTTGCAGTTCACCCTGATGATGAAAGATATAAAGATATCATCGGCAAAACAGTAACTCTTCCGATTGTTGGCAGAGAAATTCCTGTTGTTGCCGACACATATGTTGAAATGGAGTTTGGTACAGGTGTTGTAAAAATCACTCCTGCGCACGACCCTAACGACTTTGAAGTAGGCCTTCGCCACAACCTTGAAGTTATCAATGTTATGGATGACACTGCCCATATGAATGAAAAGGCAGGCAAATACGAAGGTATGGACAGATACGAGTGCAGAAAAGCAATCGTTAAGGACCTTGAAGAAGGCGGATTCCTCGTTAAGATTGAGCCTCTCACACATAATGTAGGCACTTGCTATCGTTGTAAGACAACTGTTGAACCGAGAGTTTCAAAACAGTGGTTTGTAAAAATGAAACCTCTTGCTGAGCCTGCAATTGAGTGTGTAAGAAACGGCGAAACAAAGATTATTCCTGAAAGATTTGAAAAAGTATATTATCACTGGATGGAAAACATCAAGGATTGGTGTATTTCACGTCAGCTATGGTGGGGTCACAGAATTCCTGCGTGGTACTGTGATGACTGCGGTGAAATCATCGTAGCCAAGGAAGCTCCGAAAGTTTGTCCTAAGTGCGGTAAAGACCACCTCCATCAGGACGAGGACACACTCGACACATGGTTTAGCTCAGCATTATGGCCTTTCTCAACACTCGGCTGGCCTGAAAAGACTCCTGAGCTTGAGTATTTCTATCCTACGGACACACTCGTTACAGGTTACGACATCATCTTCTTCTGGGTTGCAAGAATGATTTTCTCAGCACTCGAGCAGACAGGTGAACCGCCTTTCAAGACTGTATTTATGCACGGTATCGTTCGTGACGAAAACGGTGTAAAGATGTCCAAATCCCTCGGCAACGGTATTGACCCTCTTGAGGTTATAAATGAACACGGTGCTGACGCTCTCAGATTCTTCCTCGCTACAGGTAACTCTCCCGGTAACGATATGAGATATTCTGACAAACGTGTTGAGGCTTGCGCTAACTTTGCCAATAAGCTTTGGAACGCATCACGTTATGTTCATATGAATATCGATGATTTTGATGTTCCTTGTGAACTTCCGAAAACTCTTACTACTGAGGACAAATGGATTGTTTCATCACTCAACACAGTTGCTAAAGAAGTTAATGAAAACCTTGAAAAATTTGAGCTTGGTATTGCTGTTCAGAAAGTTTACGAATTTATTTGGGACTGCTACTGTGACTGGTACATCGAGCTTGTAAAGGCAAGACTTTCAAGCGAAGGCGAAGATGCTCAGAACGCAAGACAGGTGCTTCTCTATGTACTTGACCGGATTTTAAGACTTCTTCATCCGTTTATGCCTTACATTACAGAGGAAATCTGGCAGACAATTCCTCACGAGGGCGAAACAGTTATGCTTGCAAAGTATCCTGAATACAAAGCAGAACTTGACTACCCTGAAGCTGTTCTTGAAATGGAAAGAGTTATGGATGCTATCCGTGCAATCCGTAACCGTCGTGCAGAGATGAATGTTCCTCCTTCAAGAAAAGCAAAGGTTTATGTTGCTACAAAGTTCCCTCAAACTTTCACTGACGGCACAGCTTTCATTCAAAAACTTGCTTCTGCAAGTGAGGTTGAGGTTGCTGACAGCTTTGAAATCGAAGGCGCAGTAACAATCGTAACTGCTGACGCTAAGATTTACATTCCAATGGACGAACTCGTTGACAAGGAAGCTGAGCTTGCAAGGCTCAACAAGGAACTCGAACAGGTTAAGAAGAGACTTGCTCAGAGTGAAGGCAAGCTCAACAATCAGGGCTTCGTTGCAAAAGCACCTGAGGCTGTAATCGAAAAGGTTAAGGGACAGGCTGCCAAGGAAAGAGAGCAGATTGCACTCATCGAGGCTGCTATCAACGCTCTGAAATAAAGCAAGTTGTTAAACATAAAATAAAATTACCGCATCAGTAATTAAATCTGATGCGGTTTTTTTCGTTTTCTAAAATGTTCGGTTAGATATAGTTGATTTTAGTTAAGCATCGTTTCCATACGAGTTTTTGAAACGATGCCGGATTTTAAGATGCCGTCCCCTCCCCCTAAAAAAGCGAGTACGGCAACGTGACGTTGCATCTAATTCGAGCAGACAGCTTCTTCTTTTCAAAACTTCTGTGCCCGAGCCTGACCGAGCAGTTTCCTATAAAGAAAAAAACGGCGTCCCGAAGAAACGGAACGCCGTAAAAATCATTTATGATTAAATTATTTGAGGTAATCAGAAGAACCGCCGATTGCTCCGTCGATTCCTGTGAATCCGCTTGCGCAGCAAACGTAAACTCTCATATTAGCTGTACCGATTGATGGTACTGTGAGTGTGCTGTTTGTAACGTTCTGAACATCACCTGTTACAGCATCAATGTATGTACCGTTAGGAATGTTCTTGAATGTTGCACCGCTTGAAATTGTTACGAGTGCAAGGCTGTCAACACCTTCGTCAGCATTTGTGTAACGACGGATGTATGACATATTGCCACCGCTTACATAGTTGCTTGAAGCTGTGTACTGACCCTTCTGGAGAGCAGGGATAGCACGACGGATAGCATTAACCTTTGAAAGGTGCTTTGAAAGTGGTGAAGCGAGTGTGTCAGCAACTGCACCTGAAGCTGTGTATTCGCTAAAGTCAGTAGCTGTTACAGTACCTTCGAGGTAATCACCGAAGTATGCACGACCTGTTGTTGAGAGAGGAGCGTTAGGACCAACGTCGATAACTGCACCCTTCTGGAATTCAACCTCTGAACCATAGTAAACGCAAGGAATACCACGGAATGTGAACATAAGGTCGATGTTCTCAGCCCATGTCTGTGTGCCGCCTGCAAAACGATTCTTTTCATCAGGCTGCTCAGGAGCATAGTCGTGTGAGTCAACATACATTACATTGTATGTAGCGTCGTTGTAGTACTGGTCTGTGCCCTTTGCAAATTTGTAAGCATTGCTTGCATTACCGAACATTCTGTGCATCTGGAAGTCAATAGCTTCCATACCTGATGCCATTGAACGGTCCGGTGTGTGGTATGTGATACCGTTAAGGAATGCGTTATCTGAAGTTGGTTCATCAGAAGTCTTATCCTCTTCAAGATAGTGGTCAAAAATAGTATTCATATTCTCGTTTACTGCTTCAGCAGATGTGCCCCAGTTCCACTGTGAAGCCCACTTGCTGTTAGATTCTTTCCATGTGTAGTATGGACTTGATTCTTCAGCGTGGCCTCTATACCAGATCTGAGTGTAACGAGTACAAATTTCACCGAACATAAGGAAGTTTGACTTGCCATATCCTGCTGCATTAGCCAAAATATCCTCATTGTACATAAGGTTGAGAGTAAGTCTCGGGATATGACGTACTGTGTCAACACGGAAACCGTCAACGCCTCTATTGATATATTCTGAATATGAATCAACTACATATTCAGCTACAGCAGGGTTTTCTGTATTGAGGTCAACGCAGTCGCCAGCGATCTGAGCAAACTTACAGGTCCAGTCGTCCCAGTTAAGGCTCTGGAAATAACCTGTGTGATAGTAGTTGTTAGCATTGTAAGTATCACTTGTTGATACCTTGTTCATAGCATAATCTTTGGTATCAGGATAGTTACCTGTTGAGTTACCGTTGTCACCTGAATAGTTAAGGTTCTTCATAAGGTTGAGTCTCTGCTGATACTGAACTGCACCCTTCTGTGCCCAGTAATCTTCAGCAGAATCAAGACCGTATGTATCGAGGAGTAAATCTGTAGGAATCATTGACTCTTCGAGATTTGAAAGGTCTTTTGTATAATCCTTTTCAAAGAGTTTGCAGAAATATTCTTCACCGAAGTTTCCTGTATGCTGGAAAACAACGTCCTGAATAATCTTCATACCCTTCTGGTGAACATCATTGATGAGATCATCAAATGTGTAGTCATCACTTTCATAACGTCTATCAACTGAACCGAAATCCATTGCATGATAGCCATGGTAGTCATAACCTGAAGCGTTTGTTACAACAGGTGTAACCCAAATAGCTGAGAAACCAAGAGCCTTGATATAATCAAGCTTTTCTGCAAGACCCTTGAAATCACCACGCCATGCAGGGTCAGAATCAGGGTTGTTAGCCTGTGAGTCATCCCAGCAGTGAACGTTGTTACCTGTATCGCCATCATAGAAACGTGTTGTCATAACAAAGTAGATACTTTCTTCACGCATATCAACACTGTCAACAGGGTCAAGATTGTCCGGATCATACTTTGTCCATTTGCCGTTATCGCACCACCAGTCATTGCCTGAAACGAGCTTCTGCTCCTTAGAGTGCTGGTTGCCTTCAGCATCAGTCAAAATTACATTAACCTTTGTAACATTCGGAACAGTATAGATAAACCAACTACCGTCCTTGCTTACGAGCTTTTCGCCAGGGTAAGAATCTGACATTGCGTCATTTGTAGGAAGTGAGTTCCATATATAGAGATATGGTTGCGCAACCTCGTCATCTCTTACACGAATTGTTATACCTGTAGCTGTAGAATCTGCTGCAACTTCATTTGAATCCGTTGTTTCAGCAGCACCTACTGTAAATACGCCTGCAGTTATGACAATCATTAATACGAGCACGAGGGCACATAATTTTTTGATTTTTGTCATAATAGTCTCCTTGTCTTTGCAAAAAGGTTATGCTGAACCTACGAGAAGCTTCTGAATCTGTGTTGCGTCCTTAACAGAAACTCTTCCGTCACCGTCCACGTCGCCTGTTGTAATGTCAACTACATATCCTTCTGTACCTACATTGAAGTGCTGGATATATGTTGCGTCCTTAACTGAAAGTCTGCCGTCGCCGTCAACGTCACCGAGAATGAACGGAGCAGTTGTTGGCTGAACAACTGTTGTTGGCTCAACTGTTGTTGGAGCAACTGTTGTAGGTGCTACAGTTGTAGGAGCTACTGTTGTAGGCTGTGTTACTACTGTCGGATTAGTAATATCACTTGTTGTAGCTGTGTACTCGTATGTCTTGCTAACTGTAGAGTTATCAGAACCCTGAACGTAAACGTTTACTTTGTATGTTCCGACCATTGTTGGAGTGAATGAATAAGTGTTGTTGAGTGTGTAGTAAGGTGTGTTCTGAACATTGTTAGGATCTGTTACAACATACTTGTAGAAGAGAAGGTTTGTACCTGTCTTACCGCCGCCGGCTTTTACTGTAACAGTTGTAGCGTCGCCAACCTTGATTAAGTTAGCATTGTATGGGAATACGCTCTTAATAACAGGCTTTACAAGAGCTGAATCATCATCAACAGTGATTGTTGTTGAACGGTTGTTTTCGTTGCCGTCGCTGTCTTTGAAATCAAAGTTGATTGTGTATGTGCCTGCTGTTGCAGGAGTCCAAACTACTGAGTTTGCACTGCTGTAGTTTGAAATAACAGAAGTATCACCGTTTGAGTTTGTTACTGAGAACTGATAGTAAACAGTAGCACCTGATGTGTTCACAGCTTCAGCTGAAATTGTTACATCTGTATCAACATAAACACCTGATGCAGGGTCAACTGAAAAAGCTCTTACCTGAAGAGGGCTTGTGTCATAAACTGACCATGTTCCTGTGCTGTTATCATAGATGTAACCGTACTTTGCCTTAAGGTCAGTAGTCTGTGAGCTTCCGTCGTTGAAAATGCAGTTTGCAAATTCTTTTGAAGCTGTGTACATCCAAACGTCACCGCCGATGTTTGTCATTGCTTCACCCGGCCAACTCTTGTTATTGCCCGCACCGTCGCTCCACATATAGCAGTTAGCCTTTGACCAACCTGCTGAGTTCTTGAGGTAAACAACATAGTCACCTGTTACAGGCTGTGTAGCTGTTGTTGCTGTTGTTGCAGTAGTAGCAGTTGTTGCTGTTGTAGCTGTTGTAGGGTCTTCAACGTATGTTGACCATGAACCTGCTGAAAGGTCGTAGATCTTGCCGTTGCCCGCATAGCTCATATCGCCTGTCTGGTTGCCGCTGCCGCCGCTACCGTTGTTGAAAATGATCATATCATAATCAGCGCCGATAGAGTATGAATAGATGTTGTCTGTTACGTTTGTCATCTCAACGCCCGGCCATGCCTGATTGTTGCCGAGGCTGTCAGACCACATATAACAGTAAACTTTTGACCAGCCATTGTTGAGTTTACAATAGACTGTATCTCCTGATGCCGCAAAGGCACCTACAGTACCTGCACAAACGGCTGATACTGCCAGCATTAAGCAGAGAATAAGACTTAATACCTTATGCTGTCTTTTTACCATAATGATTTTCCTCCAGATTCATTAGTATGGTTTTGTATGTGTGTAGCCACTCAACACTACTCCACAATTACATTATTATTTTACAATATGTGTCATTTACTTATTTTCTTTTTTGGAAAATAATTTATCTTTTGACTTCCAAAATTATGCACCTGCATTTGTGCAAATTAAACAATATTTTTCCTCATCAATAAAATTGTCGTAAAAAATAAAAGCTGCACAGCTATGTTTTATAATCAGTTGTGCAGCTTATTATTAATTACTTATTTTTTTATTTTATCCCAATATGCCTTGAATGACTGCTCATTCTTGTTGTCGCCATACTCATAATACACCCTGTTTTTCAGCGCATCCGGCAGATACTGCTGAGACACATAATGGTTGCTGTAATCGTGGGGATACTGATAAAACTGCCCCTTGTTCTGATTGTCCTCACCGTCATAGTGCATATTCTGAAGCTGACGTGGCACAGGACCCGAATTGCCGTTTTTTATGTCCTGCATAGCAAGGTTTATGCCCATATAGGCTGAGTTGGATTTTGGTGCGTTGCAGACCATCACCACCGCATCTGCAAGGGGAATTCTCGCCTCGGGAAGTCCGACAGCCTGTGCGATATCAACGCACGATTTCACTATCGGAATAAGCTGTGGGTATGCAAGACCAACATCTTCACAGGCGCACACCATCAATCTTCGGCACGCACTTATGAGATCACCTGCCTCAAGAAGCCTTGCAAGATAGTGCAAAGCCGCATTGGCATCACTTCCACGCATACTCTTCTGATAAGCCGAAAGAATATCGTAATGCTCGTCGCCGTCCTTATCGTAACGCAAGGCACTTTTCTGAACCAGCTGTTCAACGATTTCAGGTGTGATTATCCTCCTGTCACCGTCCATATCAGCAGAAATTACTGACAGTTCAAGGCAGTTCATCGCCTTGCGGACATCTCCGCCACAGCCTGTTGCGATTTTCTCGGCACACTCCTGAGGAAGCTCTATCTGAATATTCTGTTCCTCTTCAAGCATTTTTGACGCACGATAGACAGCTTTTACGACCTCATCGGACGAAACAGATTTGAATTCAAAGACGGTTGAACGGCTGAGAATCGCATTATAAACATAAAAATACGGATTTTCAGTTGTTGAGGCGATAAGCGTTATGCTTCCGTTTTCGATATATTCAAGCAAAGTCTGCTGTTGCTTCTTGTTAAAATACTGAATTTCGTCGAGGTAGAGCAATATGCCGTTGAGCCCCGAAAAAGTATTGAGCTGAGCCACGATGTCTTTAATGTCGGCAGTGGACGCAGTTGTGCCGTTGAGCTTTTTGAGGGTTTTGTTTGTCTTGCTCGCAATGTAGGTTGCAAGCGTAGTTTTGCCCACACCGGACGGACCGTAGAATATAAGGTTAGGAACCTCTCCGCTTTCGATGATTCTGCGCAGTGGCTTGCCCTCTGCAAGCAGGTGCTTCTGACCTACAATATCATCAAGTAACTTAGGACGAAATCTGTCAGCAAGCGGTTTTTTCATATTACATATCACCTCGACTTCTCTATAACGTTAAGGGACGTCAAGAATGTCGTCCCCTACAAAAATCTCGCAGAAACGTTTACTGTAGGGGACAAACTCCTGTACGTCCCGAAAATATAAATTATTCTATAAATTATTCGTAAAGCGGGTATTTCTTGCAGATTTCCTCAACGCCTGCTCTTACCTTCTCTTTGCTGTTTTCGTAGTCATTGAGAACGAGTGTGATGTACTCTGCAATCTTGTCCATATCCTCTTCATTGAGACCTCTTGTTGTCACTGCGGCTGTACCGATTCTGACACCGCTTGTAACAAACGGTGAACGAGGCTCACCGGGGATTGTATTCTTGTTTACTGTGATGTAGCAATCGTCAAGACGAGCTTCGAGTTCCTTACCTGTAACATCAAGGTCACGGAGGTCAAGAAGAAGAACATGGTTGTCTGTACCGCCTGAAACGAGCTTACAGCCTCTCTTTACAAGACCATCTGCAAGAGCCTTACAGTTTGACACAATTTTTGCACCGTACTCTTTGAACTCAGGCTTGAGAGCTTCACCGAAGCAAACTGCCTTTGCAGCAATTGTGTGCATAAGAGGACCACCCTGTGTGCCGGGGAAGATAGCCTTGTCAATCTGCTTTGCAAACTCCTCACGGCAGAGAATAAGACCGCCACGAGGTCCTCTGAGAGTCTTGTGAGTTGTTGTTGTAACGAACTCGCAATATGGAACAGGGTTAGGATGAACGCCTGCTGCTACAAGACCTGCGATGTGAGCCATATCAACCATAAGATATGCACCTACTTCATCTGCAATCTCTCTGAGCTTAGCGAAATCAATGATTCTCGGATATGCTGAAGCACCTGCTACGATGAGCTTCGGCTTGCACTCTTTAGCTGTTTCGAGAACCTTATCATAATCTATTCTGTGAGTTTCACTGTCAACACCGTATGCTACGAAGTTGAAGTACTTACCTGAAATATTTACAGGTGAACCGTGTGTGAGGTGACCGCCCTCATTGAGGTTCATACCCATTACAGTATCACCCGGTTCGAGCATTGCAAAATAAACTGCTGTGTTAGCCTGAGCACCTGAGTGAGGCTGTACATTAGCGTGTTCTGCACCGAAAAGTTCACAAGCTCTCTTGCGTGCAATTTCTTCAACTACGTCAACACATTCGCAACCGCCATAGTAACGCTTGCCGGGATAGCCCTCTGCGTACTTGTTTGTGAGGTGGCTGCCCATTGCTGCCATTACGGCAGGTGTTACGATGTTTTCGCTGGCGATAAGCTCAAGGTTTCTGCGCTGTCTGCCGAGCTCATCTGTCATAGCCTGTCCCACTTCAGGGTCATAGCTGTTAAGAAATTCAAGTGCTGCGATGTTTGTCAATTCACTCATTTTAAATTCCCCTATCTATTGCTTAATTTTATATCAGAAGCTGGCTGATAAAGCCTTTTTCTTTAATATATACAAATCTTCAAGCGTAGAAATTCTTCCCGCTTCGTTTCTGAGCGTTGCCGCTCCCCTCATACCCTTGAAATACCCTGCAACGAGCTTTCTCGCCTGCAATAGAGCCATATGTTCGCCCTTGTACTCCACCATTTTTTCGATGTGTTCCGTCATAACGTCGAGTCTTTCCTCAAGTGACGGATAATGCAGAGGCTTTTCGGGATTTTCGAGATACGAATTTATCTGTGAGAATATCCACGGATTGCCGAGGGTTGCTCTTCCCACCATAATCAGGTCACATTCAGTAAGCTCCATAACCTGTTTCGCTTTTTCGGCGGAGTCGATATCTCCGTTTGCGATAACAGGTATGCTTACTGCTCTCTTAACCTGCCTTATTATGTCGTAATCAACAGGCGGTTTGTAATACTGCATTCTCGTCCTGCCGTGAACTGTTATAGCCGATGCCCCTGCCTGTTCGCAGATTTTTGCAACCTCAACGGCATTTGCGTTTTCATCGTCCCAGCCTTTTCGGATTTTCACCGTGACAGGAACATTACTGATTTTTACAACAGCCTGTACAATTTCTCCGCAAAGGTTAGGGTTGCGCATTAAAGCACTTCCGCTGCCGTTGGAACTTATCTTTGGCGCAGGACAGCCCATATTTATATCAATTATATCGGGTGAGTTCTTCATTGCGTGCTCAGCCGCCTGAGCCATACATTCGGGGTCGTCACCGAATATCTGGATTCCGCAGGGACGTTCAAAATCCGAAATCTGCATCAGATCCTCGCTCTTCCTGCTTTTGAAAGACAGAGCTTTCGAGCTTACCATTTCACTGACACAGTACCCTGCTCCGAATCTGACGCACAGTTCTCTGTACGCTTTATCGCTGATACCTGCCATAGGCGCAAGCACGGCTCTTGAGTTAAGCGTTACATTACCGATTTTCAGACTGTTCATCTTCTGCGGTTCGCCTTTCCGCTTACCTTGTTGCTGATGAGAACCACCGCAACAACAAGCACACCGACACCTACGCATATCCACGACACGATACCCGCAGTGTAGTTTGTGGTGTACTTTTTCCGGCTGACAGTCTTTGAAACTGTCGGAGAGTCTATATAAGTTGTTGTTGACTGAACTTCAGACTGAACATACTGAGTCTGCTCTTCGGTCTGCACCTGAGGAGCTTCGGTTTCAGGCTCAATATATACAGTTGTTTCAACATACGGCTCAGTTTCAGGCTCAACGTACACCGTAGTTTCTACATAAGGCTCAGTTTCAGGCTCGACATAAACCGTAGTTTCCTCAATATAAGGAGCTTCTGTCGTCACTTCGTCATCAATGCCGTCACCGTCGAGGTCAACGGCAGACACCGCAAACGTGCTCAAAAGCGTCATTATTATCATAAAAAGCAGACAACCTGCCCTTTTGAGAAATTTTTCTGACTTCATTTTAATACTCCGTTAATATTTTCTTGGCGTATATATATTTGATTATACCAAACAAACCCACCCATTGCAAGTATTTTATTTTTTAGCTTTTTAACTTTGGGCAGACAGGTTGTTTTTATATGAAACGTTTCGTGCCCAACCGTAAACTTGATATATCGGTGGCTGCTACATTGCCGAGTACCTCGGCTCGTAATTCGAGGATAAAAGTCGGTTAGCTTTTTCACAACGGTTGCCCGACCGTTACGTTGTTTTATACTTTGTAGGGCAGGGGCTCTGCTCTTGCCGAAAACACAACAGTTGCCCAATTTTCACTTCAGCACCTCATACAGCACATTTGCAAGTAGTTCGCCCGTGTACTCTGCCTCCTCAATTGAATTTGCCTCTGTTCCGACTTCTATCAGAAGTGAACCATCGCAAACATACTCGTTATACGCAAAATACCCGAAATTTATCGGACGTGTCATATTCGGATACATCTTTTCAGCGGTGTTCTGTATTTTCAGCGCAAAGCTCAGGTTGTTCTGCCAATTCTCAAAATTCCGTTCACCGTTGGTATCGCACCCCGACATAATCATTATCTGCGCACCCTTTTTGCCGTTATACTCAAACACAGGCTTTATCTTGCGTTCTTCGGTTCCTATCGCATCACGGTGAATGTCGAGCACCACCTTTATGTCCTTATACTCCTCCATATCGCTGAAAACCGTCTGCACACTTCTATCATATGAACCGTCGTATGTAGAGTCGTGCACAGTCTTATCGTGCAGGGTTTTTATTCCTTTTTTATTGAGAGTTTCAGTTATAACATCGCCCACTCCCACAACATTAAAATCCGAATTCTGGGTTCTCGAATAAAAGCTCTCGTAAAAATAGTCAACGTCCTCGTCCATATATGATTCACTCGTGTGCGTATGATAGATGAGCACCTGCGGTGAATCCGTATTCTCCTTGATGTCGAATGTAAGACTTTTACTGAGTATTGACTCAAAATCAAGTTCAAGACCTGTCTTGTTCTTTATGTAGCAGGAGTCAACTTGTGTTCCGTCTGCCGCATATGTCTGCTCTGCAACCTCATACTTCGCCTCTCCCTCGTGCTCTGCGTAGGAATCGTAATACCCGGACTTATCACGGATTTTTGGTGAAGCAATTTCGTTTTCTTCATCTTCAGGCTGAGTTTCCTTTTCTTCGGTCGGCTGTGTGGTTTTTTCAGACTTCTTTTCCGATTCAAGACGATATTCTCCGTCTGTAAGCGTGAATGCCGCTGCCACGAGTGCCGCAGGATTTTGCGAGCCAAAGCACTCGGGCA
>JBGUUJ010000218.1:0-2568 GCA_045133455.1 Ruminococcus sp.
TTTATGCATCACAATATGGAAAGTGTGCTGTAACAGGAAACACATTATGGATTGATGAAATACACTGTCACCATATAAAAACGTTAAGTATGGGTGGCGATGATAAGTATAAAAACTTAATAATTATCCATAAAGATATTCATATTCTTATACACGCAACCAATAAAGAAACTATACAAACATATCTAAATAAAATCAAACCCGATAGGTCTCAACTTGATAAAATAAATAAGTTTCGAGTTTTAGCAGGTAATACTGCAATTTAATTTTTTTATACTTTGAAGTTAACACTAAATAAACAGAAATATTAATATCGATGGGGCGCCGTGTGAGTCCGAAAGGCTCACGCACGGTGCTAGGCGGGGGAAAAGGTGGAGATAGTATCAAAGCTTTACCTATCGCAATCTCTGCCCAAGATTGATTCTGCTGAGATGATGTTCTCAGCATCTCGTTCTCGTAAATTGCAGATAGTACCAATTATTCAATCCTTTGCACAGCTTGAGAAGAATTATGGTAAAGAGGGAGCAGATATTATCATTGATAACACACAGCTTACAATTTTTGGTGGATTTGCTCCGAATAGCACAAGTGCAGAAATATTGTCAAAATCTCTTGGTAGTAGAACAGTGATGAGTGGTTCTGTCAGCAAAAGCAAAAATGACCCATCACAATCCCTGCAGATGATAGAGCGACCATTGATGACTCCCGATGAATTAAAATCCTTATCTAAAGGAACATTTGTTGTTATGAAAACAGGATTCTATCCTATGAAAGTGAAACTTAAATTATTTTTTGAGTGGGGTATCAAATTTGAAGAGTCATATACTGTTGAAGAAAACGGAAATCGTCAGGTTACCTATGCCAATAGTACAGAGTTGATGGATAAGATTATTGAATCTTACAGTCCTGATTTTCTTGATAAAACTAAAACAGTAAAAGGTATTGAAAATAAAGATAATAAACAGCCTAAAGAAAAACAAGCTCCACTAAGAACCGAACGACCAACACAGGAGGTAGCTGAAGATGAGTAGATTAACATTTTTATATCAAATGGATTTACCACACCGAGCCGTTGCTGTGTATGTTTACCTCTACGACCGAGCCAACAAAAATGGAGAATGTTGGCCCTCTGTTCCTACTATCGCAAAAGAAATAAAGCTTTCTCAAGCCACAGTTCGCAGAGCGATAAAGGATTTACGCAAAGCTGGACTTATTGAAACTGTTCAAAGATATCGTGCTAAAGGTGGAAAAAGTAGTTTACTGTACATTTTAAAAGAATTTTGAAATGTTTAGGAGAAAGGTTTAATTTAGGATTGTAAATGATAAAATAAATATAGGTTTAATAATGATAATAAGAGTATTTTTTAATTATCTAAAAATGTTTGCAAATTCTTAATTGCAATAAGAAATCGGACAGTTTACAAATTGTTCACAAACGCTGCATTCGATTACAAAATACAATATGAATATTCTTGCGGAGGAGGAATAACCGTACTTTGGGCAAATTATGAGAATGGAGAATTATTAGTTAAATGGTGTCAAACAGAAGATGGTTTTGAGGTACTTGATGAAAAAACGCAAGAAGAATATGAAGAAGGCGAAATAGGGATGAGTGATATAATTGAAATACTTATGGATGAGGTAGAAGCATTCAAGGTCTATCCGAGTCGCAATTTCAAATACGAGAAGTCTTTCTGCGAGGTTGAAAATCTTTTAGATTATATAGGTGCTGAATGAAATAAATTACACAATTAAAGTTGCTATCATTAGTGCACTGCTCCAAATGTAAATACAGTACAAAAAGGCTCCTAATGGTAGAGAATATTAAAATTTAAGCAATATACTGACATCGCTTTTCGAGTGGTGCCAGTTTTGTTTTAAGTTGAATTCTGTGGGTGTTATAAAAATCTTTGTATTTATCTATGAAGAGACAAGTTTCATTATAGGTTTTGAGCTTGGTTTTGAAAATACATTCAGTTAACAGAATGATAAAAGATACCTTGCTGTGAATAAATGTAGGATACATTTGTAACCTGTTGTAGTAATTTTGATAAAAAACAGTGTTTGAAAGTTGGTAAATATCACAAATTACGACAAAATCTCTTGTGAAAATAAGGCTTAAGTGATATAATTCAATGTATATGCTCAAGTGACAGGAAAAGGTAATGAGCTTTTAAAAAAAATTAGATTTTAAGCCGTTAACTGATATATAATACTGTTTGATGATAAAAGTCCGTTTTATAGGACATATATTGTGTTATAATGCGGATAGGATGCGACGGTGTATCCTGTTTTAAGACTATTAGTTAGGAGTTAGGCTAGTGGAATATACATCGTTTACAGATAAACCTCTTTACGAAAGATATAACCTTAACGCAGATGAATACGCTGATGTTTTCCTGACAACGCTACCTTTTTCTGTTCGTTCAATAAATCGCTTTAACGAAAACGGGATAACAACAGTTGCAGATTTATTAAAAAAAACAATTACTTATTTGATGAGTTTGAAAGGCTTTGGAAAGGGTTGCCTTGATGAAGTTGAGGCGTTTTGTGCAAAGCTTAACGAGG
>JBGUUJ010000219.1:0-12424 GCA_045133455.1 Ruminococcus sp.
AAAAGTAACCGCCAAATAATACCCCCCTTGACAGTGAAATATCAAATTTAATCAAAATAGCATAATCAGGTTGTTGAAATTTATAATTTTGAATATTATACTGTGATTAATATTAATTTAATTCAGGAGAATAATATGGAACCTATAAATGTATCAAGAGATAAATTTCCGAGAAGTAACGCAACGGCAGATGGTATGAATGTGATTGATCCTGTTTGCGATAATTATGAGCTTTCATACGATTTTGATGTTGAGTATATTGACAGGAATGGTCATAAGCTATTTATGCAAATAATAAAACCCATTAATCCGAATAGTAAAACTCCGTTGATAGTATATGTTCCCGGTTCGGCATTTCACAGACAGAATGTAAAAGAAAGAGTCGCACAGCTTGCTTTACTTGCCGTAAGAGGATATGCGGTTACTTTGCTAGAATACCGAGGTTCGGAAGATTCTCCGTTTCCTGCGTTTGTTTTGGATGCTAAAGCGGGTATACTCTTTATGAAGAATAACGCTGAAAAGTATAACATTGATACTGACAAGGTGTTCGTTATGGGGGATTCATCAGGTGGATATACTGCGTTGATGACAGGTCTCACATATGGCATAGCTGAATTGGAAGATGAAATAGTTCGTGAATCTGATTACAGCGTAAAGGGAATTATTGATTTTTACGGACCTACCGATATCTCAACTATGAATGACGAACCATCATCGCAGGATCACAGAACAGCTGATAGTCCCGAAGGGTGTATGATTGGTGGTTATGAGGTGCCAAAACATCCTGAACTTGTTGAACCTACAATTATAAAGAATTACATCAGTAATGAAAGAGCAGTTCCGCCTGTAATAATGTTTCACGGAAGTAATGATGAATTAGTTCCTTTCGGACAAAGTTGTGAATTGTATGAGGCTTTGAAAACAGCTGGAAAAGATGTTTCTTTATATCAAATCGAAGGAGCACATCATGGTGACAGACAGTTTTGGTCAAGTACGGTGCTTGATATGATACAAGAATTTGTTGAAAAATATATTTGATAAACTTGTCGGAGTTTAAAAAAGTTATGGATATATTTTTCTCTGTTGCGGACTGAAAAGCGGAATGTCAGTGTTTGGGTTGTGTTTATAATTGCTGATTGCGTGATATATTTGTACATAATGTTGCTTGATTGGATGGCGATAATATAAAAACTAATCGCAATAATATTAACCTTATTTTTAGCAACAGGAACGTTCACAACCTGAATTGCAGAAGAAAAGTAAATAATGATATTTCAGACATCCGTGGTTTCGACTGCGGATGTTTCTGCATCTACGGAAAGGTAAGAACCATTGTCAACAGAAATATTCTTTGTCAATAGTTGAGGAAACCCAAAAAAGAAAATTTTATGTAACATTGTACGGACACGGAGTGCCGTGTCCGGCGGTATGTTATTGTGAAAACTTAAATGTTCTTTTTAATAGTGTCTAATGCGCCCTTTTCAATTCGGCTGACCTGTGCCTGTGAAATTCCGATTTCGCTTGCTACTTCCATTTGAGTTTTACCTCTGAAAAAACGCAGGGATAGAATCCTCTTCTCTCTGTCAGAAAGATTTTTTATCGCTTCCTTGAAGGCTATTTCCTCAAGCCACGTCGAGTCATCATTGTTGTCACCAATCTGATCCATAACATAAATCGTATCGTTGCCATCGGAGAATACGGGTTCATACAGCGACACAGGCTCTACTATCGCTTCAAGTGCCAGAACTACCGTTTCTTTCGGAACTTCCATTATCTTTGCAATTTCTTCAACGGTAGGCTCACGGTTGTTTTTGTTTGTAAGTTCCTCTTTAATCTGCATTGCCCTGTAGGCAGTGTCTCTCATCGAGCGTGATACTCTTACGGAATTGTTATCCCTCAGATACCTCCTGATTTCACCGATTATCATTGGCACTCCGTAGGTTGAAAATTTCACGTCAAGGCTCGGATCAAAATTGTCAATCGCCTTTATGAGTCCGATGACACCCACTTGAAACAGGTCATCGGGATTTTCTCCTCTGTTTGTGAATCGCTGAATCACCGACAGCACAAGTCTTAGATTTCCGTTAATCATCTTGTCTCTTGCCCTTTTGCGCTCGGATTCCGTACCGTTTCTGATTGTCATAAGAAGCTCACGCTTTTCGCTTTCCTTGAGTAATTTCAGTTGTGATGTGTTTACTCCGCATATTTCAACTTTTCCGTACTGCACAAAATAACCCCCGACAATTTACTTTACATAAAGTATTGCCGAGGGGTGGTTTTTTATACATCGGAGGATGCCCAATTTGAATATGATATAAGTTATCAGAAAGTTATGTTTCTGTTGATTAATTTGATTGTTCGCTCTGAAAGCATTATCATTTGGTAGTGAAAGAAATATTTCCAAAAACATTGTTTCCCTGCAATGTTGTATAAAATGAGCATAAAATAAATGGCTAAGCTCAATGTGATTGTGAGCTTAGCCATTGTTACTTCTTAAACTAAGTTTTTCGGTTGGACAACCGATATCAAAAATAAATCCCACCTATCTGCCCAAAGTCAAGTAACGGTGATTTATCGGGAGAACAAAAAAGTCGGGCAACCGCTGTATGCGGTTACTCCGACTTTTATTCTCGAACTAAAATTAGTTATTGATGAGCTTGTCTTCGTCTGACCAGCTGTAGAGCTTTCTAACTTCTTCACCGATTGTTTCGTGAGGAGCTTCGGCAGCGAGCTTTCTCATAGCACGGAAGTGAGCCTGTCCGCCAGCTTTTGACATATCGAGGAGGAAGTCCTTAGCAAATGTACCGTCCTGAATGTCTGTGAGAACCTTCTTCATTGCCTTCTTTGTCTCATCTGTGATAATCTTTGGTCCTGTGATGTAGTCACCGTACTCGGCTGTGTTTGATACTGAATATCTCATACCTGCAAAGCCTGACTGATAGATGAGGTCAACGATGAGCTTCATCTCGTGGATACACTCAAAGTAAGCGTTTCTTGGGTCGTAACCAGCTTCGCAAAGTGTCTCAAAACCAGCCTGCATAAGAGCTGTAACACCACCGCAGAGAACTGCCTGCTCACCGAAGAGGTCAGTTTCTGTCTCTGTTCTGAATGTTGTCTCAAGAACACCTGCTCTTGCACCGCCGATACCGAGAGCGTATGCAAGTGCGTAATCCTTAGCCTTGCCTGTAGCGTCCTGATGAACAGCAACAAGACATGGAACACCCTTACCAACCTGATATTCGCTTCTTACTGTGTGACCAGGACCCTTAGGAGCAACCATTGTAACGTCAACATCAGCAGGAGGAACGATCTGCTCGAAGTGAATGTTGAAACCGTGAGCGAACATAAGCATATTGCCTGCTTCGAGGTTTGGCTCAATGTCGTTCTTGTAGAGTGATGCCTGCTTTTCGTCATTAATGAGAATCATAATGATGTCAGCCTGTTTTGCAGCTTCAGCAGCTGTATATACGTTAAAGCCCTGAGCTTCTGCCTTTGCCCATGACTTACTTCCCTCGTAAAGACCGATGATTACATTACAGCCTGACTCTTTAAGGTTAAGAGCATGAGCGTGACCCTGGCTGCCGTAACCGATGATTGCAATTGTCTTACCGTCGAGTAAAGAAAGGTTACAGTCTGACTGGTAATAGATTGGTGCTTTCATGTTTTCTGTGTAGTCTTTCATTTTAATGAATCCTCCTTACCGCAGATTTGCGGTATATTAAAATATGTATATGTTATGCTGTAAGATTAAACGGAAACCGAAGCTGTGCCTCTGTCAATGGCAACAGTACCTGTTCTTACAATCTCACGGATACCATAAGGCTTGAGTAAATCTATAAGTGTGTTCACACGGCTTGCACATTCACAGTATTCAACCGTTACACAGCTCTGAGCCACGTCAACGATTTTAGCCTGCATAATTTCAGCTGTGAGAATAATTTCGGATCTCTTTGCGGCAGGGCAGTGAACCTTGATTAAAATAAGCTCACGGCTGATGAAGTCTCCTTCATTCAAACGCTTAACCTTGATTACAGGGATAAGCTTGTTGAGCTGTTTTTCAATCTGTTCAACAACATACTCGTCACCGTTTGCAACGATTGTGATTCTTGAAACGTTTGAATCGTTTGTTGTGCCCACTGTGATAGAGTCGATGTTATATCCTCTGCGGGAGAAGAGTCCCGAAATCTTTGAGAGAACGCCCGCCTGATTTTCAACAAGTATTGATAATGTGTACTGCATTTTCTCACCTCATTAAATCGACGGAGTGTCGGGATAAACATTGCAGACAAGGATAAAAGGCTTCTCCGAATCAACAATGCCCTTGATTATTTCTTCTGCTTCCTCGTTTGAGCTTGCCTCTGCGTGGTCAATGCCGTAAGCCTCGGCAATCTTGAGGAAATCAGGGTCGCCCTGAAGAATTGTAGCACTGTGACGGCTTTCGTAGTGCATATCCTGAAGCTCTCTTACCATACCGAGACGAGTGTTTCTCATAATGATAATCTTGATGTTTAAGTTGTTGCCTGCAATTGTAGCAAGCTCGTTCATACCCATCTGAAAGCTTCCGTCACCGCAGATTACGATTACGTCACGGTCAGGTCTTGCAAACTTTGCGCCCACTGCGGCAGGAATTGAGTAACCCATTGTACCCATACCGCCTGTTGTCAGGAATCTGCCCTCACGAATTCGGAAGTTGTTTGCACACCAAATCTGATTCTGTCCTACATCGGCAACCAGAATTGCCTTTGAACGGAACATAGAACTTAAATTTCTCACAAGAGTTCTCGGTTCAACGTAGCCGTCAAACACGGGCGGAGTTCTGAATAAATCCTTCTTCCATATTTTTACGGTTTCGCTCCACTGAGTCGGAACGGTGTAGTCACCGATGTTCTCGATTAACATTCCCATAACATTGCGCATATCGCCTACAATCGGGATTTCGGTTTTAACGTTCTTTCCGATTTCGGCAGGGTCAATGTCGATGTGAATAACCGTGGTGTTTTCGCTCATCTGATGAGTACTTGCAACGGCTCTGTCACCGAGTCTTGCACCGCATACTATTACAAGGTCTGCTTCGTGAAGTGCACGGTTTGCAACACGCTTTCCGTGAGTTCCGAGCATACCGAGGTATAAATCGTGGTCACTCGGCATAACGCCTATGCCCATCATTGTTGAAATAACGGGAATCTTGGTCTTTTCCGCAAAATCCTGAAATTGAAGTTTTACGCCTGAACTGAGAACACCTCCGCCTGATACGATGATAGGACGTTTGCTGTTCTGAATAGCTTCAATTGCACGCTTCACCTGAATTGCGTGACCCTTTGTGTTAGGCTTGTAGCCGATGATATTGACCTCATCGGGATAAACAAAGTTTTCGATTTCGTTTGTCTGAATGTCCATTGGAATGTCGATGAGCACAGGACCCTGTCTGCCTGTTGAGGCAATGTGGAAGGCTTCCTTGAAAACTCTCGGCAAATCCTCGGTTTTGTTGACGAGGTAGCTGTGTTTTACAAACGGTTCGCAGGCACCTGTGATGTCAGCCTCCTGAAAGACGTCACGACCGAGAAGATCAGACTTGACCTGCCCTGTGATAGCAACCATAGGGATAGAGTCGGTGTAGGCTGTTGCAATGCCTGTGATGAGGTTTGTAGCACCCGGACCTGAGGTTGCGACGCAAACACCCGGACGTCCGCTGCAACGAGCGTAACCGCTTGCTGAATGAGCAGCATTCTGTTCCTGACGAACAAGAATGTGGCTGATTTCCGAATCATAAATCTTATCGTAAAATGGGCAAATTGCCGCACCGGGATAACCAAAGACGACTGAAACACCCTCAGCTTCCAAACATTTTACCATAATTTCAGCACCGCTAATCATTATGTTTTTGTCCCTCCTGTCCTTAAAAAAATATTATGAAATGCCGATATTTGTCAACATTTGCATTTACCATACATTATACTATAAATATATGAAAAAGTAAAGTATAAAATGAACGAGGGATATTACCTTAAATGAACGAGGGATATTACCTTAATATACATAAATTTATCTGCCCGATTTAGATGCAACGTCACGTTGCCTTTTTACTGCTTTTAAAGTCGGACTTCTGAAATCAACTACGAAACCGACGATTACTGCACCTACGACAAGAATAATTGTTTCAGGGAGCATATATGCACCGTTGTATGTAAGCGAATACAGCCAGGCAGGCATATCTTCGGCAAACCCTGCCCATACGGTTACACCGCTTATAAAGTGACACACAAATCTTAAAAATCCCGCAAGAACTGCGCCGAGACAAAGTCCGACAGCCTGATTTTTAATCTTTCTGAAAACACCGCCCAGACCGATTGCACCGTATGCAACAAGGTAGTCAAAAAGTGCAATCATTGCAACGGCGAGCCCCGAAGTTGCATAAGCGAAGTTCGACATACCGAAAAGTAGCTGGATAAGTCCGTAGACTAAGCCTGTGAAGCAACCCCACGCAACGTTGTAGCGATAGGCGATGAGCAGAATGGGGAGCATACTGCAAATTGTAATACTTCCGCCGAAAGGCCATTCGATTTTTACCAGACTAAGCACTGTTGCAAGAGCAATCATAACTGCGCTTTCACACAGCATCATAACTTTTTTGTTCATTAATCATACCTCATTTAATTTTTTTTAGAATTATAAAGCAACGTTACTCTGCAAAATAAAAAGCACCCCTGATACTTCAAGAGTGCAAATCGGTATGATTAAAACTCCCTTCGCCGGCATTATCCGTATCAGGTAATAAGGGTCAAAGTAAAACCTTTTCTCAGCCTTTCGGCGCCCCTGTTTTTGAGGTGTTATTTTATTTTACAATTTGATTATATTTTGTAAAGCAGAATTTGTCAAGATTTTATTTTGCAATTTTCAAAGAAATGTCAAATGCTTTTACAGAATGAGTGAGAGCACCCATTGAGATGATGTCAACACCTGTTTCCGCAATCTCACGCAGAGTTTCATCAGTGATTCCTCCGCTTGCCTCAAGCAATGCTCTGCCGTCGGTGATTTCAACAGCCTGCTTCATAAGCTCGGGACTCATATTGTCGAGCATAATAACGTCAACCTCAGCGTCGAGTGCCTGCTGAAGCTCATCAAGGTTTCTTACCTCAAGCTCAATCTTTGTCATATGACCGAGCTTTGTTTTCAGCTTTGCAACTGCATTTGCAATTCCGCCTCCGGCATCAACGTGGTTGTCCTTGAGCATAGCCGCATCTGAAAGATTGTAGCGGTGATTTCTTCCTCCGCCTACCGTTACGGCGTATTTCTGAAGAGGACGCATACCGGGAAGAGTCTTTCTTGTGTCGGCAATCGAAGCCTTTGTACCTTTTACAATCTCAACAGCCTTGTTTGTAGCTGTTGCTATACCGCTCATATGTTGAATAAGGTTCAGCGCAGTGCGTTCGCCCTTGAGAATTGTGCGTGTTTTGCCGTGAACTTCTGCAATGATGTCGCCTTTTGAGAGCTTGTCTCCGTCGTGCTTGAAAATCTTCACTTCAAAGCCGTTCGGCTGTAAAATCTCAAACACTCTGAGTGCCACCTCAAGACCGCAGAGAACACCGTCGCTCTTTGCAAGGAACTTTGCAGTGTTTTCCTGCTCTTCGTCAATGAGATAGTCTGTAGTTGTGTCGAGGTAGTTAATGTCCTCGAGCAATGCCTTTTTAATAATGTCATCAACGTAAATGCTGTTTAAAATCATAAATTAATACCCTCTCTTACTTCATCAAGAATTATACTTGCCACGATTGCAATGCTTCGTGCTTCAACAAGATTCGGTGTTATTTCATATTCCTCGCTGAAAAGTTGATTGAGAATGGTCTCAACCTTTTTGTAGCCCTCGGCAAAGTTTTCGGGCTTAGGAATAACAAAATAAGTGTCCTGTAAAATTTCTCTTATCTGTGAACGGAATCCGCTCGGCATAGGCTTGCCCTCAATACTGCGGTGAGCAGGTTCGTTTCCGAGAGGTTTTCTTCCGTACTTTCTGATTCTGTATGTAATATCCTGTGCCGCCGCCCTTGAAAATACAAGAGCCTCAAGCAGAGAATTGCTTGCAAGTCTGTTTGCACCGTGAACACCCGTGTGTGCGCATTCGCCTGCGGCATAAAGACCTTCAACCGATGTTTTTGCATCGAGGTCAACGTTGATACCGCCCATAAGGTAATGCTGACAGGGAAATACGGGGATTCTGTCCTTTGTGATGTCAATACCCTCTTCAAGACATCTTTCGGAAATCATCGGGAAGCGTTCCTTTACAAACTCGGCAGGCTTGTGGGTGATGTCAAGGTAGAACTTTTCGCTGTTCGTCCTGATTGACTCACGGATGATTGCGTTTGACACAACATCTCTCGGAGCAAGTTCACCACGCTTGTCATAGTTGAAAGCAAAGCGTTCACCGTTGCAGTTGAGAAGAACTGCGCCCTCACCACGAACAGCTTCGCTGATGAGAAAACGTTCACGCCCCTGATCTGCGGCAAATGCAGTCGGATGGAACTGAACTCTGGAAAGATGACTGATTTTCGCACCAAGCATATGCGCAAATGCAATACCGTCACCTGTGGCGATTGCAGAGTTGGTGGTGTACTTGTAAACACGTCCGATTCCGCCTGTTGCAAGCAGACAGTAACTGCAACCGTAATAACTGCTTTTTCCGTCCCTGAGAATACTCAGATAGAAACCGTTGTACACCTTTTTGATTGCATAAACAAGGGCGTTATCACAAATAGTAACATTGGGAAGTGTCTTTACAACCTCAATAAGACCGTCAACAATAGCCTTGCCTGTTGAGTCCTTGTGATGTACAATTCTGTGACGGCTGTGACCTGCTTCAAGTGTTTTGCAGAGTGAGCCGTCCTCATTTAGGTCAAAGTCAACACCGAGTTCGTTGATTTTAAGAACATCGGCGGGCCCTTCCTCAACAAGTTTTTCAACAGCCGAAAGATTGTTTTTGTACTTACCTGCAATGAGTGTATCATTGATGTGCAGCTTGTAGCTGTCGTGAATTGTGTCGAGAACAGCCGCAACACCGCCCTGAGCAAGAGAGCTGTTTGAAAGGTCAAGCTCACGTTTTGAAACGAGCAGAACACTTACGTTACTCGGAAAGTTGATAGCTGCATAAAGTCCTGCTGCACCTGTACCGACGATTATGACATCGTATTTTTTATCCATATTAAGACCCCATTAATGAAAATTTATGTAAAGTCAGTCATTTACAAATTTATTCTAATATATTATACTACTAATTGGGAAAATAGTAAATAAGATTTTTAAAGGAATATATTATGGAACTTAAAAGTAATGAAGAAAAAATAACCCGTGCACTGCTAATAAGCGTTGACACAGGCGCATATGATGCCGAAGCATCGCTTGCAGAGCTTTTTGAACTCGTGAAGAGTGCAGGGGCAGAACCTGTTCTTGCAGTCACGCAGAACTTAAACAGAATAGAAACCGCAACATATGTGGGTACAGGCAAACTTCAGGAGATAACGGAGGTTTGTCAGCAACAGGAAATTGACTTGATTGTTGCCGATGCTGAGCTTTCTCCCACACAGATAAGAAATATAGAAGCAGAAACCGATGTCAGAGTAATCGACCGTACAACGCTGATTCTTGATATTTTCGCACAGAGAGCACGTTCAAAGGAAGGTAAACTTCAGGTTGAGCTTGCACAGCTGAAATATATGCTCCCACGACTGACAGGTAAGGGTATTGCGATGTCACGACTCGGCGGAGGTATCGGAACAAGAGGTCCCGGTGAAACAAAGCTTGAAACCGACAGACGTCACATCAGACGTAAAATGGAAACTCTTAAGGAAGAGCTTGCAGACCTTGAAAAGCACCGTTCAATGCTCAGAAAAAGACGTGAAAAGGATGGTGTGATTACCTGTGCGATAGTCGGCTACACAAATGCAGGAAAGTCAACGCTTATGAATTACCTCACCGATGCAGGAGTGCTTGCACAGGACAAGCTATTTGCAACGCTTGACCCGACTTCACGAGCACTTAAACTTCCGAGCGGAGTAACTGTAATGCTCATTGATACGGTAGGACTTGTACGCAGACTTCCGCACCACCTTGTTGAAGCTTTCCGTTCAACGCTGGAAGAGGCGGCACAGTCGGATATTATCTTAAATGTGTGCGATGCCTCAAGCGAAGAGGCGAGAACGCATATGCAGGTGACAACCGACCTTTTAGAGTCACTCGGTTGCGGAGATACGCCGATTATCACTGTTCTAAACAAGTGTGACCTTATCGAAAACGACACGATTGCACAGGATTTTAAGTCGTATGTGAAAATCAGTGCAAAGAACGGAACAGGAATTGACGAGCTTTTACAGGCGATTGACGATAACCTCCCTGTAAGGGTGAAGAGGGTGAAACTTCTGATTCCTTTTGCAAATGCAGGAATAGCTAATGAAATCCGCACAAACGGCACACTTATCTGCGAAGATTATGTTGCTGAGGGTGTGCAGGTTGAAGCAATTGTTGATGAAGCACTTTATGCAAAAGTAAGCAAATTTGAAACAAAAAATTAAATCCGATGTTAATATTTATGTTGAAAATGTTAGAAAAGATTGATATAATACAGAAAGAGGTAATCTGTTGAATTTTATAGAAACTATTTATTCAATTGATTTTGCAGTCCTTGATTTTATTCAGGAAACAATGCGTTGCGCCTTTCTCGATGTACTTATGATGATTTTAAGTTATATGGGTGAGGCAGGAGGCATATGGATAATTACAGCCGTAATTATGCTTTGCTTTCGCAAGACAAGGGCAACAGGCGTTATGCTGATAACGGCTGTTCTTGCAGGATTTCTTATCGGCGAAATCGGACTCAAGAATATTGTCTGCAGGGAAAGACCGTTTGTTGAAAATCCGCTTGTTATTCCTGCAATCAAACTGCCGTCGGGATACAGCTTTCCGTCAGGTCACAGCTGTTCGTCGTTTGCAGCGGCAACTGTGCTGATGTCGAGGGGCAAGAGGTTCGGTATTCCTGCATTTGCCGTGGCAACTCTGATTGCGTTTTCAAGATTGTACAATTATGTTCATTTTCCGTCCGATGTGCTTTGCGGAATTCTGCTCGGTGTGACCTGTGCAATAATTACAATTGTTGTGTTCAGAAAAACAGGGCTTGACAAAAAGCTTTCGGGCGATCTTAAATATAAGAAGGTTGATGACAATGGCTGAAAATTACAGATTTATCGGAAAAACTTCAAAAGAAACCTTTGTGATAAAGGGAATAAATGTGTTTTCCGAAAAGTGGAGACACGCAGGAGGTTGTGCAACGGTTACAAATCCGCAGAACGGACGTTCCTACGTCTTTTCAAAGTACCTCTGCGGTGATGTTGAATTTGTTGCAGGAAAGGACGCAAACGGCTACTGGCTGTTTTTCGTAAAAAATTCAGACGTACATACAAACGTCTTTTGATTGGAGATATTAAAAAATGAGTAAAGATAAGATGCTTGCCGTAAATCTCTATGATTACAGCAAAACAATTGCGAAACCGCTTCTTGAAAGCGTGGAATTTCCTTGGGAGGCTCTGCCGAAAATCAAGGATTTTATCCTCGAAATCGGAAAGACTCTCGACCCTGAAATCTACGAGAAAAGGGGAGAGGATATCTGGATTGCAAAGAGTGCAAAGATATTCCCGTCAGCATATCTGGGAGGTCCGCTTATAATCTGTGAGGACGCAGAGGTGCGTCATTGTGCTTTCATCAGAGGCAGTGCAATTGTGGGCAAGGGCGCAGTTGTCGGCAACTCAACCGAGCTGAAAAATTCAATTCTGTTTGACGGCGTGCAGGTTCCGCATTACAACTATATAGGCGACAGTATTCTCGGCTATAAATCTCACACGGGTGCAGGAACAATCACATCTAATCTAAAGAGTGACAAGAGCCTTGTTACAGTTATGTGCGACGGTGAAAAGGTTGAAACCAACGTTAAAAAGTTTGGTGCAATGCTCGGTGACTTCGTTGAGGTGGGTTGTAACAGCGTATTAAACCCTGGTTCAGTGGTTGGCAGAAACACTAACGTTTATCCGCTTTCGTTTGTAAGAGGATATGTTCCCGAGAACAGCATATACAAGCGACTCGGTGAGGTTGCAGAGAAAATTTGACAGAATAGTAAACGGAGGTACAGACTGAAACTGTACCTCCGATTTATTTTGCATTAATATTAATAAACTCAGCCTTGAGCTTTGAATAGAGAATTTTCTGACTGCTGTACAGACCGTAATAACCGCTCAGCATATAGCTTACGGCACAGGCTACTGCAAACAGAACAAACCCTTGAGCACCGAAAATTTCAACACTCAACAGTATCGAAGCGACAGGGCAGTTAACTACACCGCAGAACATACATATAAGTCCCACAGCTGCGCCAAAGGATGGGTCAAGACCT
>JBGUUJ010000220.1:0-9584 GCA_045133455.1 Ruminococcus sp.
ATAATGCCGATATCCTCGAGGCACTGATGAGTTGCACCGTCTTCACCTGTTGAAATACCTGCATGGCTTCCTGCGATTTTAACGTTGAGGTGCGGGTAAGCAACTGAGTTTCTGATCTGCTCAAAAGCTCTGCCTGTTGCGAACATTGCAAATGATGCCGCTACGGGGATTTTGCCTGCTGAAGCAAGACCTGCCGCTACGCCAACCATATTTCCCTCGGCAATACCGCAGTCGAAAAATCTCTCAGGAAACTCTTTCTTGAATATACTTGTCTTTGTTGCAGCCGCAAGGTCTGCATCAAATACTACGATGTTTTCATTTGTCTTTGCAAGCTCGCAAAGTGCTTCACCAAAGCTCTCACGGGTTGCCTTCTTGATTACGTCTGCCATCAGCAATTGCCCTCCAATCTGTCAATCTCAGCCTGAAGCTCGGCTGTAGCCTGCTCGTACTGCTCCTTGTTAGGTGCTGTTCCGTGCCAGCCAACCTGATTTTCCATAAATGAAACGCCCTTGCCCTTTACGGTCTTTGCAAGGATTGCTGTAGGCTTGCCCTTGACGGTCTTAGCCTTTGCAAGAGCAGCTTCGATTTCCTCAAAGTTATGTCCGTCGATTTTGATTACCTCAAAGCCGAATGACTCAAACTTTTTGTCCAGAGGTTCAATGCCTGCTACCTCTTCTACTGTGCCGTCAATCTGTAATCCGTTCTGGTCAACGATTACTGTGAGATTGTCAAGCTTGTTGTGAGCTGCAAACATTGCTGCCTCCCAAACCTGACCTTCTTCAACTTCACCGTCGCCTAAAACTGTATATGTGCGATAGTCTTTGTTGTCAAGCTTTGCCGCAAGTGCCATTCCGCAAGCCGCTGAAATGCCCTGTCCGAGTGAGCCGGTGCTCATATCAATTCCCGGTGTACCCTTCATATCAGGATGACCCTGAAGCATTGCACCGACGTGACGGAGAACAGTAAGCTCTTCCCACTTAAAAAATCCCTTTAATGCGAGAGTTGCATAAAGGCTCGGGCAACAGTGTCCCTTTGAAAGTACAAAACGGTCTCTGTCTGCCCACTTTGGATTTGCAGGGTCAACGTTCATCTCTTTGAAATAGAGATAAGTGAAGATGTCTGCCGCTGAAAGTGAGCCACCCGGATGACCTGATTTTGCGTGATAAGTGCCGAGAATTGCGCCCATTCTTGACTTTGCCGCAAGAATCTGAAGCTGCTTGATTTCTGAACTATCCATTAAATACATTCCCTTCAGAATAATGTGTTTCAGTTGATATTCATAATTCAAAACAAGTTGAACACAACTAATTTAATTATACACAATCTCAAACAAATTTCAACAATTTTTTCGGAAATATCCTTATAAAAGTAAAATTATTCAATATCTCACTTGAAAGAATTAAGATTTGTGGTATAATTTTATTGTGGATATATACTTGATTGATATTCACTTATTTTTTTATCGGAGGAAATTAAATGCTTCTTACAGCTGACGTTGGAAATACAAATATAAAATTCGGAATTTTTGACGGTGATGATTTGAAATTCAAACTCAGAGTTTCCACCGATACCTCAAAGACAAGCGATGAGCTTGCCGTTGAGCTTTTCACGTTTTTTCAGATTTATAATATTGATGTAAAGTGTATAAACTCTTCCATCATAAGCTCGGTTGTTCCTAAGATGACTTATAATCTCAGGAAAGCAATCGAAACCGTTTCAGGGGTAAAAAGTCTTGTTATCGGTCCAGGGCTTAAAACAGGTCTTGACATTAAAATCGACCACCCCGAAACTTTGGGTGCAGACATCGTTGCAGGCTGTGTGGGTGCTTGTGAAAAGTACAAAGGTCCTGTCATTATGATATTTATGGGCACTGCAACTGCAATAGTCTATGTTGACGAAAATAACACTTATTACGGCGGTGCGATTGCTCCCGGTGTGGGGATTTCGCTTGATGCGCTCACAAATAACGGTGCACTGCTTTCTGCCGTTGACCTGAAAGCACCAAAGAAGGTAATTTCGGCAAACACAACGGATTGCATACGTTCGGGAATTATGTTCGGCACAGCGTGTATGCTCGACGGTATGATTGATAAGTTTCTTGAGGAAACAGGCAATGATTGCAAGATTATTGCCACAGGCGGTCTTGCTCCGCTGATGATAAAGAACTGTAAACACGATATTATTTTTGATGAAAATATTATTCTCGACGGTCTGAATTTTATTTATAAGAAAAACTGCAGGTAATATTTTCAGGAAGCTTGTATATAAAATTTAAGGAAATACTGATTAAATCGTTTGTTGGCGCAGACACCTGTCTGCCCAAAGCTAAAAACCAACCTTAAAGTCGTGAAATGGGAACTTAACTTCCATATTCGCCTCACGGTTGGGCACCTGACGTTTGTTGGCGCAGACACCTGTCTGCTCAAAGCTAAAAACCAACCTTAAAGTCGTGATATGGGAACTTAACTTCCATATTCACCTCACGGTTGGGCACCTGACGTTTGTTGACGCAGACACCTGTCTGCTCAAACATAAAAAATGCGTTTCACCCGATAAAAGGTTCGGGGAGACAGCAGGAGGTTTTTATTATGACAATCACAGGCAAGAAAAACTCACAACCGTTACTTTTCAAAATGGTGTTCTCAGCGGTACTTATCGCTCTCATCATTCTGATGACCTTTACAGGTATCGGCTACATTCCTATCGGTCCGCTCAAGCTGACGCTCAACGTTTTACCCGTTGCAATCGGCGCAGTAGTTTTAGGACCTGTATACGGCACGATATTAGGTCTTGTTTTCGGTCTTTCAAGTTACTTCACATGCTTCGGTATGGACGCACTGGGAACACTCTTTATGAGCATTAATCCGTTTTTGCTGTTTATAATGTGTGTTGTTCCGAGAATCCTTTGCGGACTTTTACCTGCGCTTGTATTCAAGCTCATTGAGAAGAAGGACAAATCTAAAATCATCGGCTCGGCTGTCAGTTGTACGCTTACTGCTGTGCTGAATACAGTCGGATTCCTCGCACTTATGTGGCTCTTCTTCGCACCTGAACTCAGTTCAAATACTGCCGTAGTTGAGATGCTCGGAAGCGGTGTTGACAGCATTATCACTTTATTCGTAATGTTTGCAGGTGTGAATGCTATTTTTGAGGCTCTCACAAGTCTTGTTCTCGGTTCGGCAATCTGCAAGGCTTTGTTTGCTGTTATGAAGAAAGCGTGATAAATTTTATTTCGTTACAGATGTTGTTATTTTTTTCAAAGCTTTACTTTTTGACAATAACAACTTCTGTGCCCGAGCGTAACCAAGCAGTTTCCTATAAAGTAAATATAAGGGCGGTTTTTCCGCCCTTATTTAATATATGGTGATGTTATGCAGAATGATTTTGTAAATGAAAAAAGCATAAAAAGCTTTCTTAAAAACAGAATAATAGGCAAAAATCTTGTCGTTCTCGAATCTGTAGACTCTACCAATGATTATATGAAAGCACACGGTGATGAGTGCTGTGAAAACGGCACTGTCGCTGTTGCAAGAGAGCAGACTAACGGCAAGGGCAGACTCGGCAGACGCTGGACGAGCAAAAAGGACGAAAGCCTTATGTTTTCGATACTTTTAAGACCGAGAATTGCACCGTCAGAGGTTTCTGCAATAACACCGCTTGCAGGGCTTGCCGTATGCAAGGCACTACGGAAATTCGCAGGCATTGAATGTAAAATAAAGTGGCCTAACGATATCATCGTCGGCAAAAGAAAACTTGTCGGGATTCTCACGGAAATGAGTGCGGAATGTGAGGCTGTTGAGTATGTTGTAATCGGTGTGGGAATCAACGTAAGTCAGGCTGAATTTCCCGCAGAAATTTCAGACAAAGCTACGTCAATTCTGCTTGAAACAGGAAAAAGCATTGATAAAAATGGGATTTTGACCTGTATTCTTGAGGAAATTGAAAAGGTTTTTGCTGAAACCAACCTTGAATTTTCCGCAACTGCATTGAGGGAATACACGGATTTGTGTGCTACAATCGGAAGAAATGTTACTTTTCAGCGCAACGGAAAGGGATTCAGCGGTATCGCTGTGGGAATTGCAAAAAACGGTGAACTTAAAGTTATCCATTCTGACAGCAAGGTGTCCTTTGTAAATTCAGGCGAAGTCACCGTTCAGGGGATTTATTAAGTTTGTAAACAGAATAGAAGGCTCGGAAACAATGCTTCCGAGCCTTTCGTTATGCTGTTAAATTAAAGAATTGAATCAACCTGCTTGTTTGAGGCAACTGTTGATACCTGCTTGATAATCTTGTTGATTCCTGACTTGTGAGCGTGTCCTACAGACTTACCGTTCACTTTTGCAACATAGCGGTTGTTTCCTGTTTCATAGAATTCAACCTTGTCGCTTGAACCGTCTGTTGAATATGTGTAAGTCACTGAAAGCACAGGTGATCCGCTTGCGCTTTCTTCGTCAGAGTCTGCAAGCTCTGTGAGTGCGATATTTTGGAAAAGTGTTGAGAAATATGAAATATCAATTTCATCCTTACCATACTGAACCGTTGTTGTGGTTGAGGTTGACTCTTCTCCGCCATCATCTGTTGTTGTAGTTTCCTTTGTGCTGAGTTTGAAGTCGTATGTCTTGCTTCCGTCATTGATGCTCACACTTGAAAGCGCTGTCATCTTAGGATAGAGAACATACTCATTAACAAGGCTTTCGTAGCTTGTTGTAACCCAAGGGAGGTTTGCGGAAGCCATTACATATACAACGTCTCCGCCTTTTTCCATAAGGCAAACCTTACCTTCACCGTCAGGTTTTGATGCGATGATATCCACTGTAACATCTGGATATACAGCCTTGATTTCAGCATACGGATTTGAAAGTCCAAGCTCGGAAAGCTGGCTTGATGAAGGATTAACCATTTTTACGCTTTCAGCATAAAGGCCTCTGATTGCGCCTTCAACATTACTGCTTTCAACCTCGTTCGCATATCTTTCAACAGGTTTTTTCATCACATAAGATGCTGATGACTTTACACCGTCGTTAGGAACGAGCTGAATTTCATTCGGGAAGTTTGAACCTGAAATTGTAATTGACGATGCCTGACTGTTTCCGGAATCTGCTGATGAGTTGATTGTAAGGCTCATAAGGTCTGTGATGCCGTAGTCAAATGAGTCAACAGCATCTGTTGATACAAAGTAAATTGTATCTCCGTCGCCGAACTTTACATATGTTCCTGCATTCTGAGGTGCGTTATCGCCGACATAAATCACAGCCTTTGTATCGTCTGTGTATGTAACGGTTACTGTTGCTCTCGGCTTGTCAAAACCGTACTCGGACGCCTTGTCTTTTTCAAGGGTTACAACCTCGGTGAAAGCAATCTGTGCGGCATCGTTTGCGATTGAATCGGGAACACCTGACTGAAGTTCCTTGTCTTCGTAGCCTTTAATTTTATAAACAGTTGCCTCTGTTGTTCCGTCCTCATTTACAGGTGTCTCTGAAATAACATCAAGTGTGCCCTTGGTGTTTTCAATATGAATTGTTGCGATATCGGCAGGAACATACTCAATAAGAGTACCGTAACTGTTGTTATCAATCTCGCCCTTTTCGTTGGTGTTGATCTGAGCCTGATGTACACCGTCCTCATCAGTAGTTGTAATCATACTGATACCTTCGTCAACTGTTGCTGTTCCGTCCTCTGAACCGTTAGGCATAAATATCAAAAGAAGCATAAGTCCTGTGAGAAGCACTGCTGCAACTATGACGATTGCAAGAATTTTAGTATTTTTCTTCATTATTTGTTCCTCCTGCGGAGCCACATAACAAGACCTGTCACAAGAATTGCCAAAGGAAGTACAACTACGAATATTACAAAGATTACTGACTGTGTTGTAACATCTGTAACTCCGAGTTCTGCACTGTCAAGAGACTTTGTCTCGATTGTAATTCCTGAATCCTCCTTGTCGGCAATTGTGTTCATCATATTCATAAAGAAGCCTGAGTTATTGAAGCTGTTATAGCTCATAATCTGTGAATCAAACATCAGATAGTTACCAAATACAACTACTCTTGAAGACTCTTCATCGTTGTTTGTAACAACACCTTCAGCCGCAATGTTGAGAGGTTCACCTGTGATAGCATCCTGATAATTCCAGTCATCTTCAGGTTCATAAGGCTGAACGCCTGCGCTGTCTGAAGTTGTGAGAAGGGCATGAGCCATTTCTGTGTCGTTGATAATAATATCGTGAGTATCGCTTACAACAACAGGGATTTTTGCATTCTTAAGCTTATCTGTGTAGTAATCGGTGTAGTCGGTAATGAACATATAATGGTTTGAACTGCTGATGAGGTAATCACCGCTTGTTTCAAACACATAACCGCCGTTGACAGCCATTCCCCACTTATCGAGAAGAGCATCAATGTTAGGTGTTTCAACCTTATCGGCACTCGGGATATAAATAAGTGTTCTGCCGTATTTTCCGTCATTGTCGAGCCACTCGGAAATCTTGTCAACTGAGCTTTCATCAAGGTCAACAGCAGGTGCATAGATAATTACAAACTCTGCATCTTCTTCGATGTCGCCTGTTGTGAGCGACACTTCATTAACCTGATAAGCGTTCTTTGTGAGAAGTGTAGTAACACCCGAGTAATCCTGTTCGTTGTTGCCTGTAATCATATTTACAACAACCTTATCCTCAGTTGTAACATTGAGAATTGCTGTAACAACAGCCTGTTCAATTGTTGTTCCTGTGAACTGATAACCGTAATACTCTACATATGTAGCATCGTAAACAAAACATTCATCAAGAGCAAGTGCCTTATACTGGTCACCGCACACAACAAGTGCAATATAGTTGTTGGCTGTGTCGTTCCAGTCAATATCGGGATATGTTGATGTAAAAGTAGGATTTGTTACAAGGTCAACATATTTAACAGTTAATTTTCCGTTTGAATTGCTTTCCATTTTATCAAGCAGATTCTTAGCCTGAACGAAGTATGTACCGTTATTCTCAAAATCATTCTGTGACATAAGGATGTTTACCGTTACGTCTTTATCGAGGTGTGATACATAGTCAATTGTATCGTCCTGAAGTGCAAATGACTGGTTTGCAGTAAGGTCGAAATTGAGGTTCGGGAATCTGTCAACAAGAAGTCCGCAGATAACGTTGAGAACAATCACAATTGCCACAACTACAGCCACAATTGCAATTGCAACCGTGCCGTGACGGGCTTTTCTTGATTTTACAAACTCCTTGAAACCGCCTTTTTTCTTTGCTTTTTTTCCTGACTTAGTCTGAGGAGTCATATTTTCTTTAGTATTTTTATTTTCGCTCATTGAAATAACCTCCCTCAGCTCCAGCGTTTTTTCTCAAGCGCACGGACTGTAAAGAAAAGGAACAATCCTGTTACGCTCAGGAAGAACATAATATCGGTAATACTGAGAATACCGTATGTAAAGTTTGTATAGTAGTTTACGAAATTGATTTTCTCAAGAAGGAATGTAATCCATTCAACCGAAATCATATTGATGAGAGAACTCATCATAGAAATTACAAGACCGAGTGCAAGACCTGCAACTGCGGCAATAATCATACTCTCTGTGAGACAAGAAATGAAAACGTTCATTGCGATGAGTGACGCACCCAAAAGCTCTATTCCGAAAAATGTACAGAGAATTACAGTCCAGTCAGGAGCCGCAAAGAATGAAATTACAATCGCATAGAGTAAGAAAATACAACAGCAGATTGTGTAAAGAACGAATGCACCGAGGAATTTGCCCATTACAATTTCCGTAAGGCTTGAAGGAGAAGTGAGCAAAGCCTGATCGGTTTTCTGACGTTTTTCCTCAGAAAAAGTTTTCATTGTGATGATAGGAACAAGGAAAAGTATGATTATGAACATATTTCCGTACACACCCGCAAGGCTTGTTGTGTTGTAAAGGAAACAAGTGTTATAGAAGAAAAGTCCTGAGAACAGGAAGAAAACAGCCATTACAACATATGCTGTTGCCGAATTGAAATAAGAGGAAAGTTCTCTTTTAAGTATTGCACCCATCAGTTGTTACCTCCGTTTCTAACTACCCCTGATGTCAGCTTGAGGAACATATCCTCCAGAGTTTCATTGCCGGACTGCATATCAAGTATCGGACAATTAATCCTTGACATCGCACTGAACACTTCCCTGCGGATATCAGATTCCTTATCATAGTCAACAAGGTATTTTGCTGTGTTATCACTCAAATCCTGAGTTTTGCTGACACGGATAACTGACGGAATTTTCTTGATTGCAGAAATTACGTCTGATGAATTTCCTTCAACCTCAATAGCGAGTTTCTTCTCACCTGTTGTTGAAGTTGAAAGCTCCTTAGTCTTAGCGTCAGCCACGATTTTACCGTTTGAAATAACGATTATTCTGTCGCAGGTTGCTGAAATTTCCGAAAGAACGTGTGATGAGAAAATTACAGTGTGCTTCTTGCCGAGGCTTTTGATAAGCTTTCTGATTTCGATAATCTGCTTAGGGTCAAGACCAACCGTAGGCTCGTCCAGAATAAGAACAGGCGGATTACCTAAAAGTGCCTGAGCAAAACCGACTCTCTGACGATAACCTTTTGAGAGATTCTTGATGATTCTCTCAGACTGTTCTGTTATACGCACAAGACGCATAACCTCAGCGATGTGTTCCTTCTTAGGAAGCTTTACCCTCTTGAGGTCAAACATAAACTCAAGATACTTTCTGACTGTCATATCCATATAAAGCGGTGGAATTTCAGGCAGATATCCGATTTTCTGTTTTGTAGCTTTTGGATTTTCCAGAATCTCGCTTCCGTCAATGGTAACGGTACCGCTTGTTGAAGAGATATACCCCGTTATCATATTCATAGTTGTGGATTTTCCTGCACCGTTAGGTCCGAGAAATCCGAGAACTTCACCTTTTTCAACGGTGAAACTGATGTCGTCAACGGCCTTTATGTCGCCATAGCATTTTGTAAGGTTCTTAACCTCGACCATGTGACCTTTCACTCCTTAAAATTAATATAATCCACCCGTACTTCAAGGCAGATTTGAACATTTTTGATTATACTACAAAAATTCCATTTTGTGTAGATTAATTCTAAAAAAACAACCTCAAAACACAAAATTTCAGTTTTTCATCACATAAATTTTGGTCGATAGGAATTATTACACAAAAAGCGAAAATAATATTTATTGATAATGACAATACATTTTGAAAGAAGTGTTCATATGGAATATTTAAATGCCTTCTGGGTGGGCGGACTTATATGTGTTGTGGGACAGATTCTCATTGACAAAACAAAACTCACTCCTGCAAGGATTCTCACGGGATTCGTTGTTGCAGGTGTAATTTTAGGCGCAGTCGGACTTTATAAACCGCTTGCAGAGTTTGCAGGCGCAGGTGCGTCCGTACCAATCAGCGGATTTGGATATTTGATGAGCGAAGGCGTAAAGGAAGCGCTTGCAAGCGACGGTGCACTCGGAATTCTCACAGGCGGACTTACAAGTGCCGCAGGAGGCATTGCCGCTGCAATAGTGTTCGGACTTATAGCCGCCCTCTGCACCCGCTCAGGCGACAAGTTTTAGCTTTTTT
>JBGUUJ010000221.1:0-2776 GCA_045133455.1 Ruminococcus sp.
TCAATGAGTTAAAGTACAGTGACGGTAAGTATTCACTTACACTTACGGATAGCAACAATATTTTGTCAGACTATGACTTTAAAACGACTGACGGCGTTTCCGCTTCTGTTTCGGGTAACAAGATTACGCTGACTTCCACAAAGGCTATTCCTGACGCTGTTGTGTTCAGCGCAACAAAGAAAATGCCGAAGGTTACTACAACGCTAATTGCCTGCGGCAGCTCATCAAAGCAGGATGTTGTAACAGGTGTTCAGTCTGATACTGAAACCAAGACGGCGTATTTTGCCGTAAAGACCTCAGCCGGAAGTCTGAAAATCGTTAAGACTTCAGACGATGGAAAGGTCGAAGGAGTGAAATTCAAGATTACAGGTGCCGATAATTACAGCAAGACGGTTACTACAAACTCAAAGGGTGAATTTCAGCTTGATGACCTGAAGGTCGGCACATATACCGTAACCGAGGTAACTGAGGATAAGTACGAAACACAAAAGGCACAGCAGGTTAAGGTTGAAAGCGGAAAAACTGCAACCGTAAAATTCAGCAATGTTCTAAAGCGTGGTGAGCTCCAGGTTGTAAAGTCCTCAGAGGACAATTTCAATGCAGGCGTGAAATTCCACCTTTACGGAACATCTTTATCGGGGGCAAAGGTAGATGAATATGCTGTTACCGATAATTCCGGTGTTGCTGTTTTCAAAAATATTCTGGTAAGCGGTGACAAGCCATATACCCTTGAAGAAGTGGATACAGCTATTCGCTATGTTGTACCGAAATCGCAGACAGTTTCAATCACTTGGAATAAGGTGACAAGCAGAGAGTTTATCAATACACTCAAAAAATTTACCGTTACAGTTGAAAAGACCGATGCCGAAAAGAAGAAAGCACAGGGCGACGCTACACTTGCTGGAGCAAAGTACGGTATCTATGATGGCGATAAGTTAATTGATACCTACACAACCGATGAGAACGGCAAATTCACGACAAAGGAATATGTTTGCGGTGATAACTGGACAATCAGAGAAATTGAACCGAGCGAGGGCTATCTGCTTGATGAAACTGTCTATACGGTTGGTGCAGAAGCGAAGAATTACACGGTTGAACATAACGCTGTTTCGGTCGGTGTTACAGAGCATGTAATCAAGGGTGATGTGGAAATCGTCAAACATTGCGATGACGGACAGACCAAAATCGAAACTCCGGAAGAAGGTGCCGAATTTCAGCTCTTTCTCAAAAGTGCAGGAAGCTATGAAAATGCCAACTCGGATGAGCGTGATACCCTTGTGTGTGATGAAAAGGGATACGCAAAATCAAAGAAGCTCCCCTACGGCACATACACAGTTCATCAGACCAAAGGCTGGGAAGGCAGAGATAAAATTGCCGACTTTGATGTATTTATCTGCGACAACTCAAAGCCGTACAGCTATATCATCAATGATAAGATTTTTGAATCCTATATTAAGGTGGTTAAGGTGGATGCAGAATCAGGAAAAACAATTCCCTACGCAGGGGCAGGATTTCAGATTTATGATGCCGATAATACTTTAATTACAATGTCGGTAAAATATCCGTCAAATATGACGATTGATACGTTCTATACTGACAGCAACGGCAGTCTTATCACGCCTGAAACTCTTGTTTACGGCAAGGGGTACAAGCTTGTTGAGGTACAGGCTCCCTACGGATATGTGCTTGATAAAACACCGGTTTATTTTGATGTAACAAAGGAAAATTCTACAAACGAAGGCGGTGTTACTTTGATTAAGGTGAACAAAGCTAATGTCGCACAGAAGGGCAAAATCTCAATTTCAAAGGAAGGAGAGGTTTTCTATGGCGTAAATGTCAGCGGCGGCATTGATGAGGACGGCAACGAAATACCGACCGTTTATCAGCCTGTTTATGAAACGTCAGGACTTGAGGGGGCAACATATGAAATCCGTGCGGCAGAGGATATTATTACTCCTGACGGCACAATACACAATAGGAAAGGCGACCTTGTTGATACAGTTACCACAAGCAAGGACGGAATTGCTGTAAGTAAAACTCTTTACCTCGGTAAGTACAGCATTAAGGAAACTCACGCTCCATACGGTATGGTACTCAATGACGAAGTGCATATTGTAGAGCTTACCTATGCAGATCAGACCGTGAAGCTTACCCAAACAGCAACCTCATTTTTCAATGACAGACAGAAGGTTAAGGTGAATCTTGAAAAGTGGCTGGAAACCAATGAAGCGTTTGATATTGGTACAAACGGGGAAATAAAGAACATATCCTTTGGTTTGTTTGCGGAAAAAGAAATTGTTTCGGCAAGCGGAACTTCTATTCCTGCTGACGGACTTATAGAAATTATCAATCTCGATGAAAAGGGCAACGGTTATGTGAATACAGACCTTCCGTTCGGCAGTTACTATGTCAAAGAGCTTTCAACTGACGAGCATTATATTCTCAGCGATAAAAAATATCCGGTTGTTTTTGAATACGAGGGAGAAAAGACGAGTACGGTTGAGCTGACTGTAAATAACGGTGAGCCTATTATTAATGAACTTATCTACGGCTCGGTATCGGGCAGGAAAGTTGATGAAAACGGAGAACATCTCGGCGGAGCTGTTATCGGACTGTTTAAATCCGCAGATGTTGAGTTTACAGAGGAAAACGCAACCTTGACAACTATTTCGGCGGAGGACGGAAGCTTCAGCTTTAACGATATTCCTTACGGCATCTGGTATATCCGTGAGATTGAACAGCCGACAGGCTTTGTTCTCAATGACACGGTATATCC
>JBGUUJ010000222.1:0-11303 GCA_045133455.1 Ruminococcus sp.
CACATTCGGAATCGAAGGCATCTCAAGAGCCTGCTCACACCAGCTTGTGCGCCACAGAATAGCCTCCTATAGTCAACAGTCACAGCGATATGTTGACGGCACAAAGTTTGATTTTGTAACTCCGCCTGAGATTGAGAAAAATGAAAAAGCTTTAAAAGCCTACACAAATGCACTCGATGTTCAGGCAAAGGCGTACAGCGAAATTCGTGATGCACTTCTTGCAGGTTATATCAGGGATTTCAGCGCAGAATATAATAACGGCAGTGATGAAGAAATTATTGCAAAGTTCAGGGAAGATAACAAAAAACAGTTCTCGGCTTTTGAGAAAAAGGCAAACGAGGACGCTCGTTTCATTCTTCCGAATGCATCAACAACTAAAATCGTCTGCACTTTCAACGTGCGTAGTTTGCACAATTTCTTTGCACACCGCTGTTGTAACAGAGCGCAGTGGGAAATCAGGGAAGTTGCCGAGCAGATGCTCTTGCAATGCCTTAAAGTCGCACCTAATCTTTTCAAAAACTGCGGACCGTCATGTCTTTTCGGACCCTGTCCCGAGGGCAATATGTGTTGCGGAAAGCAGAAAGAAATGCGCAAAAAATACGGCAGAGAATAAATGTCTGCGTTTTGAGGTGGATTATGAAAAGTAAAATAATCGTTATTGAGGGACTTGACGGAAGCGGAAAAGCAACACAGACAAAAATCCTTGCAGATAAGCTCATAGAAAAAGGCTTGAAAGTCAGAAAGCTTGAGTTTCCTGACTACAGCAATCCGAGTTCGTCGCTTGTAAAGATGTATCTCAACGGTGACTTCGGTGACAAGCCTGAGGACGTTAATGCATACGCATCTTCTGCGTTCTATGCGGTTGACAGGGTGGCAAGCTATCTTCAGTTCTGGAAGAAAGACTACGAGGACGGTGACGTAATTCTCAGTGACAGATACGCAACTTCAAACATAATTTACCAGATGTCAAAGCTTGACAAGAGCGAATACGACAGTTTTATCGAATGGCAGAACGATTTTGAATATAAAAAACTCGGAATACCAAAGCCTGACGCTGTAATCTATCTCGACGTTGAGCCTGAGGTTTCTCAGAAACTTATGGAAAAACGCTACGGCGGTGATAAGTCAAAAATGGACTTGCACGAAAAAAATGTGAAATTCCTGCTTGATTGCAGAGAAAGCGCACTTTTTGCGGCTGAAAAATGTGGCTGGAAAGTGATAAACTGCTGTGAAAACGGAGATATTAAGTCTATAGACAGGATTGCGGAAGAAATCGAAAAAGTGACGGCGGATATTTTATGCTGAATTTTAGATTAATTGAAAAATCTCAGATTGAAGAATTTAAAAAATACTATGACTATTCAACTGCACTTGGTTGCGATGTAAATCTGCTCAACGCATATTTATGGCGTAATGAATATAATATAAAATTTGCGATTTACGATGAAACGCTTATAAAAGCATACTTCAAAGATGATGACAGTGTGTGGGGATATTGTATGCCTGCCGGAAAGAACATAAAGGGTGCGCTCGAAGAGATTTTCGCAGACGCACAGGAACGAAATCATAAACCTTTCATCGTGATGCTCACCAACGGACAGCGAGCATTGCTTGAATCGCTGTTTCCTGCAAGGTTTGATTTTGTTCGTTCACCTGAAAATCAGGATTATCTTTACCTCACAAAGGACCTTGTGACTTTGCAGGGCAAGAAGTTCCACGCTAAGCGCAATCATATTTCGAGGTTCTATAAAAATTATCCTCATAACCATTTTGAAACGATTGACAGTTCAAACAAAGAGGACGCATTTTCGGTCGTTCTTGGCTGGAATAAGGAAAATAATATGAATCCCGACGAGAACGAAGAAGTCAGAGCCGTGCGTGAAGCACTCGACAATATGCAAGAGTTTAAAATGCAGGGTGCAGTTCTCTATGTTGAGGATAAGCCTGTAGCTATGACGCTCGGAAGTGAGATTTCCGATAAGGTTTTTGATATAAATTTTGAAAAAGCATTGAGGTCGTATGACGGTGTGTATGCCGTAATCAATAATGAATTTGCGCAGACTCTTACTGCATACGAGTATATAAACAGAGAAGAGGATATGGGTATCGAGGGTTTGAGAAAGTCAAAACTTTCATATAATCCCGTGATTATTCTCGACAGATTCAACGCAACATTAAGATGATAAGTTTTGAAAAATCAGTAAGAAAAATTGATGAACTGAAAAATATCTGGCTTGCATGCTTTGATGAAGATGCAAGGGCAACTGATTTGTTCTTTGAAAAGGCGATAAAGTTTTCCGAGGTGTATTGCGCAAAGTGCGATGAAAAAATCGTTTCGGCTTTGTATCTCATAGGTGCAAAGCTGAACGGCAAAAAGGCGCATTATATCTTCGGCGTGGCGACCCTGCCCGAATATCAAGGCAGGGGAATAATGGGAAATTTAATGGAATATGCTTTGAATGACGCAAAGCAGAACGGTGATGTTTATTCATTGCTTTTTCCTGCAAGTGAAAGCCTGTACGACTTTTATGCAAAGTTTGGGTACAAAGTAAAGTGCACCGCAAAAAGCAGAATTTTCACGAGAAAAGAGCTTGAAAAAGCTGAGATTGCTGAAAATAATAAAGATAATATTCTTTTGCAGAATAATGATTTCACTGAATTTGCAAGTAAGTACTATAAAATTTACGGCATAAAAACTGTGCGTGACAAAAACTGTTTTGCACTGATTGAAGAAAGCGACAATCAGGCTGATGTTTTTTATTCGTCGTACGCTGACTTTGACAGCCTGAAAAGGCTTGTCCTTGAAAATACAACGGCTGAAAAGCTTGTGTTCACAGGCAGTTCGGACGATAAATTATATATAAATGAAAACAGCGAAAGATACGGGATGATAAAATCCCTTGACAATACAGAAATTCCTAACGATGTTTACATCGGAATAACACTCAACTGAAAGGAAATGCGATATGTTTTATTTGTTTCTTGCAGACGGATTTGAAGAGACCGAGGCACTTGCTACACTCGACGTAATGCGCAGAGCAAAGCTCGAAGTAAAGACAGTCGGAGTGACAGATGAGTATGTTACCGGTTCACATAATATCATGGTGAAAGCAGATATCACACCTGATGAAATCTGCTTTGACTGCATTGAAGGCGCAGTTCTTCCCGGAGGAATGCCGGGTACACTCAATCTTGAAAAGTCAGGGAAAGTAATTGAGTGCGTTAAGTACTGTTATGAAAACGGCAAAATAGTTTCTGCAATTTGTGCCGCACCATCGATTCTTGGTCATCTCGGAATGTTAAACGGCAGAAAGGCTACCTGCTCCCCGGGGTTTGAAACAGAGCTTACGGGTGCAGAGTATACAGCAAAGCACACCGAAACTGACGGCAAAGTTGTAACTGCAAAGGGTGCAGGCTGTGCAATCGAGTTCGGTTACGCAATAGTTTCTCTTGCAAAGTCAAAAGAAGTTGCAGACAAAGTGATTGAGGAAATGCAATGCCTTTAAAAAACGTAAAACATCAGAAAAGCGAGCTTAGGGCGGTTTACAAACGTCTGAGAGCTGAATGTCCGCAGAAAGTTAAAGTTGCGCTTGACAGAAGTCTTGCAGAAAATCTGTGGGAACTTGAGGAATACAAATCTTGCAAAACGCTGTTAGTGTTCGTGTCAACACCAATTGAAGTTGACACCTCAGCTATTATCAATAAAGCATTTGCAGACGGAAAAAGAGTTGCCGTTCCTAAGTGCAGAGATAAACACGGTCAGATGGATTTCTATTATATTGAGTCAAAAGACAGCCTGAAATCGGGCGCATATTCGATTATGGAGCCTGATGAGGAAATCTGCGAAAAAGTCACGGATTTGTCTGAAGGTTTGTGCATAGTCCCGGGGTTGTGTTTTGATTTGCAGGGATTCAGACTCGGATTCGGAAAAGGCTACTACGACAGATTTTTAGATGTTTTCGGCGGTGTAACTGTCGGACTCTGCTACTCACGATACATAGAAAAAGAATTGCCAAAGGGCATTTTTGATAAATCGGTTGACGTTTTGGTGACCGAAAAATTTACTAACTACACACATAATGTGTTCTCGAAGGAATGATTTGAATGAGCCTCGAAAATAACAACAATTCCCGCAGAAATCTTGAAGAACAGCGTCGTATGAAAGCTGAAAGCTTTCACCTGAATATTCAGGATAACTACGATGATGAGGGCGGTTACGGCTATGATGAGCCTGAGGAGCTGAACTCATACAGCGGTCAGGACGTAAAGGAACAGATTGCAAGGGAGTCAAAGAATGCTCTCAAAAAGCGCAAAAAAGCCGAGAAAAAAGAGCTTAAACTCAAGAATAAGCGCAACCGCAGAGTTTTCCGCTGGATGTGGGTAATCTCTGTGGTTATAGTGGGCGCAATGCTCTCGGTTTACATCATAACGGGAATGAACGATCTCCTTGCAATCAACAGACCTGATTCTTCGACTGTTATGATAGAAATTCCTGAAAATCCGACACTTGACGATGTTGCCGAAATTCTTGACAAGAACGGAGTAATCGACGAAACCTCATATTTTAAGATGTTTGCAATGCTCACAAAGTCAACAGACGGCTTTACACAGGGTACATATGAAATGCGCAAAAATATGGACTATGAAGCTATCATCAATTATCTTATGAGTTCGGGCAACAGAACCGACACTGTAAACGTAATGATAGCTGAGGGTCAGAACGTTCTTGAGGTTGCACAGACTCTCAAGGACAACGGTGTTCTTAGTGAAACGGACAAGTTCCTTGAGCTTTGCGGTTCGGACAACTTTGATGAAGATTTCAGCTTCCTCAAGGATATCAAGAACGGCAAAGATCGTTACTACAAACTTGAGGGCTATCTTTATCCTGATACCTATGAGTTCTACAAGAACGAGGACGCAGAAAATGTAATTTACAAGTTCCTCAACAACTACGAGATGAAGATAACCGAAAAGCAGGATGTCAGAGGTTATGATAATCTCACAACAGTTAAGAAAATGCTTGAGGAAAGCGATAGCGGATACACACTTGACGAGATTATGATTATCGCTTCAATCATTCAGGCTGAGGCGGCTAACACTGACGATATGTACAACGTATCATCAATCCTCCACAACAGACTTGAAGCTGATGCTGACTGGGGTGTGTCAAACCTCGGTCTTGACTCGACAAAGTTCTATCCTTACAGAAACGGTGAGACTGCACCTGACGGCTTTACAAGCAAATACGATACCTACGAAGAAGCAGGACTTCCTGAAGGTCCTATCTGTAACCCCGGTATGGAGGCTATCAAGGCGGCTCTCAATCCTAACAGTACAAGCTATTATTACTTCTGCCACGACAGTGAGGGCAATGCATATTACGCATCAACAATCTACGAACATAACGCAAATCTGGAGTATATACAATGATAAAGAAACCTGAAATTTTGTCTCCCGCAGGAGATATGGAATGTCTTGAATCTGCATTGAATTTCGGAGCGGACGCAGTATTCCTTGCAGGAAAGCAGTTCGGAATGAGATCTGCATCGAAGAATTTCGACAATACACAGCTTAAACAGGCGTGTGACCTTGCACATTCAATGGGCAAGAAGATTTATGTGACCTGTAACATTCTTCCACGCAACAGAGAGCTTGACGCACTTCCTGATTTTCTGAGTTATGCGCAGGAGTGCGGTGTTGATGCATTCATAATTGCAGACCTCGGAATTTTTGAAATGGCGAAGAAGTATGCGCCAAAGGTGGCAAGACACATCTCGACACAGGCAGGCATAACAAACTATGCAACGGCAAATGTGCTGTATAATATGGGTGCATCAAGAGTAGTTCTCGCAAGAGAAATCCCTCTTGACGAGATTGCAGAAATGAGGGCGAAAATCCCTGCTGACCTTGAAATTGAGTGCTTTGTGCATGGTGCAATGTGCGTTTCATTTTCAGGGAGATGCCTGATTTCAAGCTATATGACGGGAAGAGATGCAAATCACGGTGACTGTGCACAGCCTTGCCGTTGGAAGTATCATCTGATGGAGGAAAAGCGAGAGGGACAGTATTTTCCTGTTGAAGAGACCTCCGAGGGCACATATCTCTACAATTCAAGGGATATGTGTATGATTGAGCACATTCCCGAGCTTGTGAAGGCAGGAATTTCAAGTTTCAAAATCGAGGGCAGAGCGAAGTCAGCGTACTATGCGGCTGTAACAACAAATGCATACCGCCATGCAGTGGACGATTTCTTTGCTGATATGGAGAACTATTCGCTCAAACCTTGGATAAGGGAAGAACTTGAAAAAATCAGCCACAGAGAATACAACACAGGTTTCTACTTCAACCACGAACCGGGTCAGGTTACTGACAACGGCGGTTATATCCGTCATTATGACGTAGTTGCAGTGTGCGAAGAGTCAGTTGATGAAACAACCTCAGTCATCACACAGAGAAATAAATTTCTCACAGGCGACACACTTGATGTTCTCCCTCCGAGTGGAATACCATTTTGCGTGAAGTGCATTTCGCTGACAAACGAGGACGGTGAAATCGTTGAGAGCGCACCGCACCCGATGCAGAAGCTCACAATGAAATCCGACACCGCAATCCCGAAAGGCTCAGTAATCCGCAAGAAGAGATTTTAACTTTGAATCTTTTAATTTTAAGCAGACAGGTTCAGATTAATTCAAACGTCAGTTGCCCAACCATATACTTGATGTATTGGTAACTGCCACAAATTAACTGAAGATAAAAAACACAACTGTATTGCAATAAACCTATTGACAACCGCCAAAAACAGGCTTATAATCTAATAGATATAACATCGGCGATGACGGGACAAGTTGTTATCGAGCCTTTCAGAGAGGAGCCGTTTGGTGCAAGGCTTCAGGCAAAATTTCAATAAGCTACCCCTGAGCTTCGTGTGACTAAGCACGACGTACTTCTGCGTTAAAGATATGTAATCTGACGATTACTCAAGAGGGCACAACTCGTGTCAATTTGGGTGGTACCGCAGGAATTATCCTGTCCCATAGTTTTTATGGGACAGGTTTTTATTTACAGAAAATTTCTCGGTTTCACTCGGGCACGGAAGGCTTGAAAAAATCAAGCTGTCTGCCCAAAGTTTAAAAAGGAGAGATAAAAATGCAGTGGACAGGACTTAACGAATTAAGAGAAAAATTCCTTTCATTTTTCGAGTCAAAGGATTGCCTGAGACTTCCGAGTTTTTCTCTTGTTCCAAAGGACGACAACAGCCTTCTGCTTATAAACAGCGGTATGGCTCCGATGAAAAAATACTTTACAGGTGAAATCACACCTCCTCGCAAGAGAGTTACAACCTGCCAGAAGTGTATCCGAACACCCGATATTGAGCGTGTAGGCATTACAGCTCGTCACGGCACATTCTTTGAAATGCTCGGTAACTTCTCATTCGGTGACTACTTCAAGCACGAAGCTACAGCGTGGGCATGGGAGTTCTTTACAAAGGTTCTTGAAATGCCTGAGGAAAAGCTCTATGTTTCAATCTATCAGGACGATGATGAGGCTTACAAAATCTGGACAGAAGAAGTGGGCGTTGACCCTTCACATATGGTTCGCCTCGGCAAGGAAGACAACTTCTGGGAACATGGTTCAGGTCCTTGCGGTCCCTGTTCGGAGATTTACTTCGACAGAGGTGAAGAAAAGGGTTGCGGTAGTCCTGATTGTAAGGTTGGTTGTGAGTGTGACAGATTTGTAGAAGTATGGAACCTCGTATTCACTCAGTTTGAGAATGACGGCAAGGGCAACTACACTCCTCTTGACCACCCGAATATCGATACAGGTATGGGTCTTGAACGTCTTGCTTGCGTTATGCAGGGTGTGGATAATCTCTTCCTCGTTGACACAATTCAGAATATTATGAAGCATATTTCAGCAATTACAGGTGTTGAATACGGCAAGGACGATAAGAGCGATATTTCACTCCGTGTAATCACTGACCATATCCGCAGTACAACATTTATGATTGGCGATGGCGTTATGCCTTCAAACGAGGGCAAGGGCTATGTGCTCCGCAGACTTCTCAGAAGAGCCGCACGTCACGGCAGACTTCTCGGTTACAAAGAGCCTTTCCTCTACAAAGTCTGCGATACAGTTATAAAGGAAAATCTCACTGCATATCCTGAATTAAAGGAGAAACAGGAGTTCATCACAAAGGTTATCAAGGTTGAGGAAGAAAGTTTTGCAAAGACTATCGATCAGGGCTTCAAGATGCTGCAGACAATCATTGACGACGAGTCTGTAAAGACTTTAAGCGGTGAAGATGCATTCAAACTCAACGATACTTACGGTTTCCCAATTGACCTTACAAGAGAAATTCTTGATGAGCAGGGAATCAAGGTTGACGTAGAGCGTTATTATGAGCTTCTCAAGGAGCAGAAAAAGCGTTCGAGAGATGCAAGAAAGAACGCAGGTGCAGATGCGTGGATTTCTGATTCAACAGATTTCTCAGACGTGACTGCAACAGAATTTGTAGGTTATACAGACCTTAAATGTACATCAAAAGTTGTTGCAATTGTCAGGGACGGCATCAGAACAGAGACTGTTTCAGAGGGCGAAAGCGCAATCATAGTGCTCGACAAGACACCGTTCTACGCTGAAAGCGGCGGACAGGTAGGTGATACAGGTAAAGTTGAGGGCAAGGACTTCTCGGCAACCATTGATGACACAACAAAAGATCCGTCGGGCACAATTTATCTCCATGCATGCACAGTAAAGAACGGTATGATTTCAGTAGGCGATGAGGTAAGTTCATCAGTTGATGAAGAGCGTCGTGCCGATATAACAAGAAACCATACAGCGGCTCACCTTCTCCAGTCAGCACTCAGAGAGGTTCTCGGAAACCACGTTCAGCAGGCAGGTCAGCTTGTAACCGACTCATATTTCCGTTTTGACTTCACACATTTTGAGGCAATGACTGCAAAAGAACTTATTGAAGTTGAAGAGCTTGTAAACAAGAAGATTTTCGAGGCTATTGACGTTGAAACAAAGGAAATGGCTATTGAAGAGGCTAAAAAGCTCGGAGCAATGGCACTTTTTGGTGAGAAATACGGTGATGTTGTGCGTGTAGTAAGCGCAGGTGATTTCTCAATCGAATTCTGCGGAGGTACACACGCAAAGAACACTTCAACTCTCGGTGTGTTCAAAATTCGTCAGGAAGGTTCGGTTGCCGCAGGTGTGAGAAGAATCGAGGCTCTTACAGGTAACGGAGTTCTTAACTACATCAATATAATGAACGAAACTATTATGGGTGTTTGCTCAGCACTCAAGATTTCCAATCCGAAGGCAGTTGTTGAGGGCGCACAGAAGGCTGATAACGTTATCAAAGCACAGCAGAAAGAAATTGCAGAACTCAACTCAAAGCTTGCAGTTGCTCAGATTGCAGATTTGTTTGCAGGAACAGAAGTTGAAAACGGAGTGAGAATTATCACAGGCAAGGTTGATAATGCAAATGCCGATGTTCTCCGCACAATGTGCGAAAAGGCAAGAGAAAGTGCACCAAAGTGCGTTATAGTTCTTGCAACAGAAAACGAAGGCAAGGTAACATTTGCGGCAGCTTGCGGTAAAGAAGCACTTGAAATCGGAGCGAATGCAGGTAAGATTGTAAAAGCGGTTGCACAGGCAGCAGGCGGTAACGGAGGCGGAAAGCCCGATATGGCTATGGCTGGCGCAAAAGAGCCTGAAAAGGTTGATTTCGCACTTTCAACAGTAAAAGAAACTGTATTCGGAATGCTTAAATAATATGCCAAAATAATTCTAAAAAGTAAAAAACACGAAAATATTGTGAAGTATTACCAAAGCTTAACGTAAAATCTTGTGCAATTAAATAGTATTGCAAATGTATTAAAAGTATTGAAGTTTTGTAATATTTATTGTATAATAACTTTACTGAGGTATTATGTAAATATCTCGGAGAACACGAACAATTTTAGGAGGAGATTAAAAATGTTCAAGAAAATTGCAAGTCTTGTTCTTGCTGCTACTATGATGATTGGCACAGCAGCATTTTCAGCAAGCGCAGCAGAGGCAGACGCAGAAGCAGTTTCAGCTGACGATTCATCAGCTGTAGGCGCAGACAGCTCATCAGAAGTTGGCGCAGAAGATTCATCAGCAGTTGGTGCAGGCAGCGAAGTTTATTTTGACGTTAAGGCATCAAACTGGAATAATGTAAAGCAGGTATTCTGTCACATTTGGCGTGCAGACGGTACAGGTGATTGGCCGGCATGGCAGACAAAGAAGGAGTTATGTAAGTACGATTCAGCAACAGGTATTGCTACATACGACCTCACAAAGACAGGCAACGATATCAAATCATCAGATGGTAGAGTTTACTGCGTAATCTTCAGTGCTAACACAGGTATGCAGACTTGTAACGTAATTATGAGCGGTGCTTGTATTGGTGATACATTGTATTGCACAGGTGAGCAGAGTGAAAACCCTGAAGATTCAAAAAAGAAAGACTATGTAGCTAAGTGGAAGAATACAGCTGATTGTGGCCAGGAAAAGAAAATTACTTCATTAGGTAACATCGTTGGTACAGCATATCCTGACGGCGAGACAGACACAACTCTCCTTGCTCAGTACCTCATTCAGTACTACAACGATACAGCAAAGACAGACCTTACACAGAACCTTCTTGACACACTCAAGGTAAGCCCATACGATGTATTGGCTGTAGTTAAGGCAAGACTCGGCGACGATCCTGACGGTAAGTTACCTTACATCGAAAAGGTTCTCACATCTTGCACAGACCCAACTACAGGTGAAGCTGTAGATAAGGAAAAACTTGACGATGTTCAGGCTAACTCTTCAGCAGGTTCATCAGGTTCTTCAAGCTCATCAAGCTCAAGTAACTCAGGTTCTTCAAGCTCAAGCAGTTCATCAAGCTCAGGCTCAAGCTCAGTTAAGTCTGGTCAGGAAACAACAATCTTCTTTGTATTCGGCGGACTTATGCTCGCAGCTGCTGGTATGACATTCCTCGCAAGAAAGAAGAGAGAAGAATAATCAGTACATCTGATTAATTCTGTTTCATAACAAATCAAGCGTTGTCGATTTTCGGCAACGCTTTTTTTAACTTTGGGTAGACAGGTTTAGACTAATTTAAACTTTAGTTGCCCAACCGTCACGTTGATGGGCAACCGTTGTACGTTGATTTGACGTTGTTTAAGGGCTCTGCTCTTGCCGAAAACGCAACCGATAAATCAATTATATGGCATTTAATAATAAAGATTTCCCTAACTATTGACATAAGATATTTTTTTTGA
>JBGUUJ010000223.1:0-6901 GCA_045133455.1 Ruminococcus sp.
ACCAGATGTATTTTTCAAAGGTTTTCAAAAAACTTAAACATCAGACCCCGACAGAATTTCGCAAATCAAAAAAATCCAATATTTTTTAGCTTTGGGTAGATAGGTTTAGACTAATTTAAACGTTAGTTGCCCAACCGTTGGCTTGATATATTGGTAACTGCTACATTGCTTTCATTAAAGTCGGGCATAGGAGTTATATAAAAATGAACCTGTCTGCTCGAATTGAGTGTCGAGGCACTCGACCCCAACCGTTACGTTGATTTGACGTTGTTTTATACTTTGTAGGGCAAGGGCTCTGCTCTTGCCAAAAACGTAATCAATAAATCAATTATATGGTCGGGAAACAAAGTTGTAAATCACATCAACCTGTCTGCTTAAATATAAAAAATAAAAGTGTTGACAAATGGATTTTCAGGGTGTATAATGCAATTAGTTAATTAGACAATTATCTAATTAACTAACAATCTTACAAATAAAAAAGCACAGGAGGTGCTCACTTGGGAGACGTATGGAAGGCTCTGGCTGATCCAACCAGACGAAAAATACTTGCACTGCTCAAAAAGGGCGATATGAATGCAGGAGATATTGCCGCTGAATTTGATATGACAAAGCCGTCAGTCAGCAATCATCTCAACATTCTGCGTCAGGCAGACCTTGTTGACGCAGAAAAACAGGGACAGAATGTAGTTTATTCACTTAAAACAAGCGTACTTGAAGATATGCTCAATATGCTTTCAAGCCTTACAGGCAGAGGAGAAAATTAATATGAAAAAGTTTATTTATCTTACAATTTCAATTATCAATATGGCTGTCAGCGCAGTATGTGTTGCACTTTTGCCAAACGAAATCGTACCGTCGCATTACAATTTACAGGGTGTGGCTGATGCCTATTCTTCAAAATGGACTTTAATGATTATTCCGTGTATTCTGATATTATTCAGCATTATCTATATGATTTATCAGGCGGTTTCAAAAAAATCAAAGAACTTTGAAGAAAACAAAAAGTACGTTGAAAGAGGTATATTTGCGATCTATCTGCTTTTAATTGCTATGTGCTGGATTGCAACTATTCCGAATTTCACAGGTATGGCAAGCCTCGGTAACATTCTGCCGTTGTGTATGCTTGTATTCTTCGGAGCACTTATGATTTTTCTCAGCAATATGTACCCGAAAATCAAGCAGAATTCAAACTTCGGAATTAAAACTCCGGCAACTCTTTCAAGCGAAACAGTGTGGAAGAAAACTCACAAACTCGGCGGATACTTAGGCGTTATCTCAGGAATATTCTCAATTGTTCTTGCAATTGCAGGATTTATTTTCAACGCTGACGGAATCATTATTTTTCTGACAGGAATCGGTGTATTTCTCGTTTTCGGTGTAATTGTGCCTGTAATTTATGCATCGGTAATCAGAGCTAAAGAAAAGAAATGTCAGTAAGTTTTAATTAACAGACAAAAGGATACGATTAATATAAAAAAGTTTGTTTATCTTATCATCGCAATCATCAACACAATACTAACCGCCGTCTACATTGCATTTTCATCTAACAGCATTATCCCCTCACATTACAACGAACAGGGAATAGCAGATGCGTATTCATCAAAATGGTTTGTTATGTTTATGCCTTGCATACTTGTTGTAATCGGCTTAATTTATCTTATCTATAAAGTGATTGCTGATAAAATGCACACAGATAACGGAAACAGAAAAGCAGTCAACAGAATATTTATGTCAGTATTTGCAATGTTTCTGATACTTTTCTGGTATCTCATAATCGCCTGTGTAAACGGTGGAAATATAATGAGCATTTCAAGCTTTATCTGTATTGCTGTTGTATTTTTCGGTGCTATGATAGCTGTAATAAGCGATGTATTTCCGAAACTCAAGCAAAATGATAATATAGGCTTTAGAACATCTTCTGCCTTATCCGACAAAAAAGTATGGAAGAAAACGCATAAAGTCGGAGGTTACTGCGGAGTTATCGGAGGAATTATCACTGCCGTAATCGGACTTGCAGGACTTATTTTTAACATAAACTCAGCAATTGTGTTTATATCAGCCATAGCAGTAATTCTGATATCAATAGGTTTAATTCCTTGCGTTTATTCAAAAACAATTTGCGAAAACCCGAATAATTTAGAGTAATTTTTCTTGAATGCGCAGCGTAATCTCAAAATACTTTATTTTTTAGGCAAGGGCACTGCTCTTGCCTAAAAATGTAATCAATATAGCTGTTCAACGGTTGGAAATAAAGTTGTAAATTGCATCAATCTTTCTGTCGAATTGTGTCCTACGTTACGTCGATAAATTAAAAGATTATAATGCCTTAAATGAAATAAGATATCGGATTTTCGTGTTACAATAGTAAAGAATATGATTAACATGGGAGGCCGATGTTTTATGTCAGATGTAATCAGAATTTTTGTTGAAAAAAGAGACGGTTTTAACGTCCTTGCAAAGGAAACTTTGTGGGATATCCGTCACAATCTCGGTATGAAATCCGTAACAGACCTCAGATATATCGTTCGTTACGATATTGAAGGTCTTACAAAGGACGAGTACGACAAGGCTAAGGGCATTGTACTTTCAGAGCCTAATGCTGACGTTATCTATGAAGAGACACTTCCTGTTGAGGACGGTTGGAAGGTATTCGCTATGGAATATCTCCCCGGACAGTATGACCAGCGTGGTGACTCAGCTGAGCAGTGTGTTCAGCTTCTTACTCAGGGCGAGAGATGCAAGGTTCTCACAGCAAGAGTAATTGCTCTCAAAGGCGACATCACAGAAGACGAGCTCAAAAAGGTTGAGGAATACCTCATAAACCCTGTGGAAAGCCGTCTTGCCTCTCTTGAAAAGCCTGAAACACTCGATATGGAAATCCCTGTTCCTGAAGATGTAAAGAGAGTTGAAGGTTTTATAAAATGGAACGACGATGAAATGGCTGAATATTACGGCTCAATGGGCTTTGCAATGACACTTGCAGACCTGAAGTTCTGCCGTAACTATTTCCGTGACACAGAGAACCGTGACCCGAGCGTTACAGAGCTTCGTGTTATTGATACATACTGGTCAGACCATTGCCGTCACACGACTTTCCTCACACGCTTAAGCGAAGTTGAGGTTGAAAAGGCTGCTCTCGGTAAGGTTATTGAGGACGCTTTGCAGGAATACTACAACACCCGTGACGAGGTTTACGGCAAGGATACAACAAGAATCGTTTCCCTTATGGATATGGCTTTAATCGGTATGAAGTCACTCAAGAAAAAGGGTATGATTCCCGACCTCGACGAAAGTGAAGAAATCAATGCCTGTTCAATTGAAGTGCCTGTAACAATCGACGGCAAGACTGAGCAGTGGCTTGTACAGTTCAAGAACGAAACTCACAACCACCCGACAGAAATCGAGCCTTTCGGTGGTGCCGCAACTTGTCTCGGCGGTGCTATCCGTGACCCGTTGTCAGGTCGTTCATATGTATATCAGGCTATGCGTGTAACAGGTTCGGGTGACCCCACAATTCCTTTCAAGGATACAATGAAGGGTAAACTTCCTTCACGCAAAATCACAACTACAGCGGCTCAGGGTTACAGCTCATACGGTAACCAGATTGGTCTTGCTACAGGACAGGTTACTGAGCTTTATGATCAGGGCTATGTTGCCAAGAGAATGGAAATCGGTGCAGTAATCGGTGCTTCTCCTAAGGAAAACGTAGTTCGTGAAGTTCCTGCTCCCGATGATGTAATCGTTCTCCTCGGCGGAAGAACAGGACGTGACGGTTGCGGCGGTGCTACAGGTTCATCAAAGGCTCATACAGAAAGCTCAATCGAAACCTGCGGTGCTGAGGTTCAGAAGGGTAATCCCCCTACAGAACGTAAGATTCAGCGTCTGTTCAGAAACAGCGAAGTTTCAAAGCTCATCAAGAGATGTAACGACTTTGGTGCAGGCGGTGTCTGCGTAGCTATCGGTGAACTTGCTGACGGTCTTACAGTTGACCTCGACAAGGTTACAAAGAAATATGACGGTCTTGACGGTACAGAACTTGCAATCTCCGAAAGTCAGGAGAGAATGGCTGTTGTACTCGACAAGAACGATGTTGATAAATTCATTGCTGAGGCTGAAAAGGAAAACCTTGAGGCTACAGCAGTTGCAGTTGTAACTGAAAGCCCTCGTCTCACAATGAACTGGAGAGGCGACAGGATTGTTGACCTCAGCCGTGAGTTCCTCAATACTAACGGCGTTACACAGGTTGCAAAGGCTTATATCACAGCTCCTAAGGCTGAGGATTGTTACCGCAACCAGTGCCCTTCAGAATTAAAGGATATGCCTTTCGAAAAGGCAATCGCTGAAAATATGGGCAGACTTCAGGTTTGCTCACAGATTGGTCTTTCCGAGCGTTTTGACGCTTCAATCGGTGCGGCTACAGTAATTATGCCGTTCGGCGGTAAGAATCAGCTCACTCCTCAGGAGGCTATGGCGGCTAAGATTCCGCTTGAAAAGGGCGAAACTGATGACGCTACTGCAATGAGCTTCGGTTATATTCCGGGTGTTTCACGCTGGAGTCCGTTCCACGGCTCGGCTTATGCAGTTGTTGAGTCACTCTCAAAGCTTCTTGCAATCGGTGCAAATCCTCTTACTGCCCGCCTTACATTCCAGGAGTATTTTGAAAGATTAAAGGACGTACCTGCTCGTTGGGGTAAGCCTGCTGCAGCACTTTTGGGTGCAATGGAGGCTCAGCTCAAGCTCGGACTTCCGTCAATCGGCGGTAAAGACAGTATGTCAGGTACATTTGAAGATATTGATGTTCCGCCTACACTCGTAAGCTTTGCTGTTGCTATGACAAAGGCTTCAAAGACTGTTTCTGCGGAATTCAAGAATGTTGGTTCAAAGGTTATCTATGTTCCTGTCCCTGAAAACAAGGAAACTCTTATGCCTGAGTGGGACAAGCTCATTGCTATGTACAAGGCTGTGTTTGCTCTTTGCGAAGAGGGTAAGGTTCTCTCTGCTTCTGTTGTTAAAGAAGGCGGTGCGGCTGCCTGCGTATGTAAAGCTTGCTTCGGTAACGGCTACGGCTTTAAGTTCACGAAGGAACTCACAAATGACGAACTCTTCGCTCCGCTTTCAGGTTCACTTGTTATCGAGCTTGCTGACGGTGCAGAACTTGACAGCAGTGTATTAAGCTATGATTTGGGTGTGATTACTGATGACGGTAAAATCACGGCAGGTGACAAAGCGGTTGAAATTTCTGAAGTCCTCGCTAAATGGACTGCTCCGCTTGAAAAGGTATTCCCGACACAGGCGGAATGCCCTGAAATTGCAGTCGATGCAGAACTCTATACAGAAAGAAATACAAAAACACCTGCAATAAAGGTCGCAAAACCAAAGGTATTTATCCCTGTATTCCCGGGCACAAACTGCGAAGTTGACACTGCAAGAGCCTTTGAAAAGGCAGGCGCAGAGGTTGAAATGCTTATCGTGAAGAACCTCACTTCACAGCACATTGAAGAGACTATCGACAAAATGGAATCAATCATCAAGACTTCACAGATGATTATGCTTCCGGGTGGTTTCTCAGGCGGTGACGAGCCTGACGGTTCAGGTAAGTTCATCGCAACAACATTCCGTAACCCGAGAATTGCCGAGGCTGTAAATGAGCTTCTCAAGAATCGTGACGGTCTTATGCTCGGTATCTGTAACGGATTCCAGGCTCTTATCAAGCTCGGTCTTGTGCCTTACGGTGAAATCAGAGAGCTTAAACCGACTGACCCGACTCTCACATTCAACACAATCGGCAGACATATTTCTCATATGGCTTACACAAGAGTTACTTCTGTCAAGTCACCTTGGTTTGCAAACGTGAATGCAGGCGACGTGTTCGCAGTTCCTGTATCACACGGTGAAGGCAGATTTATGGCTGATATCGAAACTGTTAAACAGCTTGCCGCAAACGGTCAGATTGCAACTCAGTATGTTGACTTAGGCGGCAACCCGAGTGCTGACATCGCATACAACCTCAATGGTTCAGTCTGTGCAATCGAGGGTATCACATCACCTGACGGCAGAGTTCTCGGTAAAATGGGACACAGCGAAAGAAAGGGCGACAACCTTTACAAGAACGTTCCGTTCGAAAAAGACCAGCAGATTTTTGAAAGCGGCGTAAAATATTTCTCTTGATTTTAAGATTGATGTAATCTTTCGTGTGCAATCCTTAGTATAATAAATAAAAAACGGCTAATCTCATATTTACGTTGAGATTAGCCGTTTTGTGCATTAAATTATAACGGTGGTTGTAATGCATCACCGTGTAGGAGAGCAAAATTTATATGATTGGATATGTTATTTCCCGACCGTATAATTGATTTATTGGTTGCGGTTTCGGTAAGAGCAGAGCCCTTGCCCTACAAAGTATAAAACAAAGTCAAATCAACGTAACGGTCGGGGTCGAGTGCCTCGACAGGCAATTCGGGCAGACAGGTTTATTTTTATATAACTCCTATGCCCGACTTTAATGAAAGCAATATAGCAGTTACCGATGTGTCAAGTTTACGGTCGGGAAACCGTTGTAAAAAAAATCACCGACTTTTATACTCGAATTACGAGCCGAGGTACTCGGCAATGTAGCAGTTACCTATATATCGAGTGTGCAATTTGGGCAACGGTCTCATTGATGAAGTTGACTAAAAGCAATGTAGCAGTAACCGATACATCGACTTAACAGTTGGGCAACTAACGTTTAAATTAATCTAAACCTATCTGCCCAAAGGTAAAAAAAGCTAAAACTTGTCGCCTGAGCGGGTGCAGAGGGCGGCTATAAGTCCGAACACTATTGCAGCGGCAATGCCTCCTGCGGCACTTGTAAGTCCGCCTGTGAGAATTCCGAGTGCACCGTCGCTTGCAAGCGCTTCCT
>JBGUUJ010000224.1:0-3304 GCA_045133455.1 Ruminococcus sp.
GGGTCAATGTACTTAGCGGCGTAGTCAAAACGACCGTACTGACCGATGTTATTCTTAAATGCTTCGTTTGGCTCAACACCGTGACGAATGTCCTCGAGCATTTTGCCAAGCTTTACAAACTGGTAGCCTGTAACTTCGTTGTTCTCGTCAAGAGCTGTCTTGAGAACATAGCCTTCAGCCATTTCCATATAACGAACGCCCTTAGCACTTGTGCTGTACATTGTACCAACCTGTGAACGGAGACCCTTACCGAGGTCTTCCATACCTGCACCGATTGGGAGACCGCCCTCTGAGAAAGCTGTCTGGCTTCTGCCGTAAACGAGCTGCTCAAAGATGTTTCTCATAGCAGTGTTGATAGCGTCACAAACGAGGTCTGTGTTAAGGCACTCGAGAAGTGTCTTGTTAGGGAGAATTTCAGCAGCCATTGCTGCAGAGTGAGTCATACCTGAGCAACCGATTGTTTCAACGAGTGCTTCCTGTACGATACCTTCTTTTACGTTAAGTGTGAGCTTGCATGCGCCCTGCTGAGGAGCACACCAGCCGATTCCGTGTGAAAGACCTGAAATGTCTTTAATCTCGTAAGATTTTACCCACTTGCCCTCTTCAGGGATAGGTGCGGGACCATGATTCGGTCCTTTTGCAACTGTGCACATATTTTCTACTTCTTTAGAATAAATCATATGTACTTCTCCTTTCAATATATTGTTGAGCCTCAATATACACTCATACAAATTCATTATACGGCTTTCCGCAACATTTTTCAAGCCTTTTTTATATTTTAATTTGGTCAGACATAAACAAAAAGGAAAAAACTGAAAACCTCAATCTCCCCTGTTAATACAGAGTGTTACCTTAACATTTCTTCAAATTAACAGCAGAATAATTGTGATGAATATACAAATTCCCTCCTGCATATAAATTAGCAAAGACAGGAGGGCTTTTTTGTGAAAGGAATAGTGGAGGAACGTGCAGCAATGCTGGGCGAATACATAATAGAAACTAAATCCACCGTTAGAAAAGCGGCTAAAAAGTTCGGAGTGAGCAAAAGCACCGTTCATAAAGATGTGAGTCAAAGATTGAAAGTTCTGAATCCTGCGCTGTACAGGGAAGTTCGCCAAATTCTTGATACAAACAAGAGTGAACGACATATAAGAGGCGGAATGGCTACAAAAAACAAGTATCTGAGAGAGAAAAATAATTCAGTTGAGCGTCTCGACACGGCAACGTGACGGTCGAGTGCTTCAACACGACAACGTGACGGTCGAGTGCCTCGACAGGCAATTCGAGTAGATAGGTTGATATGATTTACAACTTTGTTTCCCGACCGTATAATTGATTTATTGATTACGTTTTCGGCAAGAGCAGAGCCCTGCCCTACAAAGCATAAAACAAAGTCAAATCAACGTAAGGGTCGGGGTCGAGTGCCTCGACACGCAAATCGAGCATACAGGTTCATTTTTAGATAACTCCTATGCCCGACTTTAATGAAAGCAATGTAGCAGTCACCAATATATCAAGCCAACGGTTGGGGTCGAAACGTTTCATATAAAAACAACCTATCTACCCAAAGCTAAAAGACCCACTTTTTTAACAATCGGGTTATTTTAATGTATTGATACACTGTTTAAAAGTTTCGATAACATACCACGCATCGTCATCTGAAAGCGTAGAGTTCATCGGAAGAGTAAGCTGGTTCTTGTGCATATTATAGGCATTCGGGTAATCTGTAATTCTGAAGCCCTTCTTGCTGTATGCAGAAAGCATTGGCAACGGCTTGAAGTGTACATTACACATAATTCCGTGTTCAGCCATCATATTGTAGAACTTGTTACGATACTCATCGTCCCTGCCGATAAAGCGCACAAAATAGAGATGTCCGCTGCTTCGGTGATTTTCATCACAATGGTTGAGAACCTGAATAGGCAAATCCTTAAATTCTTCGTTGTACAGTCTGATAAGCTCGTGTCTTCTTTCAAGCATAGCATCATATCTCGAAAGCTGAGCAATGCCGAGTGCCGCAAGCACGTCAGTCATATTACACTTGTACTGAGTGTCAACAACGTCATATTCCCAAGAAGCAACCTTGTTTTTCTGATAAGCGTCCTTGGTCTGACCGTGGAGAGAAAGAAGCATATACTGCTTGTACATTTCCTCTTCGTCAATACCGTCATGCGGTCTGTGAACAGCCGCACCGCCTTCAGCAGTAGTCATATTTTTCACAGCGTGGAAGCTGAAATTCGTAAAGTCAGCAATTTCACCGCACATTTTGCCGTGCCACTGAGCACCGAAGGAATGTGCGCTGTCAGCCATAACAAACACTCTGCCGAACCTCTCCTGAAGTTCATTCTTGGGACGGAAAACTCCCTTTTTGCGTTCAACAGCCTCAAAAATTCTGTCGTAATCGCACACAACACCTGCAATATCTACAGGAATAATAACCTTAGTGTTGTGGTTGATAGCCGCTTCCATTTTGTCGTAATCCATTTCGTAACTACCGCATTTGCAGTCAATCATAACAGGTTTCGCACCAACGTGATAGACAATAGATGCAGTTGCGGTGTAGGTATATGCAGGAAGGATAACCTCATCACCTGGTCCAATTCCGAGAATACGCAATGTAAGCTCAGCGCAGGAAGTCTGTGATGAAAGGCATACAGCCTTGTTGACGTGACAGAGGTCAGCAATTTTGCTTTCAAATAATTTAGTTTCGGGGCCGGTGGTAATCCAGCCTGATTTTACAACTTTTACTACTTCGTCAATTTCCGCCTGAGTAATATCAGGTGGAGAAAAAGGAATTTTTCTCATATTGAAATCTCCTTGTATAAACGTGTATTATATGAACAAAAAACGAATATTGCGCAAATATATACATTAAATTATACTACATCAACCCTGAAAAGTAAAGTATTTTAATTTCGGGAAGCAAGGCTTCTGCTATATAAAGTGTATTTCCCATCCATAGTGTTGATATTTTGGATACGTTTTCAGCAAAAATAGAGCCCTTGCCCTACAAATCAGGAAGTTGCGATGTGTCTTTTAAGAGAATAATCTATTAAAAACCAACCTCGCCGTTATTTTCAAGCAATGTAGCAGTTACCGATATATCGACTTAACAGTTGGGCAACTGACGTTTAAATTAGTCTAAACCTATCTGCCCAAAGGTAAAAAAGCTAAAACTTGTCGCCTGAGCGGGTGCAGAGGGCGGCTATAAGTCCGAACACTATTGCAGCGGCAATGCCTCCTGCGGCACTTGTAAGTCCGCCTGTGAGAATTCCGAGTGCACCGTCGCTTGCAAGCGCTTCCT
>JBGUUJ010000225.1:0-12377 GCA_045133455.1 Ruminococcus sp.
TCAAAAGCCTGAGTGTGGTTGAGCATCTGAGTTTTACGCTCAATTTTCTGACCGTCGGCAGTTTTAAAACCGATGAAAGCACCGTCAGTACCGATTCTTTCGCAGTTACCTTTTGCAAGAACTTTTTCTCCGTTCATATCAATAAGCTGATATTTCAGAGAGGAACTGCCTGCATTAATTACAAGAATTTTCATATGTTTTCGTCCCTTCATTTTATTGATTAGTACAAAAATATGTTATATAATAAGTAAATAGTAACACAGTTACTATTATATGATACTCCTTTAAATTCCTGTTTTCAAGTGTTTTTTTCAAATATATTACATCGGAGGTAAAATAATGGCAGTTGCCGTAGTTAGTGAATTCAATCCGTTTCACAACGGACACAAATATCTTCTGAATACAGCAAAGTCGACGACAGGTGAGCCTGTCATTGCCGTGATGAGCGGAAGTTTCACTCAGCGTGGTGAAGTTGCGCTGACTGATAAATTTGAAAGAACCCGTACAGCACTTGAAAACGGAGCTGACCTTGTGGTTGAACTTCCGACAGTGTACGCTGTGTCAAACGCACAGCGTTTTGCACGGTGCGGTATGCATATTGCAAAGTCGTTTGGCTGTGTGAATTACCTTGCGTTCGGTTGTGAGAGCGACAATCTTGAAAATCTGATGAACGCTTCTTTTGCGATTGACAATTCTAAGGTAAAGGAAATCCTCAAAGCTGAGATGAAAAGCGGAAATTATTACCCGAGAGCTGTTGAAAAGGCAGTGAGGGAGGTTTTCGGTGATGAAACAGCGGATATGCTGAAAACTCCGAATAATATCCTTGCGGTTGAGTATATCAGAAATCTTAAAGATTCTGATATAAAGCCCTTGCCTGTGATGAGAAAGGGCACCGCACACGACAGCACTGAAATAAGCGGAGAATTTGCCTCAGCGTCGCAGATAAGAAATTTACTTCGCAACAACGAAAGCGCAGAAAAATATCTTCCGAAAGTTCCGACAGGCATAACGTACCCCGAAAATCTCGAAAGAGCAACGCTATATAAATTAAGAACGATGAGTGCAGTGAATATCGCACAGCTTCCTGATGTAAACGAGGGGCTTGAAAATAGAATATATGATGCGATAAAGAATTATAATTCTGTAGAAGAAATAATAAACGCTGTAAAAACAAAGCGTTACACCCACGCAAGGCTTCGCAGAATCATAACTTGTTCATTGCTTGGAATAACGGAAGAACATCAGACAACTCCTGTTGAGTACGCAAGAATACTCGGATTTAACAAAAGTGGTGCAGAACTTCTGAAAAGCTGTAAGCTTGAGGTTGTGAATTCGGTTGCAAAGGGAATGAAGCTTGGCGGAAATGTCAGAACTCTGCTTGAAAAAGACATTCTTGCAACGGATATTGCCTATATTGCTTTTAAAGAAATAAAAGGCTGCGGAAATGATTACACAACGGGTGTTATAAGGCTTAATAATAGTTAAAAATATGACACCTGTACATAAAAATTAAAAAATATCTACATAAAATTGTAAAATACCCCTTGTATATTTGTTAAAAATATATTATACTATATTTGTATAAATAAAACCATTCTATGAAAAGAGGTTTACTATGGCATATGTTTTAAATGATGAACGTCCTCCTCTTGAGCTGTTTTTGCAGGGAGAGTCAGTAAGGGCGTATGAATTTCTCGGTTCACATTTTGTAAATTGGGACAATCAGGACGGTGTAGTGTTCAGAGTATGGGCACCAAATGCGCTTTCGGTTTCAGTAGTGGGTGACTTCAACGGTTGGGATAAGGATGCAAACTTTATGTACCGCCTTGATGACACAGGAGTGTGGGAACTGTTTATCCCCGGTATTCCTGAGTTTGAATGTTACAAATATTGCGTAGAAACTCCGTGGTCAGATCGAATTCTCAAAACTGATCCATATGCATTCCATTGTCAGACAAGACCTGACAACGCTTCAAGAGTTTATGAAATAAACGGCTATGAGTGGCATGATGAAGAGTGGATTAAGTACAAAAGCGAACATTCACACTACAGACAGCCAATCAACGTTTATGAGATGAACGCAGGCTCATGGAGAAAGTATGATGACGGCAATGTGTTCAGCTACAGAAAGCTTGCAGAGGATCTTATTCCTTATGTAAAGAATCTCGGATATACTCACATCGAGTTTATGCCTCTCACAGAATTCCCGTTTGACGGAAGCTGGGGCTATCAGGTAACAGGCTACTATGCCGCAACATCACGTTACGGTGAACCTAAGGATTTGATGTATTTCATTGATCAGTGTCATCAGGAGGGAATCGGCGTAATTCTCGACTGGGTACCTGCGCATTTTCCTAAAGATGCACATGGCCTTGCTCGTTTTGACGGCACAGGTTGTTATGAATACGAGGACTGGAGAATTGGCGAGCATAAGGAATGGGGAACTTATATCTTCAACTACGGTCGTTATGAGGTAACAAGCTTCCTTATTTCATCAGCTATGTTCTGGCTTGATATGTTCCACGTTGACGGTATCCGTGTTGACGCAGTTGCTTCAATGCTTTATCTTGATTACAACCGTAAGGACGGCGAGTGGCTTCCTAACTGCTACGGCGGAAGAGAAAACCTTGTTGCCGTTGAATTTTTGCAGAAACTCAACACAGTAGTACATATGTATCATCCTGAAGTTATGATGATTGCTGAGGAGAGTACAGCTTGGGGCGGCGTAACAGGCAGACCTATCAAAGACCTCGGTCTCGGTTTTGACTACAAGTGGAATATGGGTTGGATGAATGATATGCTTTCATATATTTCACTCGACCCGTTGTGGAGAAATTATCACCACGATACGCTCACATTCAGTATGGTTTACGCATTCTCAGAAAACTTTATGTTGCCGATTTCTCACGATGAAGTTGTGTACGGCAAGGGTTCGCTCATCAATAAGATGCCGGGCAACTACGAGATGAAGTTTATGGGAGTAAGAAACTTTGTATCATATATGATGGCTCACCCGGGTAAAAAGCTTATGTTTATGGGCGGTGAGATTGGTCAGTTTGATGAGTGGAACGCAAATTCTCAGCTTGAATGGGGATTGTTCGACTTTGAAAAGCATCGTCAGCTTCACCATTTCTTTGCAGAAGTCAATAAGTTCTATCGAGACACTCCTGCAATGCACGAAAATGACTATGATTGGGACGGTTTCCAGTGGATTGCACTTGATGACTATCAGAACAGCGTAATTTCATTCCGCAGAATTGCTTATGACGGAAGTGAAATCATCTGTGTATGTAACTTCCAGCCTGTAACAAGAGAGAACTACAGAATCGGTGTGCCTGTTTACGGTATTTATGAAGAGGTGTTCAACTCTGAAAATACAGAATTCGGCGGTTGCGGATTCGGAAACAGCGGTGATATCAAATCAAATAACGAGGAGAATCACAACCTCGATTATTCAATAGATATAACACTTCCTCCTCTCGGTGTGCTTTACATTAAGCTCAAGGAAGCTCTTCCTGCACCACCTAAGAAGGTTAAGAAAAAGCCTGCTGCAAAGAAAGAAAAAGCAGAAAAAACTGCTTCAGAAAAGAAAGCACCTGCAAAGAAGGTTGATAAAAAAACACCTCCAAAAAAGGTTAGACCTAAGAAGCCTGCAGATTTGCTTAAACCGAAGGCTGAAGATGTTGAAGAGGTAAAAACAGAAGAATAATTCAAAATTAAATACAAAAGCGGTGCTGAAAACGGCATCGCTTTTGCTGTTTTTTTAAATAAAAAAGCAACAAAATAAAAAATATTACATATTTCCCAAAAAGTACTTGTAAAAATAATCGATTTGATATATAATGTATTTACTCATAAAAGAGTAATCATAAAGGAGGAATTAACGATGAAGAGATCATCAAAAGTTATCAGCCTCGTTCTTGCAGGCGTAATGACAACATCTTGCGCAGCTGGTTTTTCAGCAATAACTGCATCAGCAGCTGATGGCGAAACAAAAGTTTATTTTGAAGTTCCTACTCTTGAAGAGTGGGGTACAACAAAGCAGGTATTCTGCCACGTTTACAGTGTTTACGGTGGTTCACCATTAACAGAGACATCATGGCAGTCAAAGTCAGAGCTTTGTAAGAAGGATTCAGCAACAGGTTTATACTACTTCGATACAGCTAAGGTTGGTACAATCGAAGAAGGTGCTGACTATGCTCTCCTTTTCTCAACAAAGGATACAAACAATGTTGTTCACCAGACAGGTAACATCTCATTCGGTGTTGAGTGCCTTGGTGACACGGTTTACCTCACAGGCGGTATGGTTGAGAACACAGAAGACTCATCAAAGATGGACTACGAAGGTGCTTGGAAGAATAACTCTGACAAGTACGGCGCAATGGCAGCTATCACATCAACAGGTAAAATTGTAGGTAATTATTTCCCTGTACATCAGCCAAAAGAGCAGATTGTTGCAAGATTCCTTTGCTCTTGGGGTGTTATTAATGCCGAAACACACGTTACACCTGAGGTTGTTCAGAACATTTGTGCACAGCTCGAAGTTGAGCCAATCGCTGTTTACAACCAGTATGCAACAGACTACGCTACTGAACTTGCAGATCCTGAAGCTTATCCAAATGTAGCTTCTCTTGAAATGATTGCTTATTATCTTGGTGTAGATCCTAACCCAACAACAGAGCCTGCTACAACAGAGCCAGCAACAACAGAGCCTGCAACAACAGAGCCAGCAACAACAGAGCCAGCAACAACAGAGCCAGCAACAACAGAGCCAGCTACAACAGTTCCTGTTCCTGTAGCTTACTATGGTGATGCTGATGGTGATGGTGTTATCACAATTTCTGATGCTACATTAATTCAGAAAGCCGGTCTTGGTTTTGATGTTGCAGTTGATGCTACAATTGCTGACGTAAACGGCGACGGCAGAGTTTCAATTGTTGACGTTACATTAATTCAGAAGTACCTCGTTAACGCTGGTTACAACACACAGTTAGTTGGTCAGCCAATCTACGAATAAGATTAATCTGAACAAAAATTAAAATTAAGATGAAAGCTCCACTTTATGTGGGGCTTTTTCTTTTGGCAGAAGTGTTAGAATAATTCCTGAAAAGCCGGATAAGGAGTTTCCAATGAGCAAGTAAATAAAGTGTACCAAATGTGAACAGATGAAAACACAGGGTGCGATTCTATTTTTTGACCGTAATCAAAGTTTAAATGAGCTTGAAAATATCAAGGTGACTTCATTAGTTGAATGTAACGTCACGTTGCAATGCGGTAACCTTAGTTTTTTGTAAAATCAGTAGTTTGTTCTGCAAAAATGCGTTGCTTTGCAATTGTCATAATAGCTAAAAACATAAAATTTTTATTGTGCAGTTAGCAACTTGAATAAAGAAGTCTATTTTGTTATGATTTATATGTAAATGGGTGAATTTGCCTGTTTATTGATTTTTCAAGGAGTGAGATAATTGAGTAAAAAAGTTATAAGTATTATTCTTGCCATGTGCATAATGCTTTCATGCCTTGCAGTCGGTGTTTTCACCTCTGAGGCAGTGACAACAGAAACAGAATCTGTTTCTGCAAGCACAGAGCCACAGGATAAAATTCAGGGCAGTGCAGTGTTACACTGTTTTAACTGGTCTTACAATAACATCAAGGCAAACTTGCAGGCTATCAAGGATGCCGGTTATACGGCAGTACAGACTTCACCTGTACAGCAACCAAAGGATTACAGTGCAAGCTGGACTGACCAGTCAGGTCAGTGGTGGAAGCTCTATCAGCCTGTTTCAATCAGCATTGCTGAGGGCAACACATGGCTTGGCACAAAGGCGGAACTCAAGTCACTTTGTGACGCTGCCGAAGATATGGGAATCAAGGTTATTGTTGATATCGTTGCTAACCACCTCGGTAACGTATCAGACGGAGAAGGCAACAAGATGAGCAACATTTCATCACAGGTTGATGCAAGCATCCGTAACAACTCAAATTATTGGCATATTAACAGTGATTGGGCAAATGACGATAACAACCGTTACACAATGACTGTTGGTTCAATCGGTTTACCTGACCTTAACACAGGTAACAGTGATATTCAGAATATGTACAAACAGCTCCTTATTGATTGTATCAATCAGGGTGTAGACGGTTTCCGTTTTGACGCTGCTAAGCACATCGAGCTTCCTACAGACTCAAGTAACTCAAGCCAGTTCTGGCCGACAGTAATCAACGGTTCACAGGCAAGCACATCTAACGAAATTTACTACTACGGTGAAATTCTTAACGGCTGTGCAACAAGTATTTCAAACTATACAAAGTATATGAGCATCACTGATAACTACTCAAGTGACTCAATCCTTGTTGCAGCAAACAGCAGTAATGCTTCGGGATTGGCTAACTCATACTACTCAAAGGGTGCAGGTGCAGACAAATCAGTATTATGGGTTGAATCTCACGATACATATATGGGAGAATCCGGTTCTGCCGGCATAAAAAATACAGCAAGTGTATCTAACAGCACAATCATCAAGGCTTGGGCTATGGTAGGTTCGAGAGCCAATGCTTCTTCACTCTTCTTCGCAAGACCTGCTACAACAATGGGTAGTGCAAGTTCTAACACAACTTGGAAGTCAACTGCAGTTGCCGAAGTAAACAAGTTTAAGAATTATTTCGACGGTCAAAGTGAATATCTTGCTTCAAGCGGTTCAATCGCTTACAATGAACGTGGTACATCAGGTGTTGTTCTTGTAAATGCAGGAGGTACTTCAACTTCTGTAAAAGTGCCGGCAAACAAGATGGCATCCGGTACATATACCGACCAGATCACAGGCGGCACATTCACAGTATCAAACGGATATATTTCAGGTAATATCGGTTCAACAGGTGTCGCTGTTGTTTACAACAACGAGGTGACTCCTTCTGCAACAGTAACTCCCGGTTCATCGGTATACAAGACTGATACTCTCTCTCTTACACTCAACTATGAAAACGCAACAAGCGGTCAGTATTCAATTGACGGAGGCTCATACAAGAGCTTTACTGACGGTGATGTAATCACGATTGGTTCAGGCGTTGCTTACGGCTCACAGACTACTGTAAGTGTCAAGGCAACTGACGGTACAACTACATCTGAGGCGGTTACCTACACTTATACAAAGGTTGATCCGTCAATTGTACAGAAAGTTTATTTTGATAACTCATCATATGGTTGGTCGAACGTATATGTATACATCTATGACGGCGCAACAGGTGAGAGTCTTGCTGATTGGCCGGGAACAAAAATGACTCTTGATTCATCAACAGGGTATTATGTTCTTGAAGTTCCCGATGAATTCACAAAAGGCTTGGTAATGTTCACTGAAAGTTACTCAACCACAACAAACCGTTATCCTTACGATGGTGAAGACGGTATGCCTCTCGACAGCAGGACAATGATTATGAGAGCTAACCATGTGTGGGAAGAATATACTGAGCAGGAAACTACCACAACAGTAGCTACAGAGCCGACAACTGAGGTTGTAAGCGGTGTACTTATCGGTGATACAACAGGTGACGGTACGATAAATGTAAGTGACGCTACTGAAATTCAGAAGTATCTTGTTGAGCTTGCTTCACTTACAGGCGATAACCTCACAGCGGCTGATGTTGACCGCAACGGCAATGTCGATATCAAGGATGCTACATACATTCAGATGTATCTTGCAGGAATTAACAGAGATGCAAGCCATTGCGGTAAATACACAAGTGATGTTGAACCTACAACACAGCCTACAACACAGCCTGTAACTGAACCTACAACTGCCGAGCCGACAACGGAACCTACTGAACCTTCAAGTTATACCGTAACATTTACTAACTCTCGTTATTGGAGCGGAAGTATTTACTGCTATTACTGGTCTAAATACGATACAACTCTGTCTACATGGCCGGGTGTCAAGATGACATCGGCAGGAACAAACAGCTATGGTCAGTCACTTTATACAGTGGAAGTTCCGTCAGAGGCTGAATATATCATATTCGACAATAACAGCGGAAGTCAGACAGTTAATATTACGTTTGATGGTTCTGAACTTTGTTACTATGCAAAAAGCACTACAGATGCCTCGGGCCATTACGAGGTCGGAACCTGGTAATCTGATTTCAGTGTGACAACTTAACAAAATAATACGACAAGGGGAATTTCAGACTTGAAGTTTCCCTTGTTTTGTTCATTACATAAAAAACCATCGCTCTGTTTGCTCTAATTGTGGATTTTTGAATTTTATGCAACCTTTGAAGAACTTTGCCTGTTATTATTAATAGAGGCGCTTCAAAGCGAAAGGCTATTGTAATAAACGGTGATACTGTTTACAGCAATTAAGTTATATACTTAACATAATAAAATCAAATGGTTTTCATAAATAATCTCTTCCATATTCATAATTTCATACGATGTTCAGTATAGTAATTTCCGTACGGTGTTTTGATAATGCCGTACGGTATTTTTGCTTTATAGAAAACTGCTTGCACTAATTGCGTGCGAGGTACTTGCTTGTAATAAAAAATAAATTTTACTTTAACATAAGTTTAACATTTTTTAATTATTTTATAAACAATCGGGTGATATAATGCAATCACAATAAGATAACGAAAAGAGGTAATTATAATGAACAAAAATGATCAGGAATTTCTCGTGCAGAAGATTCGCACTCAGTACACGGAAAGAGAGCATACACAGCTTGATGCACTCAAATCTTTAGATGCCAAGGTGAAAAAGCCTGCAAACGTGTTCGCATATATCTTCGGCTCATTAAGCGCAATTATTATGGGTGGCGGTATGAGCCTTGTTATGACAGATATCGGCACAACACTCGGCATTGCAAACCCGATGATTCCCGGTGTTGTCATCGGTATCATAGGTATGCTTATGGCAATCATCAATTATCCTGTTTACAAGAAAATTCTTGCGTCAAGAAAGAAGAAGTATGCAGACAAAATACTCAAACTCAGCGAAAAGATTATGGGCAATCACGAAAACGAAAAAGGAGATAACAAAAATGGCAGGATTTTTTTAAAAAGCATTTCAGGATATGAAGGAAAATGCAAAAGCACAGCACGAGGTAGATAAAGCAAACTTTGCTGCAGTAAAAGCGGAGTCAAAAGCAAATTGGGAAGAAGCAAAAGCTATGGGAGATCCCGAAAGACGCAAAGCTGTGTTGCAGGCAGAGCGTGACGAGCAGATTGCCGCTGCAAAAGAACGTCAGGTAGAGGCGCAGGCTCGTATTGACTCTGTGAATGGACGTTAATAATCAAAATTAGCAGGCGGAAAGAGGCGGACAGATTTTGTCCGCCTGTTTTCTTTGGGCAGATAGGGTTAATGTGATTTACAGTAAGTGTTTTTGAAAAACTTTCCGAAAAATTTTATAATAATTAAAACGTAAACAAAACTTTAACATTTGAATGTTATGATATATAATAATTGTTATAAAATGCTCGGAGGTAATAAAGTATGTTTAAGATACTTGTTGTTGAAGACGACAGAGATTTGAATAAGACGGTGTGCTCGTTCCTTAATCATAGCGGTTACGAGGCTGTCGGTTGTCTGAATGCCGACGAAGCCTATGATGTGCTGTATACCAATGTGGTTGACCTCATCGTGTCTGATATTATGATGCCTGATGTTGACGGTTTTGAGTTTGCGCAGAGTGTCCGTGAACTAAACGAAGAGATTCCGATTCTGTTTATGACAGCTCGTGACGACATTGCCTCCAAACAGCGTGGATTCCGTATCGGAGTGGACGATTATATGGTAAAGCCGATTGACCTCGATGAACTTTTCCTGCGTATCGGTGCACTTCTTCGCAGGGCAAAAATTGCAGCTAACCGAAAACTTGAGATCGGCAACTTTGTGATGGATGCAGATGAGCATACAGCATATATTGACGGTGAAGAAATTGCGATGACTATGCGTGAATTCAACCTTTTATACAAGCTTTTGTCCTACCCGAAAAAAACTTTCACAAGAACATAGCTTATGGACGAGTTTTGGGACGCAGATACTGCCTCGGGACCCCGAACCGTTGATGTTTATATGACAAAGCTGAGAGGCAAGCTTGCCGATTGTAATGCATTTGAAATAGTTACGGTTCACGGTCTGGGGTACAAGGCGGTGATAAAGTGAAAAAAGAAAGCCTATTCAAAAATTTCCTCAAAGTGACACATCACTATTTAATCTTTTTTCTGCTTGTTGCTTTTATCATTACCTGCAGTACAATGCTTTTTGTGTCAATATTGTCATTAACACTCAATATCACATTAACCGACGAAAATCTGTCAACGGCTGCAAAACTTACCTTTCTGAATGTAGTTTTGCTAAGCCTGATTTTTACTGTATGTGACAGTATAAGAAGAAAAATCAAGGTTGACCGACCTATAAAGCACATTACATCGGCGGCTGAAAAAATTATGCAGGGAGATTTCAGTGTTCGCATAAAACCGATAAATCTCTTTGGTTCAGACGGAAATTTCAATGAAATAATCGAATGTTTTAATGAAATGGCTGAGGAGCTTTCGGGCGTGGAAACTCTGCGTAATGACTTCATATCAAATGTTTCTCATGAACTGAAAACACCACTTGCCGTTATGCAGAATTACGGAACTATATTACAGCAACCGAATCTTTCGGAGGAACGCAGAATAGAATACTCAAAAGCGATTACCGATGCATCACGCAGACTTGCAAACCTTATTACCAACATACTCAAGCTGAATAAGCTGGAAAATCAGCAGATTTATCCGCAGGTGATCGAGTATAATCTTGGTGAACAGCTTTGCGAATGTTTGTTGCAGTATGAGAATATATGGGAAAAATCCGAAATTGAAATTGATACCGATATTGAGGAAAATGTTTCAATCAAAGCAGATGCCGAACTTCTGTCGCTTGTATGGAACAATCTGTTTTCAAATGCTTTTAAATTTACCAAAAAGGGAGGTACGGTGTCGGTTTCTCTCAGTACTTCGGAAGATTACGCTGTTGTAAGAGTTAAAGATACCGGTTGCGGAATGTCTGCTGAAGTGGGAGCGCATATCTTTGAGAAATTCTATCAGGGTGATACTTCCCATTCCGCACAAGGCAACGGACTCGGACTTGCTCTTGTAAAGCGTGTTGTAGATATTATGCAAGGCGAGATAAGCGTTGAGAGTGTTGTCGGTGAGGGAACAGTATTTACCGTCGGAATACGGAGGAGCTGATATGGATTGGAAAAAACTCTGCAAAAAATTTCTGTACCCGCCGAAATGGGTTATGATTTTGTTTGCGATGATAAGTGCAGTTGCTTTGCCGTATATCTTCATAAAAGGACTTGAAGAATCGATAATTGCGTACTTTGCTTATGTGATTGCGTTCTATGCGGTTTTTGTAATTTCATTATTTCTGTTTATGGTTCTGCCGAAACATTATAAAGAAATAAAGCAAAAGATTTATGAAACTTCGCTTGGCAACAGATATATGACTGACGCAACCTTCAAGGTGAGAATATCATTGTATATATCCCTAGCAATTAATCTGGGATTTTCGATATTCAAGCTGATATCAAGTGTTATCTATTCATCATTCTGGTTAGGAGCCGAGGCGATTTACTATGTTTTGTTATCGTCAATCCGATTTATATTGCTCGGCTTTATGCTCGGTAAAAACAACAAAGAGGGTATGATTGCAGAATATCGTCGCTATCGTCTGAGTGCAATTCTGATGATGCTGATTAACCTGACGCTTTCGGCAATTGTGTTGAATATGATACTAAAGAACAAGTCCTACGAATATTCGGATGTTTTTGTTATAGCAACAGCAACATATACATTCTATACGCTTACGGTTTCGATAATTGATATTGTGAGGTACCGCAAATATAAAAGCCCTGTTTTGTCAGCTGCAAAAGCACTTCGCTTTGCAGCGGCACTTGTTTCGTTACTGTCACTTGAAACAGTTATGCTTATGCAGTTCGGCAATGACGAATCATTTCGCAGACTTATGACGGCACTTACGGGCGCAGGAGTTTTCATTATAGTGTTCGGAATGTCGGTTTATATGATTATTCGGGCAAACAGAGAAATTAAGAGATTAAGGAGTGAATGGAATGAATGAACATAACCCAAGAGAAACATTTAATTATACCTATTCTGCTAAACAGCAGGAGGAAGTAAAACGAATCCGTGATAAATATCTTCCGAAGAAAGAAGATAAAATGGAACAACTCAGACGACTTGATAAAAGTGTAACTAAAAAAGGAATAATGATTTCGCTGATTGTCGGAATCATAGGTGCATTGATACTCGGTGTGGGAATGTGCTGTACTTTGGTATGGGAAGAAAATATGTTTGTTCCCGGAATATTTATAGGCATTGTG
>JBGUUJ010000226.1:0-9830 GCA_045133455.1 Ruminococcus sp.
CCGTAAAGATTAAAAAACCTAAAAATATGGTGCTCTATCAGAAGGCAGGTTTTGCGGCTACTGCACTGAGTTGGGTGCTGATGTCGGTTGTAGGTTGTCTGCCGTTCTTTTTAAGCGGTGAAATTCCGTCGTTTATAGACGCTTTATATGAGACAGTTTCAGGTTTCACCACCACAGGCGCAACTATTATTACAGATGTGGAAAGTCTGAGTCACGGTATGCTTATCTGGAGAAGCTTCATAGTATGGCTGGGCGGTATGGGTGTTATCGTTTTTTTGCTTGCCATTATTCCGAAACTCGGCGGTCAGCAGAACATCTATCTTATGAGGGCGGAAAGCCCCGGTCCGATTATCGGTAAGGCTGTTCCTCATATGAGACATTATGCGGCTATGCTTTACGGCATTTATATCGGTTTGTCGGTAATTGAACTTATTCTGTTGCTGTGTGGCGGTGTGGGATTTTTTGATGCTGTGAACACTACTTTTGCAACGTCAGGTACAGGCGGATTCGGTATAAGAAATGCGAATATGGCGGCTTATAATTCGTATTATCTGCAGACTGTTATTGCTGTGTTTATGTTGTTGTTCGGTCTGAATTTCAGCTTTTATATTCTTATTCTGGCAAGAAAATTTAAGCAGGCTTTCAGAATAGAGGAACTCTGGGTTTACATCGGAATCGTTGCGACTTCGGTGGTTATGATTACAATCAATATAAGCTCGCTTTATCCGACTGTTTATGATGCATTTCATCAGAGTTTCTTCTATGTTTCGTCGATTATCACCACGACAGGCTTCAGCATAGGTGACGTAAATCACTGGCCTGAGTTTTCAAAGGCGATTATTGTTGTTATAACGTTTATAGGTGCTACGGCAGGAAGTACGGGCGGTGGTTTTAAGATTTCAAGACTCATTATTCTCTGCAAGGAAGTCAAGAAAGAGTTTTCGTTGCTTGTTCACCCGAGAAATGTCAAAGCTGTAAAGCTTGACGGAAAACCTGTTGAGCACAATGTTATGAGAACAACATCAATGTTCCTTGTTGTGTATATGGGTGTTTTTGTGGTAAGCTATGTTTTAATTTCGCTTGAAAACAAGGATTTTGCTACAACATTTACGTCTGTTGCGGCAAGTCTTAACAATACAGGTCCGGGTCTCGGTGAAGTAGGTCCTGTGGGAAATTATTCAAACTTCGGCATGCTTTCAAAGTGCGTTTTCATCTTTGATATGCTTGCAGGCAGACTTGAACTTTTCCCGTTGCTGTTGCTTTTCTCTCCGTCAGCCTGGAAAAAATCATAATTTTTAACTTTGTGAAGAAAGGCTATTTACAAGCTAAATGTCAGTAGCCCAACCGTAAACTTAGTTTAATAAATAAACGGCTAATCTCATATTTGCGTTGAGATTAGCCGTTTTTGTGCATTAAAATATAACAGTGGTTGTAATGTACCACCTCGCAGGAGAACAAAATTTATATGATTAGATATGTTATTTCCCGACCATATAATTGATTTATTGGTTGCGTTTTCGGCAAGAGCAGAGCCCTTGCCCTACAAAGTATAAAACAATGTCAAATCAACGTAACGGTTGGGGTCGAGTGCCTCGACACTCAATTCGAGCAGACAGGTTCATTTTTATATAACTCCTATGCCGACTTTAATGAAAGCAATATAGCAGTTACCAATATATCAAGTTTACGGTCGGACAACCATTGTGAAAAAACACACCGACTTTTATCCTCGAATTACGAGCCGAGGTACTCGGCAATGTAGCAGTTACCAATATATTAAGTTTACGATTGGTCACGAAAAGATTATATTAGCCTTAACGGTCAAGCAATGTAGCAGTTACCAATATATCGACTTAACGGTTGGGCAACTGACATTTCCATTAAAAACAACCTATCTCCCCAAAGATAAAATACCCAAAGCTAAAAAAGTCTTTTCTTTTTATTTGAAGTGTGTTATAATGAAATTCTAAATATCCAAAAGGAGTGATTTTATGACGCACATTAACGGGGACTATTCAGCAATTACACCGGAGATTGATGTTCTCGCGCAAAAAATGACGGCTAACTCCATAATTGATACACAGCTTTACAGCAAGTATAACGTTAAGAGAGGCCTCCGTGATATCGACGGCAAGGGCGTTCTTACAGGACTTACCGATATTTCAGCGATTATTCAGAACAAAACCGTTGACGGCAAGGTTGTGCCTTGTGAAGGTGAGCTCTATTACCGTGGCTACAACGTAAATGATATTATAAAGGGTATCACAGATGACGACCGCTTCGGTTTTGAAGAGGTTGTTTATCTCCTGCTTTTTGGCTCAATGCCTACTGCCGAAGAACTCAAAAACTTTAAAAATCTGCTTGTTCAGTACAGAACTCTTCCGCAGAACTTTGTTCGTGACGTTATCCTCAAAGCACCGAGCGATGATATGATGAACTCAATCGCAAGAAGTGTTCTCACACTTTTCTGTTACGACAAGAACCCTAACGATATAGCAATCAACAATGTTTTAAGACAATGTATTCAGCTTATTTCCGTATTTCCGCTTCTTTCTGTTTACGGTTATCATTCATACAACCACTATCTGCGTGACAAGAGTCTCTACATTCACCGTGCAGAGCCTGAAATGTCAACAGCAGAGGTTATTCTTTCACTTCTCCGTCCTGACAGAAAGTACACTCCGCTTGAAGCAAAAGTGCTTGATATGGCTCTTATCCTTCATATGGAGCACGGTGGCGGTAACAACTCAACGTTCACAACTCACGTTGTAACATCTTCGGGCACAGATACTTACTCTGCAACGGCTGCGGCTCTTGCGTCCCTTAAAGGACCAAAGCACGGCGGTGCAAATGTTAAGGTTTTCTATATGTTTGAGGATTTGAAGAAACACGTCAAAGACTGGAACGATGAGGACGAAATCACAGCATACCTTGAAAAGCTTCTTGATAAGCAGGCTTTTGACCACAAAGGTCTTATCTACGGTATGGGACACGCCGTTTATACAATTTCCGACCCGAGACAGGTTATTCTCAAGGGTTCAGTTCAGAAACTTGCTGAAGCTGAGGGTTATGAGGACGAGTTCAATCTCTATGCAAAGGTTGAAAAGCTTGCCCCTGAGGTTATCGGCAAGAAGAGAAAAATCTACAAGGGCGTTGCTTCGAATGTTGATTTCTACAGCGGACTTCTCTACAGTATGCTCAATATTCCTTGTGAGCTTTACACACCGTTATTTGCTACAGCAAGAATTGCGGGTTGGAGTGCACACCGTCTTGAAGAACTCGCAAACGGCGGAAAAATTATCCGTCCTGCATATATGAGCATTTCAGAGAAAAAGCAGTACACACCGCTTGACCAAAGATAATTTGAACCCAAAAACCACCTTATGTGTCTTTTTTGTAAAAGACATAAAGGTGGTTGTTTACTTTATATGAATTGGTGTAAATTAATAGCCTGTAGTATAATCAAAGATGCAGAAAACTACAGATTGCCTGACAAAATCAAAAAGCCAACAAAATGGGTTTTTGCGTACAGATTATGCAAATTCTCGCTTACTGATGATATGTCCGAATTAATAATAAATCTATTTCATATTACGATAAAAGGCAGAGCAGGTTTAGGTGAATGATATTCGTATCTACTAAGTTCAATAAAATTAAAAGGTGTGGCAATCTCATCAGATTACCACACCTATAATTATATATTATATTCTGTTGTTTAAAACAACTCACCCTCGGGTGACTCGTTGTCTTCTGCTTCGGCTTCTTCAACGTCTGCTTCTGCAAAATCTTCGTCATCAGCTTCCTTGATAACCTCTTCAACTGCTTCATCTTCAACAGCTTCAGCAGGTGTAAACGGTGATTTTTCGTACTCGTTCTCATTTGAGCAGGCAACTGTGATGTCCACAATGTCTGTTACGTTGTAATCCTTTTCATCTTCGGGTGAGCCGTAGAACACATCGTTCTGACTGTCTACGATATTTCTGTAACACTCACGAGCCTTTGCAATCTTAGCCTTTGACTTGTCGATTACCTCAGCAAGCTTTTGCTGGTTCTCAGTCGGAACAGCTTCGCCCTTTTTCTGCATTTCATAATACTGCTTGCCGAGTGCGATGTATGCTCTGTTCATAAGCTCGCTTTCGTTTTTCATAACAAGTCTGAGTCTGTTAAGCTTTGCATTTGTTCTGTTCTTATCGACAATTGTCTGAGCTACTGCCGAAATTGTATCAACAGCCGTATTCACGGTCCCTTTTACTGTATCGAATATTGTCATAGCAATTCTCCTTAATCAAATCGCACACAGTGCTTTAATCATACTATTATTATGACAGATATTTTTGATAAAATCAACATTTTTTTAAAATTTGCTTGTTAAAATCACTGTCAATTGATATAATTATTGTCAAGGGGTGTTTCTAATGTCCGAAAATAAGGTTAATAAAGCCATAGTTTGCCCGATGTGCGGTGAGCTCGGTAAGGCTGAAATATATACAAGTGTAAATACTACAATCAACAAAAGTTTAAGAAACAAGGTTCTTGACGGTGAGCTTTTTTCGTGGACGTGTCCCGAGTGTAAGCACAAGGCAAGGCTTACATATCCGATTTTGTACAATGATATGAAAAACCGCTTTATGGTTTATCTTATCCCGAAAATCGACAGATATCAGCTTTGCGACAAGGAACTTGAGGAAAAATACAGCAATCTGCGCAACATAAGCAAGCGTATTGTTCCGGACTTCAACTCGTTCAAAGAGAAAATCTTTATTTTTGAGTCCGGACTTGATGATATGGCTGTTGAGCTTACAAAGCTTGCAATCAGTCAGACGGTTTCAAAAAAACTCGAGGGTGCTGAAATTTCCGACGGCTACCTCTCAATGTATGACCGTGAAACAAACACAATGGGATTTACATACTTTGCAGGCGAAGAGCGCAAGCCTTATGTTCAGACTGCAAGGCTTGAAATTTACGCAAAGTCAAAGGACATAATCGACCGTTTTGCCGTCAAGGATAAAAAGCTCAAGGGCTTTATCAAGATAGACCGTGAGTGGGCGGAAAATATTCTGTACAGATACAAGCGTGCAAAGCAGATTGAGAAACTCAATAAATTAAAGGAAGATTAAATAATATAAAAGTCAGTTGTCGAAACAATCGTAAAGCATTGACAAAGGAATTTTGTAAAAGTTAAGGAAGCGATGCCGTGAGTACATTTGAAGAACTTCAGAAAGTAATTGATGAGAGCGAGAAAATCGTATTTTTTGGCGGGGCAGGAGTTTCAACCGAAAGCGGAATTCCCGATTTCAGAAGCGTTGACGGTCTGTACAATCAGAAATATGATTATCCTCCTGAAGAGATACTCAGCCATACATTTTTTGAGCAGAATACCGAAGAGTTTTACAGGTTCTACAAAGATAAGATGCTTTGTATGGACAAAAAGCCGAACAAGGCGCATAACAAGCTTGCAGAACTTGAACAGGCAGGAAAGCTGACAGCCATTGTGACTCAGAATATCGACGGACTTCATCAGGCGGCAGGCAGCAAGAATGTGTATGAACTTCACGGCAGTGTGTTGAGAAATTATTGCAGAAAATGCGGAAAATTCCATTCAGCCGAGTATATAAAGCAGAGCACAGGTGTTCCGAAGTGTGAGTGCGGCGGAGTGATAAAGCCTGATGTTGTGCTGTATGAAGAGGGGCTTGACGATAAAACCGTGTCAAATGCCTTGACTGCGATACAGAATTGTGATACCATAATAATTGCAGGAACAAGTCTTACGGTTTATCCTGCGGCCGGATTTGTCAGATATTTCAGAGGTAACAACAAAGTTCTCATAAATCGTGATGAAACACCGTTTGACGGCAGTGCAGACCTTGTTTTTCACGAAAAGGTCGGAGAACTCCTCGGCAGAATCAAAGTAAATAAAAATTAAAGTCAGAGAGGACTGTTTGCGGAGCAGTCCCCTTTTTGCATAATTTACATAACATATTTTTTAGTTAAAAATGTTGGCTGAACTGAGATTTTGATGTATAATTAAATAATATGTGTTTGATAGGAATGATATTTTGAAAGCGTTGCGTCTTGCGTTAAGTATAGTTCTGATAACAACGACAATCTGCCTTTGCGGATGTAAAAATACGGACAAGTACAGTACGGAGTTTTTTTCAATGGATACGGTGATGACGATTACTGCATACGGAGAAAATGCCGAGTCAGCCGTAAAGCTTGCGCAGTCCGAGGTAGAAAACCTCAATGCATTATTATCAATCGAGGACGAAAACAGTGAGATTTACCGACTTAACCGTGATAAAACCCTTGAGGTGTCCGAAGTTACGCAGGAGATTATCACAAGAGCCTGTGAGATTTCACGGCTCACGGACGGAGATTTTGACATCACCGTATCGCCTTTAGTCAGAGAATGGGGATTTTACACTCAGATTGAAAAGAAAGTTCCCTCGCAGGACGCAATCAAAAATGCACTTGCAAAGGTTGACTACGGAAACATTCAGACAGGCAAAACCGTAACCCTCGGAGAAAATACTGAAATAGACCTCGGAGGAATAGCCAAAGGTTACGCATCGCACAGTGCAATGCAGATACTAAAGGACAACGATGTTGAGTCCGCAATTCTGTCATTGGGCGGAAACGTGAGAGCAGTAGGAACAAAGCCTGACGGCTCACTCTGGAACGTCGCAATAGCTGATCCCGATGATACTTCATTGCAGATAGGCTGTGTTTTGGCAGAGGACAGCGCAGTTGTGACCTCGGGAGGATATCAGCGGTATTTTGAAAATAACGGACAAATGTATCATCATATAATAGATACAAAAACAGGATATCCTGCAAATAACGGACTGAAATCCGTCACAATAATCAGCGAAGATGACACCCTTGCAGATGCACTTTCAACCGCACTCTATGTGAAAGGACTTGACGAAGCGATTGAATTTTACAGGGAAAACAGAAATTTTGAAGCCGTGTTTGTCACAGACAGCGGAGAAATTTACGTTACATCAGGGCTTGCGGACAGATTTACGTCAGACAGGAATTTTGAGGTGATTGACATTTGAAGAACCGCACTTGGATAATCATTTTTGCGATAGTAATATCGCTGTGTGCAGTTGTGTATTTTCTGATATCAAACGGATTTTCTTCAACATCAACTGTCGGGATTTATCAAAACGGAGAACTCGTTGAGAAAATCGACCTCAATTCGGTCACAACGGAAAGGGAAATCACCCTCAAAGGTGACTGCGGAGAGAACACAATTCTCGTGTCACACGGAAAGATAAAAATGCTTTCGGCAGATTGTCCCGACAAGGTCTGCGTAAATCACGGAGAGCTTGCACAGGGCGGAACACCGATTGTCTGTCTGCCGAACAAGGTAGTCATAAAATGGGAAAACAGCGGACAAAGCTACGACGCTAAAACAGGGGTGTAGAATGAAAACTCATAAATTGATTTTTACGGCTCTGCTCACGGCAATGTCGCTTGTGACGTTTGTTATAGAAGCATCAATTCCGCCCCTTACGCCGATTTACGGCATAAAGCTGGGGCTTTCAAATATATTCACGCTCTTTGCACTCTACGCAATCGGCAAAAAAGAAGCCTTTGCACTTCTCGTTATTCGAGTAACACTCGGCAACATTATGACAGGTCAGCTTATGGCTTTTGCTTACAGCATTTCAGGGGGATTGCTGTCATTTGCAGTGATGCTGTTGCTGATGAAGTTTATATCCGAAAAACAGCTTTGGGTGGCGAGTGCAATAAGTGCAGTATTTCACAACATCGGGCAGATTGCAGTTGCGGTGATAATCACGCAGACACCGCAGATAGCCTATTATCTGCCGATACTCATAATTTCGGGTGTAATAACAGGCGTATTCACAGGACTTTGCGCACAGTTTGTGTTGCAGAGATTAAAACGTTCAAGTTGATATGTCAGTGCCGTTGTAGGGACACAGCACTGAAACATATATAAATTCAGGAGGAAATGGTAATGAAACTCAGTGGAGTAAGAGTTCCGCATAAAAAGAACACAGCGGAATGTGCTCCGACAAGAATTCCCGTTCCGCAGACGGTGACAATTCCTATGTCAATGCACATAGGCAAAAATGCCGTGCCGACAGTCAAAGTCGGAGAACAGGTCAAAGTCGGACAGCTCATAGCAAATGCAGACGGATTTATTTCGTCACCGATACATTCAAGTGTTTCGGGAACCGTTAAAAAACTTGACTGGCTCACAATGTCAAGCGGAGCAAAGTCAACGGCTATCGTAATAGAAACCGACGGACTTCAGGAGAAGTTCGAGGGCATAGCACCGCCTAAGGTTACAGACTTTGACAGCTTTGTCGAAGCCGTAAAGCAAAGCGGTGTTGTAGGTCTGGGCGGTGCAGGTTTTCCGACATTCGTAAAGCTTGCAGTCAAGGACCTTTCAAAGGTTGAGGCAGTGGTAATCAATGCGGCTGAATGTGAGCCTTACATCACCTCTGATACCAGAACAATGCTTGATAAGTCTGACTACATATCTAAAGGTATTGACGCTTTGCAGAAATATCTTGATGCAAAGAAAATCATAATCGGCATTGAGAACAACAAGAAGCCGTGCATTGAAAAAATGCAGAAAATGGCGTCTGAAAAGACAGGGGTTGAAGTCAAAGTTCTTCCGTCAATTTATCCGCAGGGCGGTGAAAAGGTACTTGTTTACAACACAACAAAGCGCATTATTCCAAAGGGAAAGTTGCCTCTTGATGTGGGTGTAATCGTAATCAACTGCACAACGCTTGCCTGCATTGCAGAATATCTTGAAACAGGAATGCCTCTTGTCGAAAAGTGCATCACCGTTGACGGTTCAGCAGTAAAAGAGCCTAAGAACGTAATCGCACCGATAGGTACACCTGTTGAAAAGCTGTTTGAGTTTTGCGGAGGTTTCAAGTCCGAGCCTGAAAAGGTTCTTTACGGCGGACCTATGATGGGTATTTCAATTCCGTCACTTGAACTTCCTGTTCTCAAAATGACAAACGCAGTAATCGCAATGGACAAAAAAGAAGCGAGACTTCCCAAAACTACAGCCTGCATAAACTGCGGAGCGTGTGTAAATCATTGTCCGCTCAGACTTGACCCGAGAGCCATTGCAAAGGCTTATAAACTTAATCTCGGTGAAGAACTTGAAGCCTTGTGTGCTGACCTGTGTATGGAATGTGGTTGCTGTGCATATGTTTGCCCTGCAAACAGACACATTGTTCAGACAAACAAGCTTGCCAAGGCAAAGTTAAGGGAATACCTTGCGGAAAAGAAGAAAGCGGAAGAAAAGGAGGGCAAATAATGAAACTTATAGCCTCAGTTTCACCGCATATCAGCGGAAAGAAAACAACTCAAAATATAATGCTTGATGTGCTTATCGCACTTGCACCTGCGGCAGTTGCCTCTGTTCTTATTTTCGGAGCAAGAGCATTGCTTGTAATCGGTGTATGCGTTGCGGTGTGCGTCGCATCTGAATGGATATTTGAAAAAATCTGTAAAAAAGATAACACCGTTCCCGACTTGTCGGCAGTGGTAACAGGTGTTCTGCTTGCATTCAACCTGCCTGTATCAATTCCATTATGGCAGGCTGTAATCGGAAGCGTGTTTGCAATCGTTGTTGTAAAACAGCTTTTCGGCGGTATCGGACAGAACTTTGCAAACCCTGCAATCACGGCAAGAATCTTTATGATGACTGCATTCTCGGGCACTATGACAACATGGACATTCCCTGATGCAACATCAAGCGCAACTCCTCTTGCGCTTCTTTCAAAGGGACTCACAGGCGAACTCCCCGAGTATCTCGATATGTTCCTCGG
>JBGUUJ010000227.1:0-2368 GCA_045133455.1 Ruminococcus sp.
TTTGTAATTTTTATGAGATAATATTAATATCTGTTAATATGTTCGCAGGAGCAAAAATATCGATTGTTCCTGTATTATGAGGTTAAAAATGAGTAATTGTGCAATAATTCTTGCAGGCGGAGAAGGCAAGAGAATGAAGTCCGACAAGCCAAAGACTTTGTCTGAGGTTTTGGGCAAGCCTATGCTTATGTGGGTCATCTCTGCTCTTAAAAATGCAGGAATTGACGATATATGTGTTGTTAAAGGCTTTAAAAAGGAATGTATCGAGGAGTTTTTGGGCACTCTTGATTTTGAAGTTGAGAGCGTGTTTCAGGCTGAACGTCTTGGTACAGGGCACGCTGTGATGATGGCTAAGGATTTCCTTAAAAAGCACGAAGGCAATGTTGTTATTCTTAACGGTGACGCACCGTTTATGACAAGCGAAACAATAAAAAATTCACTTATTCAGCATATCGAAACCGAGTCTGCGGCAACGGTTATTTCAGCAAATGTTGACGACCCTACAGGCTATGGCAGAATAGTAAGGGACGAAAACTCAGACGTTAAGGCAATTGTTGAGCAGAAGGACGCTGATGAGGAAACACTGAAAATTACGGAAGTAAATTCAGGCGGTTTCTGGTTTGACTGTCAGCTTTTGTTGTCGGTTCTCGACAGAATCAAGTCCGACAACAATGCAAAGGAATATTATCTTCCCGATGCGCTAAAGCTGTTATTGTCAGACGGCAGAAAGGTAGGCGCATTCACGGCGCAGTGCAGTGACACGGTGCTCGGCGCAAACGACCCTGCTCAGCTTGAGGAACTCAATAACATAGCAAAACAAAAGGGTTATACTTGTTAATCATTCATCCAAAATAAATTCAGCAAATCATAATTCAAAGGAGTTTATCACAATGAATTTTCACGGTAAGGACATCAAAATTTTCACCGGCAGTTCAAATGTTGACGTAGCTCAGGGTATTGCAGGCTGTCTCGGCTTGCCACTCGGCAAGAGCGACTGCACTCAGTTCTCAGACGGCGAAATTGCAGTTTCACTTCACGAGTCAGTTCGTGGTTCAGACTGCTTCATCGTTCAGTCAACATGCACACCTGTAAACGACAATCTTATGGAAATGCTCATAATGATTGACGCTATGAAGCGTGCGTCTGCTGCAAGAATTACTGCTGTTATGCCATACTTCGGTTATGCAAGACAGGACAGAAAAGCTAAGGCAAGAGATCCGATTTCAGCAAAGCTTTGCGCTGATATCATCACAAGCGCAGGTGCAGACCGTGTGCTCACAATGGATCTTCATGCAAATCAGATTCAGGGCTTCTTCAATATTCCTGTTGACCACCTCCACGGTGCAAATCTTCTTGCAAACCATATGAGAGAGAAAATTGGTGGTAACTTTGATGACTATATTGTAGTATCTCCTGACCTCGGTTCAGTTACTCGTTCAAGAAACTTTGCTTCAAGAATCGGCACAGGTCTTGCAATCATCGATAAGCGCAGACCAAAGGCTAACGTTTGTGAAGTTATGAATATCATCGGTGACGCAAGAGGCAAGAAGGTTATCCTCGTTGACGATATGATCGATACAGCAGGCACACTTTGCAATGCTGCAAATGCTATCGTTGAAAAGGGCGGTGCAACTGAAGTTTACGCTTGTGCAACTCATGCAGTTCTTTCAGGTCCTGCAATCGAGAGAATCAAGAACAGTGCAATCAAGGAAGTTGTTCTTCTCGACACAATCCCTGTTCCGCAGGAGAAGATGATTGATAAGTTCACAATTCTTCCTGTAGCTCCTACATTTGCAGAGGCTATCGCAAGAATTTACAACGATAAGCCATTTACACCTGCTTTCGGTTAATTGACTTATTCGTACAAATAATAGAACAAAAACAAGCGGGTTTACATCAAACCCGCTTATTTTGGCTTTGGGTAGATAGGTTGTTTTTATATGAAACGTTTCGTGCCCAACCATTGGCTTGATATATCGGTAACTGCTACATTGCCGAGTACCTCGGCTCGTAATTCGAGGATAAAAGTCGGTGATTTTTTTCACAACGGTTGCCCGACCGTTATGTTGATTTGACGTTGTTTTGTACTTTGTAGGGCAAGGGCTCTGCTCTTGCCGAAAACGCAACCAATAAATCAATTATACGGTCGGGAAACAAAGTTATAAATCATATCAACCTGTCTACTCGAATTGGATGCAACGTCACGTTGCCGTGTCGAGGCACTCGACCCCGACCGTCACGTTGATTTGACATTGTTTTATACTTTGTAGGGCAAGGGCTCTGCTCTTTCCTGAAAATGCAACCGATAACTTAATTTAATAAATAACAATGGCTAATCTCACATTCACGTTGAGATTAGCCATTTATT
>JBGUUJ010000228.1:0-3140 GCA_045133455.1 Ruminococcus sp.
CACTGTATTACCAACTGATTATAATCTGAAAAATTAAGCTTATCTTCCGATGTATCATTTTCTGCTAATTCCTTGATATCTGCAAATGAATTATTTTTCATTAGCTTTTCAAACGGCAGACATTGGTCAAGTGTAAAAATATCAGGACCTGTACCAGCCATCATTTCAGTTGACATTTTTGTCAGCATTTCGTCTTCTGAGTCAAACTCTTTAATTTCAATTTTATAAGTTTTATCCAACGTTTTATCACAGTAGAGATTGTACTTTTTAATTATCTCATCCATTGGATATCCGTCATTTTTAACCATATAGTAAGTAAGGTTCTCGTTTTCTGTTTCTTCACTCGTACACGAAGGGAATATTATCAATACACATATTATCGTCAGTAACAATGCAACAATTCTTTTCATTATTACACCTCCTGACATTAAGGTAACATCATGATCTGTATTTTATCTGTATTTAATCACCATTAAAATTTCAAGTTATTTATCTAATGTTTCAAGCTTTTTGCACCTGAACGTAACTGAGCGGTTTCACATAAGACAAAAGGGTTTCTAAAAAATTTTGCACAATATTTGGGGCTGTCGCTTTCTTCTGCGACAGCCCCTTCCCTTGCTCGTTTACATATTTTCTTTTATTTAACCCAGAACTTTAATATCCCCTGCCAAATATTTCTGAATCTGAGTTGCGTCCATTACGGAAATTCTGCCGTCACCGTTAGTATCTCCTACTATCAGCTGTACATCTGTAAATACGGTAAGATCTACAATATATTTCTGGATTAATGTAGCATCTTCAATATTTACTGTTCCGTCGAAATTAACATCTCCGATTAACGGGATTTCTTCTGTTACGGTAACAGTTGCGCTTGTCTCAATGTCATCTGCTTTCATTGTGATTGTTGCTGTACCTGTAGATACACCCGTTACCATACCATATTTGTCAACGGTACATACAGATTCATCAGATGAGGTAAATTCAACATCGGCATTTAGCAGTGATTTTGCCGGGGATGCACTGTAGCTCATAAGTGACGTCTCGCCCATTGGAACAATAATGCTTGAAAGTTTAAGTGATTTCACCTTTTCCGCTGTCGGCATCTGTGTCATACCGCAATTGAATTCATCTATGAATGAATAGATATCATCTTGATTAAGAATAGTCCAATCCGACTGTTCTTTTGGTGAAATTACAAATTCAAGATTTGCAGATTCACCTCCTGCGTTTTTCTCAAACACTGATGCAGGAATACTGTCGCTGACAAGTTTTACTTTCACGGTATCACCTACAGCGATTTCAGGAAGTGTCTGTGAACCATAGCTTGTATAAAGCGGACTTGTACACTCAATGTCTTTATCAACTACTGCTGTCTGTGCATAAAGGTCTGAGTCAACAAATTTGAGAACGTCTCCGCCCCTGTAATCTGCATTACCTGTGTTATACACATCAACTGTAACATAGAATTTTGCTTCTGCTTTTTCGTCTGTAACATACTGTATAGGCAATATTGAAGCATTGGTCATAATTATGTGTGAGTCATTTTTGAGTGAATATTTGTCTGATGTAGCTTTGACATTTCCGTTTTCTGAAATTGTAAAGTACATTGAAACATCGTCGGCTTTTACACCGTCCGGAAGAGTATATTCAGCTGTTACAAGCTGTTGCTCATCAGCGTACCATGTCGGAACTGTCTTTTCTGCATAAACTTCATCGTTTACATAGAGCGTAAACAATACATCTCTGCCCGTTTTTACGCCTGTGTTCTTTGCGTTCATTGTAACAGTTATTGTTTCTCCGCCGTTTGGATATTCATCAGAGAAAGCCATATGTTCTTCAACGGACGGCATCTTATATGTCGCCGACGGATCATACTCTGCAATTACAAAATGATTATTGATCATCATTGTTGCTTCGTCGGTGTAGTCGTAATCACAGACATCATATGCCGTGAGAATTTCACCGTTATCGAGGATTTCAGCGGTAAAATTGGACTTAAACATACCCATATCTGTTGAACCGCCTATACCGTCAGTTGTCAGATAATTCTTTGTTCCCCATATTCCGCTGAGAAGCTTTACTGGTTCATCAAGAGGTTGTGTCAGAATATTTCCGCTGTCATCATAAAGCGCATTTCCGTTGTTGTCACGCTGAGGAACTTCTGTAACTGTGATAACAGAATCAATATAGAAATGCCTTGCCCATATCTGTTGCTGTTCACCCTCAGAAGTTGTCCACAATGCGTAAATTGTTCCGTCTTCGTTGTAATAAACCTCAAAGTCATCATTAACCGTATGATCTTCTTCACTTGTGATGAAGACAGGCTCCATATAATCCTCGGAAACTTTTTTGTTGCCGTCAACATCTTCATATACAGCCTGACTAAGCAGAGTGTCGATGTTCTGATAAGCATATTTTCCGTTGCACTTGTAGAATAAAAGTGTATTATCAATATCATCGGTCTTTATGTGAACAAATTCAGGATTTGCCGAAACATACTGCGTATCAGCAATCTGTATCGCCTTATCGGAAACAATGGCATCATTACCATTTACGGTAAATTGCTGAATATAAAGTGCGTTTTCTGTACCGAAGCTTTCAGCATCAATGAGCGTTGGGTCGTATTCTTCTTCATCAAAGTTTTCAAGAACAAAACCTGTTGTGTCACTTGCCACATATGAAAGCATTACAGAATCACCGTAAGCAATTACATCATAATACTGAAGCATTGTGTTGTTGAACGCTACCTTGGAAGGTGTGCTCCAATTGTAGTCAGCATCATCAGTATAACAATATGAGGTCATAAGGGTTGAAGGCATATTTGAAAGCTCATTGAGAGTAGTGTCAGCAGTTACTTCTGACAAGTCCATCTGCTGATAGAACATCTGTACTACACCTGTATTTTCATTATATGCTGCCTTTGGTGAGAAATATATTTTGTCTTCTTCAACAGGAATAATGTTGTAGTCGTGGAATTTTCCTGTTGTTTTATTATAGAGCACAGATGCCACCGAAACAGAATTGATAAGTTTAAGGCTGTCGGTTTCATCTTCGGTGCAGGAACTCTTGTTCCATGTAAGGAGTATATCGTCACCGCAATCTGTGAGCATTACATCGTGGTCGATTGTATCAACGGAATT
>JBGUUJ010000229.1:0-13788 GCA_045133455.1 Ruminococcus sp.
AAAGCAGATACCTAAAAAGCCTATTAAATCTGATAGACAAGAAATTAGATACACACTTACATATGATTGTCCTACTTGTGGAAGGCAATTTACAGGAACAGGTTTTGCAGATTATTGTTACCATTGCGGACAGGCTCTTGACTGGTCGGACAATTAATTTACACTCCGCTCCGCTCGGCGGTTATCACACACACAATTTTCGTTACAAAATTAATACCCTCGGTGCGGCGAGGGTGAGAGGTGTTATATTGACTGCGAAAGATATTAAGCACATAAATAAAGAGATTTCAAGGCTGAAAGCAAAGGTTATCCGCCTTGAAAGCGAAGCTACAAACACAGCTCCGAAGTTGTCCGATTCTCCCGGTGGGGGAAGCGTATCGGATAAAATCGGGAACGCAGTAACGCAGATTACAGATATACAGCGAAAGATACAGAATCTTGAAATATTACGCAATTCGGCTTTAAACCGCTTATCACGAGATATTTTCGAGGAGAATTGCTTGTTTATGCACTTCTGTTTGAAATATAGTTGGGCAAAGATAGCAGTAATTACGGGCGGCATTAACTCACCTGACAACATAAGAATAAGGTGCAGTAATTATAAATGGTAAACTTGTTCGTTTTTTCGGTTTTAGTGCTGTATAATGTAAACTGTAGAAAGTTACAAGATGATAAGCTCATTTGATAATCTCTCCTTAATCAAACCGCCTGCGTTTAGTGGGCGGTTTTCTCTTGGTGAAAATATGTATAAATCACGATTCAATTATGAAAATACAACAAATACTAATAACTCAATTAAAATTAAGCATAGTGTAAATGTTACATTTAAAAGCGATGAAGATGTTCAAATTAGGCTAAAATAATATGAATAAAACCAATAATAATTCATTGATAGTTCATAACGAGGTGATATAATGGGCGGTGGAGGTGGTTCAAGCGGTTTCAGCAGTTCTGACGGAGTAATTCAAAACGCTAAACCACGAACGATAGAAACTGTATATCGTGAAGCAAACGGACGTAGCGCAGGATATTTCAAAGATGAAGTTCTTGAAGCTAAAACGGACGGAAAAGGCAATGTTACTTTTAGCTATGCGAAAGCCGATAGTTATAATAAGACTGCGAAAACAAACAGAACAAATTATGTAAGTTACACGCTTAAAGCAGGCGCGGTTAATGGAGAAACATTTGGTATAAATTGGTCGAAAGTGAATTCAATTTCCGGCCAAACGTATAATCTCAGAAATGCGGCAAAAGCAAATGGTTTAAAATGGGATAATGCTACTAAAAAATGGAAGAGGAAATAGAAAAATAAATCTAATTTATAAAGAGAGGTGGTGGAATGCCGAATGAAGAAAACTTAATACCAAATTCAGAGCGAACTCCGAACGAACTCCGAGAAATGACATCCAAAGGTGGTAAAAAATCAGGCGAGTCACGTCGGCGAAAAAAGTCAATGAAGCAGGTTATGGATATGCTTTTACAAATGCCTGTAAATACTCAGGCAGATTGGGAAATGCTCATAAATATGGGTATTGACACAAATAGCCTTGATGAAGAAACTGTAAATAATCTGCTTATTGTCAATGCGGCTCTGTTGAAAAATGCAAAACAAGGTAATGTTAGTTCTATAAAAGAATTAAGAAATATCATACAGGACAATGCACTTGAAAATCACAAGATTGCGATGGACAAGGCATATTTTAACCTTGAAAAGCAGAAACTTGAGCCCAAACCTGTCAAAGAAACAGAGTACAGAGGTATTCCTGCAAATATGATTGCACCGTCATTTTCGGCGGTGCTTTTTGATATAGAAAATCACGAACACTCGGAGTATGCTCTCCCCGGTGGACGTGGTTCAACAAAGTCATCATTTTGTGGCACGAACGTAGTTGATTTGATAATGAAGCACGAGAATATGCACGCTTGTGTTATGCGACAGGTCGCAGATACTCTCCGTACTTCTGTATATCAGCAGATTTTATGGGCAATTGAATCACTCGGTCTTTCTGACGAATTTCATGCAACAGTCAGCCCTCTTGAAATAACACGAATAAAAACAGGACAGAAAATATATTTTCGTGGAGCTGATGACCCGAATAAAATCAAGTCAATTAAAGTTCCATTTGGTTATATTGGAATTCTATGGTTTGAAGAGCTTGACCAGTTTGCAGGACCTGAAGCTGTCAGAAAGATTGAACAGTCGGTTATTCGTGGTGGTGACATAGCTTATAAATTCAAATCTTTTAACCCTCCGAAATCTGCGCAGAACTGGGCGAACAAATACATCAAAATTCCGAGGGCTGATAGACTTGTTGTTGAAAGCAATTACTTATCTGTACCAAAACAATGGCTTGGTAAACCATTTCTTGACGATGCAGAGTTTTTGAAAGTAACAAACCCTGTTGCGTATGAGAATGAATATCTCGGTGTAGCAAACGGTACAGGAGGTAATGTATTTGATAACGTAACCATCAGAGAGGTTACGGACGAGGAAATAAAGACTTTTGATAGATTTTATCGTGGAGTTGACTGGGGTTGGTATCCTGACCCTTATGCTTACAACTGTATGACATACATACCGAGTCAGCACAAGCTGATTATCTTCGATGAGTACCATTGTAACAAGAAAAGCAATAAGCAGACTGCCGATATTCTAAAAAACGAAAAGGGAGTTACAGCAAACGATTTGATTACTTGTGACAGCGCAGAAGAAAAATCAGTAAGTGACTACAGAGCGTATGGATTTATGGCGAGAGGCGCAGAAAAAGGTCCCGGAAGTGTAACCTACTCAATGAAGTGGTTGCAATCCCTCCGAGAAATTGTAATTGATAACAAACGTTGTCCACATACGGCTCAGGAATTTTTAGATTATGAATATGACCGTGATAAGGAAGGTAATGTTATATCAGGTTATCCTGATAAAAACAACCATCACATTGATGCCGTGAGGTATGGTACTAACAGGATATGGAAAAAGCGTGGTGAATAAATGGGATTCGTGAATTTTATTAAGGGGGTGTTCCGAAGATTGTTCCCGATAAGAGATATACAGACCGCTTTGAATATCAAACCTGCGATATCAGAAGATATGATAAACAGGATTGAAATATGGCAAAATTGCTATGCAGGTAATGCACATTGGCTCGATAAAGAACTTCATAGCCTGAGGCTTGAACAGTCAATTACAAGAGAGTTTACAAATATCACCCTCAACGAGATGACGGCAAGTGTTACAGTGCCGAGATTAAATGATATTTTTGAGAAAGCGATTCGTGATTTGAATATCAATATGCAGGAAGGACTTGCAACAGGCGCATTTGTAATAAAACCTCTTGGTGAGGATAAGGTACAGTATGTGTCGGCGAATGCTTTTATTCCGATAGAATTTGATAGTCGTGGTAGGCTCTTAAAAGTCGTATTTCCCGAGTTTAAAAAGTTAGGCGATAATTATTACACACGACTCGAATATCACGATTTAGACTTTGAAAATGGGCTTACAATCACAAACACAGCCTTTGTGTCAGATTCTGCGAATGCTCTCGGACATAAAATATCATTGACAAGCATTGAAGAGTGGGCAAGTCTTGAACCAAAAATCAGCTACCCTATGATGAAACGTCCGTCATTCGGCTATTATAGAAATCCGATAAAGAATACAATAGACGGCAGTCATTGTGGCGTATCAATATTTGATTCTGCACTTGACATTATTCAGAAAGCAGATATTCAGTTCGGTAGACTTGATTGGGAATTTGAGAGTGCAGAAAGACGTATTGATGTTGATTGTACAGCATTCAAACAAGATAAAAAAGGTAATCCTATCATCGAGGATAAAATATTCCGAGCTGTCGATTTAGAAAATACATTTCAAGATTTTTCACCTGAAATCAGAGAAGAGAGCTTTATTAACGGACTTGAAGAATATAAGAGAAACATTGAATTCAATGTAGGTTTGGCATATGGCGATTTGTCAAATCCTCAAACTGTTGAAAAAACAGCGGAAGAAATAAGAACATCAAAACAGCGTAAATATAACACAGTTACAGCAATACAGGATAATTTAAAAGATTGTCTTGATGACCTTATATATGCACTTGCTTTTTATAACTCAATGACTACGAGTGGATATAAGTTTATTTGTGATTTCAATGACAGCATTCTTGTTGATGAGGATAAGGAGCGTGAGCAGGATAGAAAAGACCTTGCAAACGGGACTTTACGACCTGAAGAATATCGCGCTAAATGGAGAGGCGAAGATATCGAAACAGCTCTCAATAATCTTCCAAAGATAGCGGAGGTGATGACTTAATGACAGCAGTAATAATCACAACGATAATTTGTATTACAATTATCACGCTTGCTTTTATAGGCAGGAGTAAGAAATAATGTTTAACCCTAATGAGATTGAAGCAATACCGCAGTATTTTGAACAGTTATTCAGAGATTTACAGCTCAACATAATGACTGACCTTATACAGCGGTTGTCTATCAATCAGGAAATTACAAGTACAGCAGATTGGCGAATTAACAGACTGTATGAGCTTGGTATGAGTAAATCTGAAATACAGAACTTTATACAAAACACTCTTGATATGAGTGCAGATGAAATTGATAATCTGTATGAAGATACACTCCAAAAAGGTTATGCTCGAAACGAAAGTTTATATAAAGCTACCGGCAAGAAGATGATAAAGTTTGAAGATAACAAGCCTTTACAACAGCTTATTAAGGCGGTAAAAACGCAGACTAAAGACACGTGTAAGAATATTACACAATCGCTTGGATTCGCTATAAGACAGCCAGATGGTACACTCGCCTTTCAACCTATAGCAGATTATTATCAGAAAACTCTTGATAATGCTTCTATGGATATTCTGAGTGGTGCATTTGATTACAATTCAGTTTTGAAAAGAACTGTAAAAGAAATGGCCAACAGCGGTTTACGTACTGTTGATTATGCAAGTGGTTGGAGTAACAGAGTTGATGTAGCTGTCAGAAGAGCTGTTTTAACAGGTTTTAATCAGGTGGTAGCAAAGATAACCGAAGATAACGCAGAACATCTTGACACAGAGTATTTTGAGGTTACAAGACATATTGGAGCAAGACCGACACATCAACCGTGGCAAGGTAGAGTTTACAGTAAGTCAGAGCTTGTAACAGTTTGTGAATATGGTTCTGTGACAGGCTTAAAGGGTGCAAACTGTTATCACGATTTTCATCCATTTATCAAAGGCGTTTCAAAACGTACATATACAGATGAAGAGCTTGACCGCATGAACGAGGAGGAAAACACTCCGAAAAAGTACGGCGATAAGGAATACACCACTTATGAAGCCTTGCAACGTCAACGTAAGCTCGAAACTACAGTGAGAGCACAGCGACAAGAGATACATCTGTTAAAAACAGGTAATGCAAATGAAGAAGATATTCTTAACGCACAGACCCGATACAGAGTTACTTCCGCAGAATATACACGTTTTTCGGAGCAAATCGGGTTACCTCAACAAAGAGAACGTGTAACAGTTGATGGACTTGGAAAAATCGGTGTGAATAGTAGATTTGTTAGTGGAAAAACTGTTGCAACATCGGTTTAAGTTGGTAGGTATAAAAGAAGATTTAAGTAAATTTGAAAAAGAGCAAGCAGATATTTTTCTAAAGTTAATTGATGATGGTTACATAAGTAATGAACCATTTATTTAACCGCTCATAATTTTGAATTGAGGTCGGTTTTCTTATATCCAATTAACAAAAACAGCTTAAATATGTTAATTAGCACTTTGCAATCGACATAAATGTCGGTCGCAGGGTGCTTTTTATATTCAAAAAAATTGTCTGGAATGACGAGAAACTATCAAGCGAAGTGGAAAGGAACCACGAGAAAAAACTGAAAGTGAGGAAGAAAGAATGAAAAGAGAAGACATTACAAAAGTTTTTGAAGGTGCTACCGATGAGCAGATTAATGTACTGCTCGATATAAACAGTGCTGACATCGGAAACGCAAAGAAAAAACTTGAAGTTGAGCGTGACAACTACAAAGGACAGCTTGAAACCGCTCAGAATGCACTCAAGGAGTTTGACGGTGTAAATGTTAAGGACCTGCAGGGCAAAATTGACACCCTTAATAATGACCTTAAAAACAAAGAAACTGAGTACCAGAATAAGATTGCCGAAATGGAATTTAATTCTGTGCTTGATGGTGCAATTTCAAAGAGTGGTGCAAAAAATGCAAAAGCTGTCAAAGCTCTGCTTGACCTTGACACTTTGAAAGCGAGCAAGAATCAGGCAGAAGACATCACAAAGGCTCTTGAAACCGTTAAGTCTGAAAATGATTTTATGTTTACATCAGAAGAGCCAATCAAAAACCCTGTAAGAGATACAGGAACAGGCGGAGGCTTTGCAGTAAACGATGACGCAATGCGTGCGGCAATGGGATTGCCTCCTACTGATAAGAAATAATTTAAGAAAGAAGGATTAATTTATGCCAAACACACTCGTATTACCAAAAAACTATACAGCACTGCTTGATGAAGTTTACAAGCGTGCGTCAGTTACATCAGACCTTACAGGTGACCCTGCTATGGTAAGAGCAGGAGTGAATGTGAATGAAATCTGCTACCCTCAGATGTCTGTAACAGGTCTTGGTGATTATGACCGTAACAGTGGTTACACAAGCGGTTCTGTAAATCTTGAATGGAAGACAGTAACTTACAACTACGACAGAGGTACAAAGATTTCTGTTGATGCTATGGATAATCAGGAGAGCTTCAATCTTGCGTTCGGCAAAGCAGGTTCTGAACTTATCCGTACAAAAGTTGCCCCTGAAGCTGATGCATTTACCTTTGCAACTCTTGCCGGTATCGAAAACATTTCAACAGCTACACCGACAACATTCGCAGATGCCACAGAGTTCCTTACAGCTCTCATCGAAGCTAAAAATAAGATGGATGAAGACGAAGTGCCCGAGGAAGAGCGTTATCTCTACGCTACACCAACACTTCTCAATGGTGTTATGGCTCTTGATACAACAAAGTCAAGAGAAGTTCTCAACCATTTTGCGGTTAAGAAGTCTGTTCCGCAGTCACGCTTTTACACTGCGATTGATATGCTTGACGGTAAATCATCAGGTGAGGAGACCGGACATTACAAGAAAGCTGAGGACGGCAAGGATATCAACTTTATGATTATCCACAAGCCTGCGCTTATCAAGTACGATAAGCATATTGCTCACGACCTTATCGCTCCTGCAAATAACCCTGACAGTGATTCATACATTCTCAAGTATCGTAAGTACGGTCTTGTTGATGTGTACAAAAATAAGGTTGCAGGTATTTATCTCAGTCATAAAGCATAAGGAGGTACATTATGCGAACAGTAGGTTTAAAAATTAAGCCCGAAAAGGGGAAGAAGCCATCAAAGGGAAAACCTGAAGTTACTTCTGATGCTACCAAAAAGAAACAGGAAAAGCCTGAAGAATAAAGGAGGTGCGGTTAATGACCGTATATGCTGATAATGATTTTTACACAAGTGAATATTTAAGCGGTAAGAAAGCGGTCATTGATACCGCTTCTTTTGATTTCTACGCTCGCAAGGCAACTCAGGTTATTAAAAAGTACACCTTTGGTAATGTGGACGAAACCGACATACCTGAATGTGTCAAGTTATGCTGTTGTGAGGTCGCTGAACTGTTGTTCACTACTTATAATAGTTCTGCAAGCAAGGGTATAACTTCGGAGAAAGTCGGAGATATTTCGGTAAGTTACGAAGGCACAGACAGCCAAGGGCAGGCTTTGTCCAAGAATATCAGGTCTGTTGTTCGTTCGTGGTTTGCAGACACAGGCTTACTTTACAGAGGTGTTTCGAGATGTTGACAGATACAAACTGTACACTTTTTAAATACAACGGCATAGGCTTTGACCGTTATTATATTTCTGAGTGCCATTGGCAGGAGTGTAAGGCTTCAAATGTACTGAAAAGCGGAAATCAGAACGCTGACAGCATTATAATTTACATTCCTGCTGATACGCTTGTGCTTACTCCTGACGAAAATACTGTGCCTTCATGTGATTTGTTTCCAAGCCTTAATAAATCCCCTCAGAACGCTTCTAAGGACATTATTATCAAAGGCGAATGTAATTTCATTTTTGATAATTCAACCGACAGGACGGCTTCTGAGAGCCTTAAAAAACTGCGTGACAGCTACGATATACATACTGTTATGAGCATTGATGTTTTGTTGTATGGGTCTACCGATTTACAGCATATCAAAATTTCGGCGAGGTGATGTTATATGAAAATTATTCAGCCGTCTGATATGAATATAAACACCCCGAACGGTACGTTAAAATTCAAGTGGAATAAAAATTTTGGTAAGCTGACCACCGAGAGGATGCAGAGAACGCAAAAGTTTATTGACAGTGAGTGTATAAGACTTATGGTACCTTATACACCGAGAAGAAATGGTATCCTTGAAGAGTCTGCAAAGCTTGGCACAGTTATAGGCAGTGGTGAAATAAGGCAGATTGCACCCTATGCACGCTATCAATATTACGGTAAGGTTTACGGTCCTAATATTCCAATGTTCGAGGCAGGACAGCTTATAGGCTTTTTCAGCCCTAAGGGCAAGGCAAAGCACCCAACAGGTGCAGAGTTACAATATGATAAGACACGACACCCACAAGCAGGCTCGTTTTGGTTCAAACGTATGGTCAGCGACCATAAAGACGAAATATTAAGGGGTGCGGCAGAAATTGCAGGAGGTAAGCCTAAATGAACATAATTGAACTTGTAAAATCAGTTTTGCAGGATTTTCCGAAGATAGGGCAATTTATACACGTTGATTATAGTGATTCTACTCCGGAGGACTTCGGACTTTATCCGACAGGCGACGCACTCATAAAGGAAGATGTACTCGGAAATCAAACCCGACAGCATAACTTCATATTTTATGCGGTGTTTCAGTCATTTAACGATTATGACCGACTTATCAACAGCGGAACATTGCTTGAGTTGCAAATGTGGCTTGAGAAACAGGCGAACAGACAGGAAGTGTCAATTACGGTTGACAACGAAATATACACTGGTGAGCTTATAAAGCTGACTTGTGCAAATGGTATGCTTTACAATATACCGGATGGAAATACAAACAACGGTGTGCAGTATCAACTGCAAATCACCGCACAATATACAATCGAAAGCGAGGAATTTTAATTATGGCAACAACACCCGATATGAAACAGCTCAGCAGAAAACATTTACTTCATTTTATTGATGCAAATTTCGGTTCTTCCGATACACCGAATTGGTTTTTAATTGGTAAGGATATTGAGGACCTATCCGTAGCACTTAATCCTGACGTTCAGACAAAGAAGAATATTTGGGATGAAACAGTGGCAGAGGATAACGGCTATGAACCGAGTATTGATGCAGATACATATTACGCTAACACAGATGACCCTATTTACGCAACGCTCAAGAACATTGCAATGAACAGACTTACAGGTGATGACTGTAAGACAAAAATTCTTGAAGTGATTATTGACACAAAGACAGGCCCTTACGATGCGTGGCAGGAAGATATTGTGGTTAAGCCACAGAGCTACGGTGGTGCCTCAGGTCACATCAATATTCCGTATAATATCAGCTTTGACGGAAACCGCAAGCAGGGCACTGTTACTATTGCTGATAAGAATCCGACCTTTACAGAAACAACAACTGTATCAGAATAATCACATAGGGCGGTTAACTCCGCCCTTTTAATTTGATTTTTAGGAGTGATAAGTAATGAAAAGTCTCAATTTTAATACAAACATAAAGAAATATATGATAAATAATGACGAAAATAATGTTATCAGCGTAAATACTGCTGATATGGGAATATTTGAGCGTGTTAAGAAATCGCAACAGCTTTTTGCCGATGTGCAGGAAAAATACAAAGAGGCTGAGAAAGCAAATATGATTGAAATAATGTCAGAACTCGATAGACAGGTAAGACAGCAGATTAATTATATTTTCGGTTCTGATGTATGTACAAACGCTTTCGGCACAGCCAATTGTATTTCATTCTGTAACGGAATCCCGATGTTTGTTGGATTTCTTAATGCGCTTCTGATTGAAGTCAGGGAAGATATGCAAGCAGAACAGAAAAAGTCAATGGAGAATGTTGAAAAGTATACAAGTCAGGTAAAGAAATGATAGGTAAGCTCCCTAAAAGTCTTGTTGTGGACGGCTCAGAGTATGCAATAAGATCAGGATTTGATGTTGCTTTGTTAATTTTTCAAGCGTACAGTGACCCGAATTTATCTGAAACGGAAAAAGCACAGGTTTGTCTGATGTGTTTGTACGAAGAAGTACCAAGAAACGCAGATGAGGCACTAAAACAAGCAACGTGGTTCCTTGACGGCGGAGATATGCCAAAGTCAAAGAAGTCACCTGTAAAGTTAATGGATTGGGAATATGACCAATCCATATACTTTCCTGCCGTGAATAAAGTCGCAGGATACGAAACACGCTCAGGTGATTATCTTCACTGGTGGAGTTTCCTTGGACTGTTCAATGAAATAGGCGAAGGCTTATTTTCTCAGGTTATGAATATCCGTTCCAAGCGTGCAAAAGGTAAGAAACTCGAAAAGCACGAAAAAGAGTTTTACAATGAGCACAAGGAACTTATTAATATCAAAGAGAAGCTCACAGAGGAAGAACAGGCTCGTTTACAAGAAGAAGCAGATTTTATTGATAATCTTGTATAACTCCTTTTTGTTGACTTTTAACTATCATTGTTGTAAACTGTAACAAAAGGGGGCGATGAGTTTGAAGTGTCAAAGATGCGGTAACGAACTTAGAGTTAATGCAAGATTTTGCGATAACTGTGGGCTTCCCACGCAAAACGTAATTATGCGGCCACCGAAAACTAAAAATCAGCCAAAGCCTAAAAAAGAACCTATGTCTGTACTATCAGTTATCGAGATAACTTTAGTATGTGTACTGGGAGGATTACTTTTAATAAGCTTATGTGTTTTTATCATGAAAAAGGGACTATTTTAAAACGACAAAACAGCCACTCCGAATGGGGTGGCTGTTGTTATGCGGTTATTTTTTTGTAGTGTATTCTTGAATTTTGGTTAATTCATTAACTCATTCAAGTGCTTTTTCTTGACCGACGTTATTAATCATATACTCAAAAGTAGACAATATTTCTCTTGCAAAGGACAAGTTGTTTTTAAAAATCAGTGAATTCACATCTATCGGTGTTTTTATTATGTCTATCGTTATCATTGGTTTATATAAATTATTAATATAAATTAATACGCTCATATTTTTACACAGACTGTAATTTGCTTTTGCCGAAGAAGCTCCGATAACTGCACCTGAGGTACCGAACAGCAGTCCTCCTATAAGTGCTTTGTCAAAGTTGTTTCCTTGAAAGTTTTGCCCATCTTTAAACAATTCTACTCTGATAATTTTGTTATACGAAAAAACTCCTTCACTGCAATGTTGAATTTTATTATAAATGCACCATTTTTTATTGACATCATCTATGTAAATAGTTGAGTAAATACCGTTGATTGTTTTACTTATAACGAAACCGTTTGCTTTAAGACTGTTAACATCGCTAACTAAAACAATCGAATTACATTTAGGACAGATGTCTTTATGTGTAACGGTATTGCAGAATACACATTTTTTGAAGTTTACTTTATCAGCATTTGTTCCGCAAGAAGGGCAAACATCATTGTAGTAGATAATATTACATATAGGACACCTTTTACTGCTATCTTTGCTGATAATCATTTCACTCTTGTTTGAAAAATAACGAGAATATATTATAAACAAAATTGATGCAATGGAAAAAGCGAAAGACGATATTATAAATAAAGTTATATGAATGTATACGGCGCCAATTTTTGGACGAGTCATACACAAAATCAGTAATAAAAAGCACAGAAAATATAATACTGAAGAAAATATATTAGGAATTGAGCTATCTGATTTGTGAGTACATAAACAAATTATCCCTGCTGTTAAGAATAATAATGGCACAAAAATCAACACAGATGAGTGTATGTTAAATCTTGATAGACATATCAAAAAATATAAAATCGGGGATAATACAATTGAACATATTCCTATAACTAATTTTACTGTTTTCATAAAATATACCTCTATTTGATTGTTATTATATCTATGTTATCACAAATACACCAAAAATACAACAAAAAAAGATAAAATATAGCACAATAATAGTTGCTTTAATGGAGTGGCTAAACTTTTGCAAAATATTCTTATAGCGTACATTCTACGGAGTGTGCGCTATTTTTATACCATTTTTTTGAAAGGAGTGATTATATGGCAACTGACGGTAGTTTGATTTTTGATACCAAAATAGACGATACTGATTTCAATAAAAAGATCAATTCTATCAATAAAAAGTATTCACAATCAGGCGAAAAAATTAAATCAATACTCAACGATACTGAACGAACAGCAAAATCTAAAGCGGCGAGTATTGCGGCGGAGTATCGCAAAATGGGGCAGTCACAATCAGAAGCTTTTAGAAATGCTTGGACACAAATTGAGCGTGACAGTTCTTCATTTGGAGAATCAATCAGTAATAGTAGTGATGATGTTTCTCAATCTTTCGATGATACAGCCGACGATATTGCAAACTCATCGGATTTAATAACAATGGCTGTAAAGGCAGTTCTGGCGGTTTTTGAAAAAATTGCAGAAGTTGCCGAGAGTGTAGCTAACGCTGTGCAAACAGCAATTACTAAGATTGGTCAAGGTATAGCTTACGCTACAGCAGAAGCAGGAAAGTTCACCTTAAAGCAGTTTATTGGCGACTGGGAAAGTGAAAATAGTGGATTAAAACAGTTGTTGCTTATGGCGACTTCTGTTTTTTCTATTTATAAAATTTTTGATTTTGGACAGGAAAGCGTAGAACTCGGTTCGAACCTTACTGAAGTACAAAATGTTGTTGATACAGTATTCACCACTATGTCTGAAAAAGTAAATCAATGGGCGATTGATGCTAAAAACGCTTACGGTTTGTCTGAAACTATGGCAAAGAATTATGTTGGTTTATTTGGCTCAATGGCTGATGCATTCGGATTTACAGAACAACAGAGTTATGATATGGCTACGTCTCTTGCGGGACTTGCAGGAGATGTTGCATCTTTTTACAATATTTCTCAAGATTTAGCATATACAAAATTAAAATCGGTGTTTTCCGGTGAAACTGAAACACTAAAAGATTTGGGTATAGTAATGACGCAATCCGCTCTTGATGCATATGCTCTTGCGAATGGTTACAGTAAAACCACATCAGAAATGACAGAAGCTGAAAAAGTATCTCTTAGATATAATTTCGTTCTCGACCAATTAAGTAATGCTACAGGAGACTTTGTCAGAACTCAAGATAGTTGGGCGAATCAAATTCGTATATTACAACTGCAATGGCAAAGTTTACAAAGTACAGTTGGTAGAGGTCTTATAAATGCCCTAACTCCCGTTGTTAAAATTTTGAATGTGATTATCGAGAAATTACAAGTTGCGGCAGAATGGTTTAAAAATCTTATGACTGCTGTATTTGGTGATTCATCAGGTTCAACAGGTGCAGTTACTGAGGATTTAGAAACGGTTGCTGATAATACTTCGGATGCAATCGATAGTATATCCGAATCGGTGGAAACGTTAAATAACAACCTTGCTGATTATGATGAACTCAATGTAATGTCAAATACAGAATCAGATAACGATATTTCCGATATAGTAGCAGATGTCGTCACAGCT
>JBGUUJ010000230.1:0-2055 GCA_045133455.1 Ruminococcus sp.
GCTTTTCTTTTCATATGATGACAATAATGCCAATTTTTTTATCAGAATAACTCCCAACGATTCGTCAGCAGTTATTTGAGGTTCACACGGCTTACTTTCTTCAACATTGTCTTTCAGCAAATAGTCCACAGTGCAGTCGAATAATTCGCTTAGTTTGATAAGCTTTGCGGTTTCGGGATAAGCCAATCCTGATTCATATTTGCTGATGGATTGTCTTGAAACTCCCAATAATTCGGCAAGTTGCTCCTGCGTGTAGTTGTGTTCTTTGCGTAATTTTGCAATTTTATCTCCTGTTGTCATAAAATAAAATCCTTTCTGATATTTAACTTTCTGTAAAATATTTTATCATAATATCAAAAATACAAACAAGAAATAACAAGTTTCTAAATGTAAACTTGCGGTTGCACTTTTGATTCAGGCTATATTTATATAACAAATCCACCGTTTACGCCGAGAATCTGACCCGTGATGAATTTTGCTCTGTCGCTACAGAGGAAAACAGAAGCGTCGGCAATGTCCTTTGGAGTGCCGAGGGTGTTCAGAGGAGTTTCCTCTTTTAAGTCGCTGATAGTTTGTTCGTCAAAGCTTTTCATCATATCGGTCATAATAACTCCGGGACAGATGCAGTTTACTCTGATTCCCGAGAGTCCGACCTCTTTGGCAAGAGCCTTTGTGAGTCCGATTACTCCGGCTTTTGCAGTGCTGTAGTGAACCTCACACGATGCGCCGACCTGTCCCCACATTGAGCTGATGTTAAGAATAACTCCGCTGTGATTTTTGAGCATATATCTTTTGAGGGCTTCCTGAGTGCAGTTGAAAACTCCGTCGAGATTTACCCCTGTCATCGCCTTCCATTCGTCAACGCTGATGTCGGTGAATAACTTCTGCTGAGCGATTCCTGCATTGTTGATAAGAACATCAACGTTTCCGACGGTTTTGTCGATGGCGTCAAACATATCGTTTACTGACTCTCTGTCCGAAACGTCTGCCTGCACGGCAAGCGCACCTACCTTGTAGCTTTCGCAGAGAATTTTTGCAAGGTTTTGTGCGCCGTTTTTATTGCTGTTGCAGTGCACAACAACGTTGTATCCTGCTTGAGCAAAAGCAACACAAATGGCTGTTCCGATACCGCCCGAACCGCCTGTAACTAAAACTGTTTTCATATTTAAAACTCCCGAAATTTTGATGTTTACTATATTATAACATTTTCAGATATAAAAACAAGGTATAGCCGTGTGACTATACCTTGTTTATTTGTTTTCAGCCAAATCTGCAATATTTTCAATTATCTCAGCGATTTTGATTTGCTGAGTGTCGGGAAGTTTTTTGAGAGCATTTTCGATTCTGATTTTTGCCTGTGTGTCAGAAGATTTCGTGTCAGGTTCAAAATTCAGAATTTCACAGACCGAAATTTCAAGAGCTGAACAGATTTTATAAAGAGTGTCGATCGTCGGACACTTTTCACCACGTTCGAGCCTGCCGACATATGCAGGATTAATACCCGCTGATAAAGACAAACTTTCTTGACTTACATCTATTTTTAATCTGTATTTTCTTATGTTTGCACCAATTAATTTTGTAAGTTGATTTCTATCCATATTGATAATCCTGCCCTAAAGGTATTTTTATATGTATCTTATTATATAAAATTACAACTATCAATGAACTAAAGTTAGTAAAATATTAACGATAGGGGTTGACAAAATAATACCTAAAGATTATAATATAGACACTATAGTGAACTGTTTAAGGGGAGATTATTATGAAAAAAATATTATCGCTTATTTTCTTTTTTTATTATTAGTATTTTATTATTACAATTTTTAAGTTAAAAATCATTTTAAAGGAGAGTTATTATGTATTCAAAACCAATAATTTACAAAGTTTATTCAATAATTACTATAGTGTTTGCATCTATAGGTTTTATAATGACCCTGTTTCAGGCAGTAGCAACTGATAATAGTCTGTTATCAAAAATTCCGTACATAGGCGATTTATTAACCGTATTTAAAGTAATTTCAATCATAACAGGTGTGCTTTCGTTGTTCTTTAGCT
>JBGUUJ010000231.1:0-22939 GCA_045133455.1 Ruminococcus sp.
AATAACTCCTTTTTAGTTTATCAACGTAATTACCCGACTGTATTTTTACAGCGTGTTTTACTTTGACTTTATTTTAATATTTTTTAATGAAAAATGCAATAAAATACTGAAAATTGTCGAAAATATTACAATTATAATGTAATTTTCAATTCTGTAAGTCGGAATACCGCAAAATCTTAACATATTATCTATAGTAACGTGAGTCATATAGAGCTCAAGCGAGAGTGCCCCGACAGATGTGAGGAACTTTTTCACCCTTGCAAGCTTGACTTTTGAAAAAATCCACACACAAATATATATGAGCGAAACTGAAAAAAGTGCAAACTCGTACCTTGAAAATGAAATGTCAAGTAAAATGATGTCGCACCTCTGCAAAATACCGTAGATATGCACCGCAATTCCGAGAAGCACGATAAGCAAATCGTATTTGCAAAAATCGTCTTTTCTGTAAATTCGCTTGCCCATATATGAGCCGATGAGGAATATCGGAATTCTGTTGACTGCAATTTCGATATTTTCGTAAACGTCGGGGAACACAATTTTAAGTGAAAATGCGATTCCCACGCTGAAAACAAGCATTGCGCAGAAATATATGAACCCGTGTTTTCCTCTTTCGATTGCCCTGAAAATCAAAGGAAACGCAAGGTACATCAGCACGATAAAACCTATGTACCACAGCACCGATTCGCCCTCACTCCAGAAAGTTATGAAGCTGAAATCGAGGATAAAATCAACAATTCCCGACTTCTTTGCAAGCAAATCCATTGCAATCCAGAAAACTCCGCCCCACAATGCATAGGGGATAAGCACTCTTGTCATTCGCTTTGAATAAAACTGCCGGATATTGCTGTTTTTCTTCATCGAAAAGTACAGTCCCATCCCCGAAAGGAACAGAAAGCACTCGACTCCGACTGAGCTTATTAAATTGTCGTAGACGTTTGCAACATTTAAAATCACGCCCGAGCAGTTCTGTCTGACACGCAGGAAATAGTGAAAAACTATTATGCTGATTATTGTCAGTCCGAAAAGCTCGTTGCGGTACTTGCTGATTAAACTGAGATTGAATTTCTTCATAGTTTTAATACGAACGACGACCTGTTGTCTGTTCATTGACAGAATTGAATTTCCACGCTCTTTCGTTGACCTCAACGACACCCGTACCGCAGTATTCGCAGAACTTCATTCCGAGATTTTTAATCGGAGCACCGCAGTTCGGACAGTTAATTCCGAGACCTGAGTCTGCACCGACCTTGTCAATATCCTGAACATACACAAGTGAAACTTCGTAAACGGTTTGATTCTTGAGATTTTTATCTCCGAAAACAACCTTTCCGTTTTCATCTTCAATATATGCATATTGACCGACTGACAGTACAAACAGAATTGTAACAGTTGAGCCTGTTTTTATGTAGCGTGATATCTGCACATCGTGAATTACACTCTCATTGAAAAACTGCTTAACATTTCGGGAATTCAAATCCTCGATAATTCCCTGAACATTGTTTTTCAGAGCTTGTGAACATTCCTCCGCAAGTGCAGTGGATTTTTTAGTTTCGATAGCTGTAAAATAACTTCTGAGAAGAGACTTTGCCTTGTTTTTGTAGAGTTCATAATCGAAGCTTGGAAAATCCTTGTTTATCAGCGGAAGATACACCGAAGTCATTGCGTGAAGAGAACGTGGGGTTTCACTCATCTGGGTTTTCTGTTTACTTATGCCCTCAATTATCGAGTCTGTTCCGAAGAGACTGCGTGAAACTCTGCGAATCTTTTTAACTATTCTGAACACTGCGATAAATATTGCAATAACTGCTCCGACTAACAATATTATCGAACCAATCATTACAATATTGGAAATTTCCATCGGTCGTCACTCCCTAATCAGTTAAAATTGCAGGTGACCGCAGAGGTCACCCTTTAATATATTTATTCTTTCTCTTTAAGGTAATACCTCTTAGTATTATAGTGTACGGATTGTGCAGTCGGATTTTTCGGCAAAATGGCGGGAAATATGTAAGCAAGATGTGCGAACAATCTTTAGATGTGATTTATTCATCAGTTCCCTAAGGCTTTTGCCCTTAATTTTGAGGTGTTACCTTAATCTGAATTCCGAGAACGTCAAGACTTTCTTCATCTACAGGTGCAGGGCAGGCTGACATAAGCTCGCTTGCATTCTGAACCTTAGGGAAGGCTGTAACGTCACGAAGGCTGTCTGCTCCGCAGAGAAGCATTACGATTCTGTCGAGTCCGATGCCCATACCGCCGTGAGGTGGTGCGCCGTACTTGTAAGCCTCTACGAGGAAGCCGAACTTTGCTTCGATTTCTTCATCAGTAAGCTTGAGCGCCTTGAACATCTTCTGCTGAAGTTCAGGGTCTGTGATACGCATTGAACCGCTTGAAAGCTCAACGCCGTTTAATGTGAGGTCAAATGCTTTTGCGATTACCTTTGACGGGTCTGTGTCGAGGTACTGCAAACACTCTTCCTTAGGCATTGTAAACGGGTGGTGCATTGCAAGCCATTCGCCTGTTTCCTCGTCCTTTTCAAAGAACGGGAAGTCCACAATCCAAAGGAACTTGAACTCGTCAGGAATGATTTCAAGTCTTTTTGCAACCATAAGTCTGAGTGCACCGAGTGTTGAAAGAACTGTGCTGTTCTTGTCGGCTACGATTAAGATTACATCGCCCTTTTCTGCTCCGAGTCTTTCATAGATTGCGTTCATCTCATCGTCAGTCATAAACTTCTTGAATGATGCGTTAGGCTCATCTACCCATCTTACATACGCAAGACCCTTTGCACCGATACCTTTTACATATTCGGTGAGCTTGTCAATTTCTTTTCTTGTGTATACCGATGAAGCGTTCTTGGCTACGATTGCTCTTACCGAACCACCGTTCTCGATTGCGCCTGTGAACACACCGAATCCGCAGTCCTTTACGAGGTCGGAGATATCCTGAATCTTCATATCAAAACGGATATCAGGCTTATCTGAACCGTAGTTCTCCATAGCTTCTTTGTATGTCATTCTCTCAAACGGAGTTTTGAGTTCCTTGCCCATAACTTCGCTGAAAAGTCTCTTGAAAAGACCCTCGTTGATTTCAAGGATATCCTCAACATCTACGAATGAAAGCTCCATATCTATCTGAGTGAACTCAGGCTGACGATCTGCTCGTAAATCCTCGTCACGGAAACAACGTGCAAGCTGAATGTAGCGGTCAAAACCCGAAACCATAAGCAACTGCTTGTAAATCTGCGGTGACTGCGGAAGTGCATAGAACTTGCCGTTGTGAATTCTTGAAGGTACGAGGTAATCTCTTGCGCCCTCAGGAGTTGACTTTATCATCATAGGTGTTTCGATTTCAACAAAGCCGTTCTCTGCAAAGTAATCTCTTGCAACCTTTGAAACCTTACTTCTGAGCATAATATTATTGAGAAGAGGACGACGGCGAAGGTCGATATAACGGTATCTGAGTCTTAACTCCTCGTTTGTGTTTGTGTCATCAACAACTTCAAAAGGAGGTGTCTGAGCCTTAGAGAGGATTCTGAGGTCGGTAACAAGAACCTCGATCTCACCTGTAGGAATCTCCATATTCTTTGAACTTCTCTCGCATACAGTACCCTTTGCCGCAAGAACAAACTCACTTCTGCAAGAAAAAGCCTTGTCAAAAATTTCCTTGTCTGTTGTATCGTTGAAAGCAAGCTGTACAACACCTGTGCGGTCACGAAGGTCGATAAAGATGAGCTGACCGAGGTCACGGCAACGCTGTACCCAACCGCAGACAGTTACTTCCTTGCCGACGTCTGAAATTCTCAAATCACCGCAATAATTTGTACGCTTCAAGCCTGTCATAAATTCTGCCATTTTTAAATCTCCTTCACAGACGAACTCAGTCCGCCCCTACATAATAATATTTGTCAAACTCCCATTTCAAAGGGTTGTTGTCTATGTATTGCCAATGCTCAAGATAATCCCGTTCATTTCGGATAACATGGTCGATAAATCGTGGTTGCCAAATGATTGTTTTCGGGTGTTCATTATATATCGGAATTGACGATTTTTGCACCTGTATCTGCAACATCTATTTTCATAAAGCTGTCTGCAAAACTTTCGTCGAGCTTAATTTCAATCTGCTCGCCTGATTCCATATTCTTGAGCTTTGCAACACCCTGTTCGATTTCGTTATCGCCGAGAACCATTGAATATTCAGCACCGATTTTATCTGCAAACTTCATTTGTGCCCTGAGGCCTCTGCCCACAATATCTGTTTCGGCTGACAAACCGCACTCACGAATCTGCTTTAAAAGCGCAAAAGCCTTTTCTTTTGCTGTGTCACCCATTGTTGCGATGTAGAGCTTGCAAACGTCGTTGTTTGGAATTTCAATACCCTGCTTATCCATTACCATAAGCAATCTTTCGAGTCCCATTGCAAAGCCCAGGGAAGGCAAATGCTTTCCGCCTAACTCTTCGATAAGTCCATCATATCTTCCGCCGCCACATACTGTGCCCTGTGCACCTATGCAGTCTGTTACAAACTCAAACACTGTCTTTGTGTAGTAGTCGAGTCCACGCACTATTGTAGGATTTACAATATATTCAATACCTGCGATGTCGAGATATTTCTGAACTGATTTGAAATGCTCTTCGCACTCCTCACAGAGGTAATCCGTGATTTTAGGTGCATTTTCTGCAATCTTTGAACAAATCGGACTTTTGCAGTCGAGAATTCTCATCGGGTTTTTCTCAAGTCTTGAAAGACAGGTGTCACAAAGCTCGCCCTTGTAGCTTTCAAAATAAGCCTTGAGTGCTTCGTGATACTTTGCTCGGCACTCCGGACAGCCGATAGAATTTATCTCGAGGTGAATCTGAGAAAGTCCGAGTCTGTCAAAAATTGACTGAGCCGCACAGATAAGTTCTGCATCAGCGACAGGAGACTGTGTGCCGTATTCCTCAAGTCCGAACTGGTGGAATTCTCTGAGTCTGCCTGCCTGTGGCTTTTCATAGCGGTAGCAGGAAACAAAGTAGCTTGCCTTTATCGGTAATCCTTCGTTTTCGAGTGCGTGCTCAAGCACTGCTCTTGCCGCACCTGCTGTTCCCTCAGGTCTGAGAGTTACGCTTTCTCCGCCCTTTGTATCAAAAGTGTACATCTCTTTCTGCACAACATCTGTTGTCTGTCCGACACCTCTTGCAAAAAGCTCTGTATGCTCAAACACAGGTGTGCGTATTTCTTTGAAGCCGTATGCTTTTGACTCCTCACGCATTATCTGTTCTACAAACTGCCAACGGTAGCTTTCCTTTGGCAGTACGTCTTCGGTTCCTTTGATTTTCTTCGTTATCAGTGCCATAATGCCCTCCGATTTATGGGATTTTCACATTACCTTATATTTTAGCATAAAACCCTTATAAACGCAATAATCGGGTAGCATTACGCTACCCGATTTTTTGATTTTTCTGTTTGAAATTAAAAATTATTTCAGAATATTTCTCCAGTCGAGGTCGCCTCTTTCAAGACCGTGAATCAAAACCTCAGCTGTTGCGATGTTTGTTGCAACAGGAATGTTGTGCATATCGCAGAGTCTAAGCATATTCATATCGTTTGGCTCGTTTGGTTTAGGATTTAACGGATCTCTGAAAAATAGGAGCATATCAATCTCATTGCACGCAATTCTTGCAGCAATCTGCTGACTTCCGCCCTGTGAACCTGCAAGGAACTTCTGAACAGTAAGACCTGTAGCCTCTGATACCATTTTGCCTGTAGTTCCTGTAGCACAGAGATTGTTTCTGCTCAGCACACCGCAGTATGCGATGCAGAACTGAACCATAAGTTCTTTCTTTTCATCGTGAGCAATAAGGGCAATATTCATAACCAACATCCTCCAAACTTTATTTTCATATCAAATATTTAAACATTTTATCCCTTGAAAGCCAGTGGAACACGCTGATTTCCAAGTCTGAGTGCAAGGCAGTCAAAAACAGATGACGCCGCACTCCAATTCAGCCCCGCAACACCTCTCTGCATAATTACCGAAATTCTGATATCAAACGGAACAAGTGCAATTAATTGAGTCTGGGTTGCGTCGATAACATCGTCGAGGTCATTGTAAAAACCGAGTTGATTGAACACCTTGCGGTCAAACCGATTGATTACAAGTCGGATATTATTAATACCCAAAGCTTCAAGTTTTTTTCTGACCTTAACACCACCACGCACGCTTGTAGGCTCTGCATTTGAAACAATGAGTGCTCTGTCGGCAGGAGTTGCCGCTGTAACAAAGCCTGAGCCGATACCTGCGGGAGAATCTATTATTACATAATCAAAATCTTCTTTAAGCGAGTCAACAAGCTGTCTGAACACCGAGGGACTGAGTTCATTTTCGGTATCAAACGGAGCCGCCATAAGATAGAGATTGTCGTTATTTTTACTTTTGTAGACAGCTTCTTCAAATGAACAGTTGCCGCACACCGCATCGGAAGCATCAAAAAGAATGTCCTGCTCCATATCAAGCATTATGTCAAGACCTCTCATTCCGCAGTCGCAGTCAATAAGGAGGACTTTTTTGCCTTGTTTTACAAGAGCAACAGACAGGCAGATGCAAACGGTGGACTTACCCGTACCGCCTTTTCCTGAAGCAACAACTATCACATTATTATTCATAATAACACTACCTCTGTTTTATTTTATCATAAAAATTCTTATTAGGCAACTAATGCAGATGAATTTTATCACACAAAATTTTTGTAAATATTTTATGCAATATCCCCAAACAACTCCCAAAAAAATTACTCCAATTTTCCATAATTAACTATTCATTATGCTATGCAGAATGAATTTTTTGAGGCTTTTGAGAGGAATTTTACCGCTTTAACCTGCAAAATATGTATCAAGCAGATCCTTTGCTATCTGCATTGAGTATCTGCCTTTTGCGCCGTGCTCAAGCACCACCGCTATTGCAACCTCAGGGTTATCGTAGGGCGCATAGCAGATAAATGTTGAATGGTCTGAGCCTGAGTTCTCGGCTGTACCCGTCTTAGCCGCAACTTTTACTTTATAATTTCCGAACATTGAATAAGCTGTGCCGTCCTCGTTCTGAGTAACCTCAAGCATAGCTTTCTGCACTATTTCAAGGTTTTCCTGCGAAATTCCGCAGGTGTCAACAATCGTCTGTGTATTGTAATCCTCGATAGTTTCAGTTCTTTCGTAGTTTGTGATTTTGCTGACAAGGTGAGTTTTCAGCCTTGTGCCGTCATTTGCAATAGTAGCAGTATATGTAGCAAGCTGAAGAGGGGTAAAGGCATTGTCAGACTGTCCGATTGCCGCCTGAACTGTGTTACCCGGCATCCAGCTTGTACTGTCACGTCCTGCAAGAGTGCCTTTGGACTCCTCAATCTCAACTCCTGTGTATTCTCCGAGTCCAAACTTTTCAGAATACAGATACATTGTTTCAATTCCGAGTTGTCTGCCTGTCTCAGCAAAAAAGTAGTTACACGACTGGGTTATTGCTCCGATTACATTTTCATCTCCGTGATAATGCATACAATTAACGACATTTGTCGGATAGTAATCATATTTCTGTTTGCAGTAAATTTCCGTTTCGGTGTCGATGACTTTTTCCTCGAGTGCCGCACCTGCAACACAAGGCTTATAGACTGAACCGCAGGCAAAACTTCCCACAAATGCACGGTTATACATCGGTGAATTTTCGTCCTCGGCAAGCTTTACATAATAACTGCCGTACTCACTGTACTTGTTTAAATCGTAGGTCGGATAACTTGCCGCTGCAAGCACTGAAAAATCTTTTACCGACAACATTACAACTGCGCCTGATTCACAGTCCTCACCGACAAGTTTTTCACCTGTACGCTGACTTTCTTCTTCACCTGCCGCTTTAGCTGATTTTACATTCTCCGCAAGTGACTTTACGGCTGTTTTCTGCAACTCATTGTCAAGCGTGAGATAAACTGTATTTCCCGGCTGAGCGTCTATTGTTTCAACAGTATCTACAATTGTACCGTCTGAATTTCTCTTGATTATCTTTGTTCCGCCTTCGCCCTTGAGTTGTTCTTCAAAGGCAAGTTCAATGCCGAATTTTCCTGTTTCGTCAGTCAAGCTGTATTCCTTGTCGGATTCACTGAGCTCTTTGTATTCATCTTCCGTGATTGAGCCGAGTGCTCCGAGTATGTGCGGTGCTATATCCGCATCCTGTGCACCTCTGATAAGATACGTCTGCACGTCAACACCGCTGACACCCTGAGTATTTTCACTGACTGCACTGACGGTATCTCTGTCGATATCCTTTGCAAATATGTATGGATTTGAGCTTGAATAGCCTGTCAGCTCCATATTGTAACGAACGGAAACTATGTTCCTCTGCTGTGCAGAAGTATAATCTCCCTTGATTTCATATCTCTCAACAAGCTTATTGTAGCAATCCTGTGCCGAAGTATTTTTGTCTATTCCGAGAAATTCTTCCGACAGCAGATATTCAATCTCTTTATCGAATCCTTTTTTATAAGAACAGGCACCGTTCTGAGAAATTTCTATCGGAAGCGTGTCCTCCCACTCTTCGCCTGTTGCGTCCATAAGATTTATGAGCGAAAGAATCGTATTGTCGAGCGTATTCTCATCTGCATATAGCTTGTCTATCACGATTTTATAATGTGTGGTGTTCACTACAAGTCCGTTTCCGTCTTTATCAAGGATTTCGCCTCGGGTTGCGTCGGTTTTTACGGTGTAGCTTGTTGAGCGTGTGGAGAGCTCCTTGTATTTTTCGCCGTTGATTAACTGCCAGTCGACAAGTCGAAAGGTAAACATTGCAAAAAACACCAAGGTGATGATTATGCATACGGTTATTGGTGTTTTTGACGATTTTACTTCTTTTTGCTTTTTCTTCGTATACATAATTTCACCTCCCGATGTTATGTACTATTATGAATAAACCTTGTTATGAAATAAACAGGAACAGTCATAACAAACGTATAAACTATCCTTGAAATGTAGTGATTTACAAATAGAATTCCGCTGTCGGGTATTCCTGCAAAGACCGTAAAAAGTAAAAAATAGACTCCGATAACAAGCGGAATCGATGCCAATGCAAACACCATCACCTGCAAAAATCCCGATATAAAATATGTGCTGAAGATATGCGATTCAAAATAGCACATTAATGTAAGAATTATTGCGAAAAATCCTATAGTTCCGCCTGATGAAATGTCAATGACAACTCCGCAGACCGCACCGAAGATGAGGGAGGGGATTTTATCCTCAACAGATGCAATTGATATCACAAAGCAGAACAACAGCAAAGGCTTTCCGCCTAAAATTTCAGGCAAAAGATTAGGAGTTCCCTGCAAAACACTGAAAACTACAATAAGCAGGGAATAGGCAAAATATCTGAAAAAAGAAAGGTTTTTCATTGAGTATCTCCGACCTCTCCCTGTGTATCAAATTCAGTAATCACCGCAGCGGAAGTTATTGTGCGGATATCCTCGTAAGGCTCAATCACCGCATATCTTGAAGTATCGTAGGAGTTGAATTTAATCTCCTTAACCTTACCGATAATCAAATTACCGGGATAAACTCCGCCCGTTCCTGAGGTGACTATCATATCGCCCTCTTTGATTTTGTTGTTCTCGGCAATCTTCGTAAGGCTTGTGAGGTTGTCATCGCAAAGCGACGTGCTTCCGCTGACAATTCCCGTGTCGCCTGTCTGCTTGTCAACTGCGCCTGCTTTGGTGTCGGGTGAAAGTATCGTCTTGACCTTACAGGTGCTCAAATCCACCTGACTTACCCAGCCGACAAGACCGTTTTCGGTAATTACAGGGTCGTTGACGCTGACCCCTGACGATGACCCAATATCAAGCGTAAAAGCGTAGAAATCATCGTTTGTATCACGCTTTATGACGTTTGCAGGCTGGATTTTATACGACGGATTCTGCTTTTTGAGGTCGTAATACTCCCACAGCTTTTCGTTTTCTTCCTTGATATCGTAATAGTCAGCAAGCTGTTCCCTGAGTTCTGCGTTTTCCTGTCTGAGCTTTTCGTTTTCTTTAATCAATTCATCGTATGTCGGGGTGTCGGCACTTGCTGTAGCACTTGCAGTAACCTGAAACAAACCTTTGAAAAAACCGTTCACGGCACTTGTGATAACGGAATTCCCCCCGAGAGACAAAACACTCATCACCGTAAGTATGACGAGCGTTATCGAAAGCACTTTTAAATTTTTATTATGTAAAATCTTTTTCATATTTTTTAGTTCGAGGATAGAAGTCGGTGCAACCTTAAAAATCGGTTGCCCGACTGTTAAATTTCTGCTAATCTTACCTGTGTTTTTTAGTTCGAGGATATAGGTCGGTGTAACCTTAAAAATCGGTTGCCCGACCGTAATAGTTCATATGTTATTAATGTTTCTCAGCTACAATATATTGAAATTACATTGTACTTTTAAGAAAAAATTCTTCTTAATTATAACCTTTCGGGTCGTCCGGGAAGCCGACCCCTACAAAATTCTCGCAGAAACGCTTACTGTAGGGGACGGGTTCCCACACGTCCCTTTACGTTTCTGAATATGGATGTTTGATTTAAACAAATAGACGCATTGTCAAATCCTTAAATTGACAACATTACTTTTGGCAAAACACCAAACATTTTTTATCTGCGATTGTGCTTGTACTGAGTTCCGACAGCTTTTCCGAGACGTTTTCCTGCACCGTCAACAACACAGTCAAGAGGTCTGTCTGCGATATGAACAGGCATTCCTGTCTGTTGCATTATAAGCATATCAATACCTCTGAGCATTGCACCTCCGCCTGTGAGCATTATTCCGTGGTCAATGATATCTGCCGAAAGTTCAGGCGGTGTCTTTTCAAGAGTGGTCTTGATTGCTTCAACTATCGTCATAAGCGGATCTGCAAGTGCATCACGCACTTCCTGAGCGGAAATTGTAATATCCTTAGGAAGTCCGTCAATGAGGTTTCTGCCTTTAATAACCATACTCTTTTCATCTTCATACGGATAGGCTGAGCCGATTTTGATTTTAATATCCTCGGCTGTACGCTCACCAATGAGAAGGTTGTACTTTTTCTTTACATAAGTGAGGATTGCCTCATCGAATTTGTCGCCTGCAACTCTTACGGAACAAGCTGTAACGATGTCACCGAGCGAAATAATCGCAACCTCGCTTGTACCTCCGCCGATGTCTACGACCATACTGCCTGTCGGCTCATCAACAGGCATTCCTGCTCCGATTGCAGCAGCCATAGGCTCTTCAATCAGGATTACGGGAGGTTTTGCACCTGCCTGATATGCTGCGTCCTCAACCGCCTTGCGCTCAACTTCGGTTACGCCTGTCGGCATACATATAATTACCCTCGGCTTGCTGAAAATACCCGGTTTTACAGCCTTTTTAATGAAGTGCTGAAGCATTTTTGCCGTGATTTTAAAGTCTGCAATTACTCCGTCCTTGAGAGGGCGCACTGCTACGATTGAACCGGGGGTTCTTCCTATCATATCCTTAGCTTGCGAACCGACTGCAAGCACGTTGTCTGTTCTTATGTCAACAGCTACAACCGACGGCTCTCTGAGAATGATTCCCTTGCCCTTGAGGCATACGAGAGTGTTGGCTGTGCCGAGATCTATTCCTATGTCTTTTGAAAATGAAAACATCCTAACAGCTCCTTTGCCGTTCTAATTATATTAATGTGTGAGCGTTATTTCAACATAATCCTGTCGCAATTTGGCAGTTACTAACATATAGACTTAACGGTTGGGCAACCGACGTTGGATTTAAGTCCGACCTATCTACCCAAAGTTAAAAGGATCCTGTGCTTCCGAAACCGCCTTCACCACGTTCGGTATCGTTAAGGTCACCGACTTCAATGATTTCAGGTGTGAGGACAGGCGCAATGACCATCTGGCACACACGCTCGTCAGGTTCGATAACATAAGGTTTGTCCGAAACGTTGCAAAGACCTGCACAAATTTCGCCACGATAATCGCTGTCGATAACACCTACACCGTTTGAAAGACAGATTCCGTGCTTTACCCCAAGACCGCTTCTTGCATAGAGGAAAGCCGCACAGCTATTGTCGGGAAGCTCAATTGCGATGCCCGTCGGCACGATTGCAAGCTGACCCGGAGCAAGTGTAATACTCTCTTCAATACAGGCATATAAATCCATTCCTGCCGATCCGTTTGTAGCTCTTTTTGGTACTTTTGCATTTGGTCTGAGTTTCTTTATTTTGAGTTCCATAATATTTAATCCTTCATTTCCTGCAAATTTTGCAATTTTAATTCATTTCGTTTTTTATAATTCCAATTTAAAATTATCATTTGGAAATTTAAAAAAATTTAATTTTCGTTAATCGAATTTTTTATTTTTCCTTTAAAAAATTTAAACTCTTTTAACAGTTTCCACATTTTATTCCACACCCCGTTTATATAAACCTCGTGTGAATTTGTCTTTTAACATCGAAAAGTCATTGTAATTCGTAACCTTTTCCACGTTTTCCACATAGTTTTCCACAGTGAATAACAAAGTGTTGAAAGTTGTGAATAATTTTGAAATTTCTTCCCGAGCAATAAAAAGAGGCACGCAATTTAAGACTTCAACGCAGTTTCCGTCACATTTCAGATAAAAATTTTTTCCTTTTCTATCCGTCATTTTTGACTGATTTTTGCAAGTTGAGCAATCTATACCTTCGCTCTTGTTCGGGCAGTTTCTGCAAAGCATCAAAGGCAAATAACCGTAACTTATAATTCCTCGGTCAACTTGTCCTCCGAGCCTGTTTATTCTGTCAAATGTCAGCTCAAAACTGAGTTCAACGTCCTTTAAGCCGTATTCCTCCGCCCAGAGTAAATCGTAAGTGTTTACAAGATTTAGCCCGAAACCTCCGTGCAAAGTCATTTCAAACGACTTTGCAATGTACAGCGCACCTATATTATGACAGAGCACATCTTTTATACCGATTTGCTTTGCCCTTGCGAGCTGTAATTCAATCTGCGTTTCACGTCCGAACATTCCTCTCGGAATCTCGATTCCGACGTTGTAACCCTCGTTTTTCAGACGTTCAATCTCGTTGATGTCAGAGAACAACGGTACAAACACAAGCTCACAATCTTTGAAAGCCTTGCTGATTTTTGTATCCTTTACTCTTGCCCTGACGGCGTCCTTTTTCTTATTATATGCCTTAAAATCTTTAAAAATTTCAATATCGTTAATTTTATAGTTATTGACAACTGCTCTCTTTTCGTCAAGCATCGCAAGTGCCTCACGTCTTAAAAGATTGAGCACCGACACGGGAATTGAGAGGTTATCATCAAGTTTTATCTCAAGGTTGTTAAAACGGTAGGCTGTTGAGCCTGTTTTGGTAAGCTGGATTCTGCACTTTTCCGCATCAAGCGGAATCTTCTGCGCAACTTCGCATATAATGTCAGCAGATTTCACGACTGTGTGCGTTCCGTCGGTGACTTCAAGTAAAGGAGATTTTCCGATTTCGGCTGTAAATTTTCCGTCAATCTCAACATTCTGAACCTCGTCCTTATAACTCTGACGAATTGATGAAAACAGCTTTTCATCTGCGGAAACAACATCGTCCCTTGTTCGTGTGCCGAACATCTCTCTGCCCGTCTTGCCTTTATAATAGCCATCGGTAAAACCTGTTCTTGAGAAAACACCTCTTAAAATTCTTGAGGTCTCGTCTGACACAAAGCCGTTATCTCTCTGTTCCTTGCAGGCTCTCACTGCTGCCGAAACATATTCGGGACGTTTCATTCTGCCTTCGATTTTTGCGGAAACAACTCCGATTTCCTCAAGGTCAGAAATATAATTCACAAGGCTGTTATCCTTTAAGCTGAGTGCATAACCGTTCTTGTTTTTACCGACCGAAAAGGGTAGTCGGCAGGTTTGGGCACAAGCTCCACGATTTCCGCTTCGTGAGCCGAGCATTGCGCTGAAATAACACTGCCCCGAAACGCACATACAAAGCGCACCGTGCACGAAAACTTCGAGTTCAACAGGAACTTCAGCCGCCTTTTTTATCTCTTCACGGCTCATTTCCCTTGAAAGCACCACACGCTTGAAACCCATTTCATAGAGTGCACGAACTCCCGATGCAGTGTGCACGCTCATCTGAGTTGATGCGTGCAAAGGCAGGTCAGGCACAAGCATTTTTGCAAGCCTTGCAACGCCCTGATTCTGCACTATGAGTGCATCGACATCAGCCTCTGCGGCTGAAATTATCGCTTTTTTCAGTTTTGTAAATTCATCGTCAAATATGAGCGTATTTATCGTCACATACACTTTTACTCCGTGTATATGGCAATAGGCTACGGCTTGTTTCAGCTCTTCATCGTCAAAATTCTGTGCCGACGCTCTGGCTGAAAATGACTTTTCGCCTAAGTAAACTGCATCTGCTCCGCTTCGCACGGCTGATATTACACTGTCAAATCCGCCTGCAGGTGCGAGAATTTCAATTTTTTTCATTTTTATCTTCAAACAGGGAATACTGTTTCATCGGTACATATCCCATCATCTTTTCGTTTTTCTTCTCTTCTTCAGTCTTTTCAACAGGCTTTTTCTCGACTGTTCCTGACTTCTGAGCCTCTTTCAAACTCTGTTTGAGGTCGATATTCTCGTTGCTCAAAGTTCTGAGCTGTTCCTCAAGAGCTTTTATGCGCTTCACAAGTCGGGTATTGTCATTGATAGCCTCTGCAAGCCTTTCCTTATACTCCTTGCAGGACCTGTTCAACTCAGTTGTATTCTGAATAATCAGGTCAGCCTTGCCAACAATATCCTTGTTCTTTTTTACAGCCTTATTCTTATCATCACACAAATCGAGTGCCGCAAGAATTGCACAATCCCTTGTATCGAGATTTTTGCTTGTCTGAGCCGCCTTGCGGATTCTTTTGATTACCTCATCTGCAACTGATGAAACGTATCTTTCATCATCGGTTGTGATGAGCGCATAATTTCTGCCTTCAATCTGAACACTTACCCTTTTCTTTGCCATTTTAATCATTCCTTTTTATACAAAGGCAATTGCCTTGCCCCTGCAAATAAATGCATATACTCACTATAAATTATAATATAAAATCGTCAAATATAAAAGAGTAAATTTGATATTTTATCCTTTATTTTTACCATATAATTTAAAATTGTTCAAAACATCTGAGAATTTCTGATTTTTATTGAAATAAATTTACCGATATGATAAAATTATAATAATTAGGCTCCAAAAAATTTATCGCAAATTACCATTAGTCAGAATATTATTTACTACAGGGAAGTGATTATATGCCTGTTATTTTTGATTCACAGTTAGTTTATTATCGTTCACCATTCGGAGCTGTTGAGCAGGGAACAAAAATTCATTTTCGTATTCTTGTTCCCAGAGACCAACACACTCAAAAAGCAGAACTCTGCGTGAAGTATGACTACGATTACAATTGGAACTTCACAAAACTGCTTTGGCAGGGCAGTTTTGACGAGTACACCGAAATATGGGAATGTGACTTCACACCCGACAGAATCGGACTTTACTGGTACTCTTTCAAACTTCACACTACTGACGGTGCAAAATATATTGTGCCCTCAGATGCGTATAACATCAGCTCAATTGAAAATTCTCCCGGACGAAGCTGGCAGATTACCTGTTACAAAAAAGGTTTTGAAACTCCAAAGTGGCCTGTGGGCGGTGTTATGTATCAGATTTTTCCCGACCGTTTTAACTTTAGCGGTGAGGAAAAGAAACTCAAGCGTACCGACTTCAAACGCAATAAAGATTGGTATTCATTGCCTGTGTGGGAACCTGACGAAAAAGGCAACATCACAAACAGCGACTTTTTTATGGGCGATTTGAAAGGCATTACTCAGAAACTTGATTATCTTGAAGAGTTGGGAGTAAGTTGTATTTACCTCAATCCGATTGGTGAGGCTTATTCAAATCACCGCTATGACACGGGCGATTACTCTCACGTTGACCCGATTTTAGGAACTGATGCAGATTTCAAAAAGCTTTGTTCCGAAGCCAAAAAGAGAGGAATTCACGTCATAAACGACGGTGTATTCTCGCATACCGGCTCGGACAGCGTGTATTTTAACCGTTCGGGAAGATACGGCAAGGGCGGAGCTTACAGAGATAAGAATTCACCGTATTACAGCTGGTACAAATTCCACGAGTGGCCGAACAAATATCATTCCTGGTGGGGATTTGACACTCTGCCCGAGGTTATCGAAACTTCCCCCGATTTCAACGAATATATCAACGGCAAAAACGGCATTGTCCGCAAATGGATGAGATTGGGAAACTCAGGCTGGCGACTTGACGTTGCCGATGAATTGCCCGATGAGTTTATGGAAAATCTCAGACAATCCGTAAAAGATGAAGACCCCGAGGCATTCATTGTCGGTGAAGTATGGGAGGACGCAAGCAACAAAGAAAGTTACGGTGCAAGAAGAAAATTCTTGCTCGGTGAACAGCTTGACTCGGTTATGAACTATGTGTTCAGAAATGCTATTCTTGACTTTTGCCGTGGGCAGGACTCACGATACACAATGGCGCAGATTATGAGCGTTATAGAAAATTATCCACGTCCTGTTCTGAGAGTACTGATGAATTCACTGTCTACTCACGACACGGAACGTGCGCTTACTGTCATTGCCGGCGAACCGTTAAACGGACGTGACCGAAAGTGGCAGGCTAATACAAAACTGTCTCCCGAACAAAGGGAGAGAGGTTTGAAAATTCTCAAGGTTGCCGTGGCAATGCAGTATACTCTGCCCGGTTTTCCGTGTGTTTATTACGGTGACGAAGCAGGAATGGAAGGCTATCGTGACCCGTTCAACCGCTGTTGCTATCCTTGGGGCAAAGAGAATAAGGAGCTTATAAAGTGGCACAAAACGCTTGGTGACCTCAGAAAATCGTGTTCTGCTCTCTGGGACGGAAACTTTATAAACGCTTTTGCAAAGGGCAGACGTATTTCATATATCAGGTATGATAAGGAAACTGCGCTTTACTGCACGTTTAACCTTGCAGACGAAACAGCCGTGATTAACCCGCCACCGGGATATACGGACGCAAAGGTGCTTTTCGGTTCAAAACTCGAAAACGGCAGATTGTATGTTGAACCTCTGAGCTGTGAAATGCTTTTGCTTGAATTTTAACTTTTGGCAGATGGTTTGTTTTTATCGGAAACGTAACCGAGATATCAATTAATCAGACTGATTTTATCAATATAACATTAAAAAGGCTAATCTCAACGAAAATGTGAGATTAGCCTTTTGTACGTTAAATTATAGTATCTCAGATTGATGTGATGCACAACCTTATTTCCCGACAATAAAATTTATATAACATTCACGTCAGCGGTCGGATAATTTCCGCTTTTGCGGGATTGTGCATTACAACAATATAAAATTCTATTATTAACTTAACTGTCAAGCAATGTAGCAGTTACCAATTTATCAAGTTAATGGTTGGGCAATTAACGTTTGATATAGAAACAACCTTTCTGCCCAAACTTAAAAGACTCAAAGTTAAAAGAACTAAAGGTAAAATTAATAGTTTTCGGGCTTGAGCTGGAAATATGACTGAGGATGAGTGCAAACAGGGCAAACTTCGGGAGCTTTCTTACCTACGCAGATGTGACCGCAGTTGATGCACTGCCAAATCATATCCTCATCTTTTGAGAATACAATACCTGTTTTAACGTTCTCAAGAAGTTTCTTGTAACGCTCTTCGTGGTGCTTTTCAACCTCCGCAACCTTTTCAAAAAGGTCTGCAATGAAATCAAAACCTTCTTCTCTTGCTTCTTTTGCGAATGTAGGATACATATCTGTCCACTCGTAGTTTTCGCCTGCAGCCGCATCCTGAAGATTAAGGTCAGTATCACCGATACCGTCGTGGAGAAGCTTAAACCATATCTTTGCATGTTCTTTTTCGTTAGCCGCTGTCTCCTCAAAAAGATTAGCTATCTGAACATATCCGTCTTTCTTAGCTTTTGACGCATAATATGTGTACTTGTTTCTTGCCATTGACTCGCCTGCAAAAGCAGCTTCGAGATTTTTCTCTGTTTTTGAACCTTTTAAATTCATAATAAATTTCTCCTTTTTTGTTACATTTTTTCAAAATCCGATGCAGGGTGGTTGCATATCGGACATACATAGCCTTCGGGAAGTTCTTCGCCCTCATAAACATATCCGCAAATTTTGCAGACCCAACGTGTTTTTTCTGACTTTTTCTTCTCAGGTTTTGGTTTTATATTTTTGTGATAATATGAGTATGAAGCACTCGGCAACTCAGAAAGCACCTCGGCTTCAGTTACTTCCGCAATGAAAATGTAATGCGTGCCTACATCGACAGTTTCAACAACCTTTGCCGAAAAATAAGCATTTGTGCTCTTTGTGATGTAGTTAATACCGTTTTCAGCCTTTGCAAAGCCGTCAAACTTTTCAAACTTGTTTGTATCTCTTCCGCTTGAGAAACCGAAATTTTTAAACAACTCAAAATCTGCCGACTCATCAATACTGCTCACATTGAATTCGCCTGTTTTCAAAATCATATCGGTTGTATGATTTGATTTATTGACCGTAACTGAAATTTTTACAGGAGTTGATGTAACCTGCATTACGGTATTGATGATACAGCCGTTCTGTTTGCCGTTTTCACAGGCTGTAAGCACGAATAAACCGCAATTTATGTTGTATAAAGCACTAATATTCATAAATACCTCCTGAATAATTAGTAGGTTTTACCAATTCAATTATATTTTATACTGTAGTGAATGTCAATACTTTAATAAACATTATGCTCAGAATTTTTATATTTATACAAAAACAGCTCCCCTCGGAAGGGAGCTGTCTGAACATAATCAGTATATCAATTTATTAACGGTCGGGAAATAAAGTTATAAAAGTATAAGTCTGTCTGCCCGAATTAAAATTAATCAAGATATGCTGCACCGATGATACCTGCATCGTTTCCGAGTGTGCAGGTGCAGATTACTGTCTGCTTGTCATTATGCTTTGTGTAACGCTCACGCTCAACCACTGCACGGAGAGGTGTGAGGAGATTTTCGCCCTGATTTGAAATTCCTCCGCCTATGCAGAGAATGTCAGGCTGGAAAATATTGATGATGTTTACAAGTCCGCAAGCGAGGTAGCTCACATACTCTTCAACAACAGCCTTTGCTGTAGGGTCGCCGTCCTTCATTGCGTCAAAAGCTGTCTTACCGCTTACCTTGTTGATGTCACCGTCGCAAAGCTTGAGCATATAGCTAAATTCAAGCTTTTCTGAGAGAATCTTCTGTTTTGTAAGGTTGATAAGACCTGTTGCTGAAGCGTAAGTTTCCCAACAACCGTGTCTTCCGCAGGCACATTCCTTGCCGTCCTTAACGATTACCATATGACCAAGCTCAGCACCTGCAAAGTTTGAACCGCTGTAAATCTTGCCGTCAATGATAATTCCGCCGCCTACACCTGTTCCGAGTGTGATTGCAACGGCATTTTTTGCGCCCTTTGCGCTTCCTGCAAGGTACTCACCGAGTGCCGCCGCATTAGCGTCGTTCTCGATAATAACCTTTGTGTTCAGTCTTTCCTCCATCATCTTTACAACTTCCCAGTTGTGGAAGAAGAGGTTTGCCGAATATTCTATAACACCTGTCTTTGGGTTTACCGCACCAGGTACACCGATTCCGACAGATTCGATATCTTCCATTGTGATTTTTGCTTTTTCTACTGCTTTTTTAGCTACTTCAGCCATACTGTCGCAGATTTCGCTCTCGGGACGTGGAACTGCTGTTTTGCAGGACGCTCTTGCAACGATTTTGTAGTTTTTGTCAACTACACCTGCAACGATGTTTGTTCCGCCAAGGTCAATGCCGAGTCTGTACATATTAGCACTTCCTTTGTAAATATATTTAAAGTTGTAAAACGGATTTTCTGAATAAATTACGTTTTCAGGCAAGAGTAGAACCCTTGCCTTTACGTTAATAATAAATTTATTTAACGGTCGGGAAACCGTTGTCTGAATTATGCCGATTTATTTCTCGACTTAAAAATTATAAGTTGTATGAATAGTTCGGTGCTTCCTTTGTAATCTGGATATCGTGCGGATGGCTTTCACGGAGACCTGCGCCTGAAATGTGAACAAACTTAGCCTTTGCGTGAAGTTCCTCAATTGTAGCACAACCTGTGTAACCCATACCTGCACGGAGACCGCCCATAAGCTGATAAACTGTATCAGAAAGGAGACCCTTGTAAGGTACACGGCCTTCAACACCTTCAGGAACAAACTTATTGTTTGAACTCTGGAAGTATCTGTCTGAGCTGCCTTTACCCATAGCTCCGAGACTGCCCATACCACGGTAAACCTTGAACTGTCTGCCCTGATAGATTTCGTTTTCACCGGGGCTTTCTTCACAACCTGCAACGAGTGAACCTACCATTACAACACTGCCGCCTGCTGCGAGAGCCTTAACTATATCACCGCTGTACTTAACACCGCCGTCTGCGATTACAGGAATACCGTACTTTGCAGCTTCGCTTGCCGCATCATAGATAGCAGTAATCTGAGGAACACCGATACCTGCAACGATTCTTGTTGTACAGATTGAACCGGGTCCGATACCAACCTTGATTGCGTCTGCACCAGCGTCGATAAGTGCCTTTGCTGCCTCAGCTGTTGCGATGTTACCTGCAATAAGCTGGAGGTTCGGATAAGCCTTCTTAACCTTTGCAACTGAGTTTACAACGTTTGAGTTGTGACCGTGTGCTGAGTCAAGAACTACAACGTCAACACCTGCTTCGATAAGAGCCGCAACTCTGTCGAGAACGTCTGCTGTTGCGCCGATAGCCGCACCGCAGATGAGTCTGCCCTTGTCGTCACGAGCTGAGTTAGGATACTGAACGCTCTTCTCAATGTCCTTGATTGTGATAAGACCCTTGAGGCTTCCGTTTTTACCTACGATAGGGAGCTTTTCAATCTTATGCTTGCGGAGAATTTCCTGAGCCTCTAAAAGAGTGGTTCCTACAGGAGCTGTCACAAGATTCTCGTGTGTCATTACAGCAGAAATAGGCTGTGCAAAGTCCTCGGCTGTCATAAAGCGGAGGTCTCTGTTTGTGATAATGCCTATAAGCTTGCCGTCACGACAAATGGGAACACCTGAAATTCTGTATTTGCCCATAAGATCGTCCGCATCTTTTACTGTGTTTTCAGGAGCGAGGAAAAACGGATTTACGATTACGCCGTTTTCGCTTCTTTTTACCCTGTCAACCTGATCAGCCTGACGTTCGATAGACATATTCTTGTGGATTATGCCTACACCGCCTTCTCTTGCGATTGCAATAGCCATATCAGTTTCTGTTACTGTGTCCATTGCTGCTGTCATAAGAGGTGTGTTGAGCTTGATCTTCTTTGTGAGATGTGTTGAGACATCTACATTTTTAGGCTCTACATCAGACTCTCCCGGAACAAGAAGAACGTCGTCAAAAGTAAGTCCTTCCTTGCCGAATTTTTCATTGTAATTAGTATTCAGCATAATTTCCCTCCATTTTACAATTTTTTAATTTTATTATTATTCTTTATTATATCAAAAGCACTTGCGTTTCGCAATATTTATTTTGTTTTTTTAAGTGAATTTTCAAATTTTTTATTCATCGGAATTTATGCCTTGATTTGTGTATTGACATTGTTGTTTTAAGATTATAAAATTATAAATAAAAAGGCGAGTGCCTCGGCAACGTGACGGTCGAGTACCTCGACAGGCAATTCGAGTAGATAGGTTGATGTAATTTATAACTTTGTTTCCCGACTATATAATTGATTTATTGATTGCGTTTACTGCAAGAGCAGAGCCCTTGCCCTACAAAGTACAAAACTACGTCAAATCAACGCACAACTCCGTAGGGGCAGATATTATCCGCCCGCCAACGTGACCGAGGAATTTACTATTAAAGTAAAATACAATGATTACGAGGTAATGATATATGAAAAAAATTATTTCAATTATACTTGTCTGCGGTATGATTCTTTCATTTGCAGGTTGTGGTGATAATTCAGAAAATTCAGAGGTGACTACTGCCGAAACCACATCGAGCGTTGAGGAAACAACTCAGCAGACTGATGACAATAAGGCTGATTTGCAGTCACTTCATTCATTTGATGCAGAAAACGGAAATGCATTTGCAGGTGCTTGGACAATTACTGATGGTGAGGGAAGTCAGTACGAAAGCTTTGTTTATGTGTTTGATGGTAATAAATCCGCTTCAATCGTTATCGACACGATGGGCTATATCGGTGAATATTCAATGACGACCAGTGACAAAGGCGAGGAGATTCTCTCATCACAGCTTATGTTCGGAATTAACGGAAACTACACATATAAAATTTCCGATGATAAGAACACAATTAATCTCACAAATACTGAGACAGAAGCCGTAACGACTTTGCAGAGAGTTGTGAGCTTTGACTGCATACCGATTCCTGACAAAAATGCTAAAATTGACAGCAAACTTTTAGGTGCATGGAAATCAGAGGACGGTGAGTATTATTATTTTGACGAAAGCGGAATAATGTATAATAATCAGTACGGAACAATTTTCACTTATTTCACATATTCTGCCGAAAATTCAGTAATCACCGCAACTTATAAAATGGGTGATGAAACTACCGATACTTATGAATATTCAGTACAGGGCAATACGCTGACTCTAAACGGATATACTTATAATAAAATTCCTGCAGGTGAATTAATTTAAAGCGTAACTAATATACATCGGAGAATTTAGGGAAGCACTGATTAAATCGTTTGTGCATATTGCGCCGTCAGATTTTTCGTCAGATTGGACAAATAAACCGCAGTAATGCTGACGCATTACGAGGATTTTTTGGTCAGGCTGACAGAAAATATGCAAGCAAGATGTGCAAACAGCATTTATGCGTGATTTAATCAG
>JBGUUJ010000232.1:0-2384 GCA_045133455.1 Ruminococcus sp.
TAAAAGACGCATATATCTCAAATGACTATGTTTGCACTTTTGATAACGGTAAGGAGATAACGCCTAATTATCTGACGAAAAAATTTCATACGCTGATTGAGAAGCAAAACGATTTTCCGCAAATCAGATTTCACGATTTACGCCATAGCGTTGCAAGTAATCTGTTGAATGATGGATTTACTACTGTTCAGGTTGCTGAATGGCTAGGACACAGCAGTTCAACAACCACATTAAAATTTTATGCTCACATTGACAAAACTTCAAAATTAGCAATAGCAAACAGCCTTCAAGCGGATTGATTTCTACACTTTTTCTACAACATTTGAAGCCACTGTAAACACCAAAGTGGTGGAACTACGGTGGAACTGATGTAAAATTCAAAAATTCAGAATAAAAACGACAAAAGAAAAAATCCTCAAAAACGGCTTGTTTAAGCCATTTTCAAGGACTTGTTTGTGGCAGGGGCAGAAGGACTCGAACCCTCGGCACGCGGTTTTGGAGACCGCTGCTCTACCAACTGAGCTATACCCCTATGTCTATTCTATTCAACGTAAGTATTATTATATCATCATTTTTTCGTCTTGTCAATAGCTATTAGAGAATTTGTTGTAAAATCTTTAACTAAATCTTTAACTAAATCTTTATTATTAATTTATTTTTCGTGTACATTCTGATTCTTTTCCTCTATGCGGTTTGCATACAGCAAATTTTTCTTTACAAATTGTATCAAAAATACTAAACTATATATAGTAAGTGTTATTTTATTTCGGGAGGTAATCAGATGAATAACTACAACTTATCGATGCTTTGTGATTTTTATGAATTCACTATGTCTAACGGATATTTTAAAAACGGTTTTCATAAGCAGAAGGTTTATTTTGACGTGTTTTTCAGAAAAGTTCCTGACAACGGAGGTTTTGCTATTGCGGCAGGACTGGAGCAGGTTATAGACTATATCGAAAATCTTCATTTTGATGAGAGCGATATTGATTATCTTCGCAGTAAGGGGATTTTTGACGAGGAATTTTTTGAATATCTCAAAAACTTTAAATTCAGCGGTGATATTTACGCTGTTCCTGAGGGAACACCTGTATTCCCTAATGAGCCGATTATGACCGTCAAAGCTCCTGCGATTGAGGCTCAGCTTATAGAAACATTTGTGCTTATTGCACTTAATCATCAGACTCTCATCGCCACCAAAGCAAACAGAATTGTTCGTGCGGCTCAGGGTAAGGCTGTTATTGAGTTCGGTTCAAGACGCGCTCAGGGTGCAAGTGGTGCAATTTACGGTGCAAGGGCGGCGTATATCGGAGGATGCATTGGAACTGCGTGTACCCTCACGGACAAGCTCTTTGCTGTTCCGGCAGGTGGAACTATGGCTCACTCGTGGGTTCAGATGTTTGACAACGAATATGAAGCTTTCAAGACTTACTGCGAGCTTTATCCTGACAATCCTACACTTCTTGTTGACACATACAACACGCTAAAGAGTGGTATTCCTAATGCGATAAAGGTGTTTAAGGAAGTTCTTGTTCCTCAGGGCAAGAATGAGTTTGCGATAAGACTTGATTCGGGTGATATTTCTTATCTTTCCAAAAAGGCGAGAAAAATGCTTGACGAGGCAGGACTTACTAACTGTAAAATCACGGTTTCAAATGCGCTTGACGAATATCTCATTCGTGACCTGATGATGCAGGGTGCAAAGATTGATACTTTCGGCGTTGGTGAAAGACTTATCACTTCTTCGAGTTCGCCTGTATTCGGCGGAGTGTACAAGCTTGTCGCTGTTGAAAATGAGGGCGGAGAAATCGTTCCTAAAATCAAGGTCAGCGAGAACACTGCTAAAATCACGAATCCTCACTTCAAAAAAGTTTACCGCTATTTCGACAACGAAAGCGGAAAGGCTCTTGCTGATGAACTTTGTGTTTATGATGAAGTCGTTGATGGTTCGTCGCCTCGTGTGATTTTTGACCCTAATGCAACATGGAAAACTAAGACTCTTGCTGATTTCACGGCTAAGGAGCTTCTTGTTGAGGTGTTCAAAAACGGTGAATGTGTTTATAAGTCGCCCTCAATTCAGGAGATTGCAGACTATTGCAAACATCAGATTGACCTACTGTGGGACGAAGTCAAGAGATTTGAAAATCCGCATACATATTATGTGGATTTGTCAAAGAAACTTTATGATATCAAAAATATTCTTTTGAATGTATACGGAATGTAATTTAAGGCAGTTCACTTTAATCGGTGAACTGCCGTTTCTATAATATATGCAATTATTTTAGTTCTTCGAGAACTTCTGCGATAAGCTCTCTTTCATCCATATGGTACTTGACGCCCTTGATTTCCTGATAATCTTCGTGACCTTTTCCTGCGAGCACGAT
>JBGUUJ010000233.1:0-4904 GCA_045133455.1 Ruminococcus sp.
CAGGAGTTTCTATGAAACAGCTTCTGGAGGCCGGCGTTCACTTTGGTCACCAGACAAGAAGATGGAACCCTAAGATGGCAGAGTACATCTTCACGGAACGTAACGGTATTTACATTATCGACCTTCAGAAGAGCGTTAAGAAGCTCGAAGAGGCTTACAACTTCGTTCGTGAAGTTTCAGCAGAAGGCAAAAGCGTACTTTTCGTAGGTACAAAGAAGCAGGCTCAGGATTCTGTTAAGGAAGAGGCTGAACGTGCAGGCGCTTACTATGTAAACGCAAGATGGCTCGGCGGTATGCTCACAAACTTCTCAACTATCCGCAGAAGAATTGCTCGTTTAAAGCAGCTCCGTACAATGCAGGAAGACGGTACATTCGATCTTCTCCCAAAGAAGGAAGTTATTAAGCTCAACCTCGAAATCGAGAAACTCGAGAAGTTCATGGGCGGTATTAAGGATATGACAGAGATGCCTGGCGCACTCTTCATTGTTGACCCAAGAAAAGAAAGAATTGCAGTATCAGAAGCAAAGAAGCTTAATATTCCGATTGTTGCTATCGTAGATACAAACTGTGATCCTGATGAAATTGATTACGTTATCCCTGGTAACGATGATGCTATTCGTGCAGTAAAGCTTATCGCTGGTGCAATGGCTAACGCTGTTATCGAAGGCAGAGAAGGTCAGATGGGCGCAGCTGCTGTTGAAGAGACAGAAGAAGCTGAATAATTTATAATATAATAAATTTATTTTTGAAAGGATGTATTTGTAATGGCAGCATTTACAGCTCAGGACGTAAAAGCACTCAGAGAAAAAACAGGCTGCGGCATGATGGATTGCAAAAAGGCACTCACAAATGCTGAAGGCGATATGGATAAAGCGGTTGACTTTTTAAGAGAACAGGGTCTTGCTAAGCAGGCTAAAAAGGCTAGCAGAGTTGCAGCTGAAGGCGTTGCTTATGCTTGTACAAACGATGACCTCTCAGTAGGCGTTGTTATTGAAGTTAACGCAGAAACAGACTTTGTTGCTAAGAATGACTCATTTATGGAGTTTGTTAAGACTTGTGCTAACACAGTAATTAAAGAAGCTCCGGCAGATGTAGAAGCTCTTCTCGCACTTAAGGCTGACGGTTCAGACCAGACTGTTGCAGAAATGTTACAGGAAAAGGTTCTTACAATCGGCGAAAACATTCAGATTCGTCGTTTTGAGCGTATGGAAGGCAACTGCGTAGCTTATGTACATGCCGGCGGTAAGATTGGTGTTCTTGTAAACTTTGACACAGACCTCGCTTCAAAGCCTGAATTTGTAGCTTATGGTAAGGATGTTGCAATGCAGATTGCTGCTCTCAACACTTCATACCTCACATCAGACGAAGTTCCTGCCGAAGTTATCGAACACGAAAAGGAAGTTATGCGTCAGCAGGTTATCAATGAAGGTAAGCCTGAGGCAATTGCTGATAAGATCGTTATGGGTAAGATTGGCAAGTTCTATAAGGAAAACTGTCTTGTAGATCAGGAATTCGTTAAGGATAACAAGCAGACTGTTAAGCAGTACACTCAGAACACAGCTAAGGCTCTCGGCGGTTCTATTGAAATCAAGAAATTCGTTCGTTTTGAAAAGGGCGAAGGCATTGAAAAGCGTCAGGATGACTTTGCAGCTGAAGTTGCAAGCATGGTTAAATAATTATTACCATATAATTTTACTCCCGTCACAATTGTGGCGGGAGTTTTTACATCAGTAAAAGAATCTTATAAACTTGATATTATAGAAGTCACAGGTTGTTATATCGTTTGTATCAAGTTCATTTATGAGAATATAGTTTGATGCTACACCAAGAAGATAACCAAGCTTTGTTACAATTGTATTTGAGCCAACAAGAAAGTCTATAGACACACGTCTGCCAATCTGAGTTCTCATAAATCCGTTGAGATATTGTAAACTTTCCGGAGTGATGGGGTAAGGGTGCTGAAAGTCAGTAACCCCTGTACCCATGGCATTTAGCTGATTGCTGTCAACGGTTGCGCCGTAATCAAGTACTGTTGCCGGTGTACTCTGTATTGACTGATTTTCGGCGTTTTGTGGCATTGACTGAGCAACTGCTGCTGCGTTTTGTTGGTTTGTAGGTTGCTGATTTGTACCCATATTCTGCATAGAACTCTGATTTCTGTTGTATAAAGAGTCTCTGTTATATTCAGCAACCTGTTCTATAGATGGGATAACATATTTTTCCTGCGATATCACGTTTGGTACACAACCTTGCATATTACAGGTTTGACCTTCGCTGATTCCGTAGTAATCACCCGGATTTAATCCCTGGTTAAGTGTTGTGTTAAACGCATTATATGGAATAAAACTACTTGTGTTCTGTTCAGGGTCTGTGTTTCTGTTCTGATTGTTGTTATTAAAATTGTTAGCCATAATATCTCCCTTATGTCTTTGAATATGCCGGAGTAGGGGAATAGAAGCAATGATCACCTACACGATTATAAATCACACCGTTATTTGACGGAAAATAAGTCGGACAGCTTTGAGAAAAAGGATTGAAGTAAAATATCGAATCACCGACTGAGCTGGCAGTATTTCCTGCAAGTGCCCAGTCGGCAATTTCATAATGAATATCTTCAGGGACCATATTGTAAATATTCTGAGAATTATATGCTCCGCCGATTGATGTTTTCATACAAGTAAACTGATTTGGCTGCTCAATAATTGCACGAATATCACCACCATTGCTTATCCTTGCAAATTCTCCATCAGGGACATTTGCTCTGTTAACGATGACTGATGCAACTGCTCTCATACCATCTTCACCTTCGCCACCAGCTTCACATTTTAACAGTCGAGCAAAAAGTTCTCTGGTATCAAATGCCATTTTACCACCGCCGTTTTATTATTCAATTCATTTTATGCGAAATGTTTTCTTTTGTTACTTAAATGATTATAGTGTAAAATAAGATTACCGTGATTTTAGAGTTCTTTTATCTTGACAATATGAATAAAAACAAGTACAATATTAATTGTTGAATATATATGGAGACGTATCGAAGAGGTCATAACGGGGCTGACTCGAAATCAGTTAGGGAGCAATCCCCCGCGGGTTCGAATCCCGCCGTCTCCGCCAAATGAGGAACTTAAGCTAAAAGCCTAAGTTCCTCTTTTTAGTTTATAGGAAATTGCTCGGTCACGCTCGGGGACAGAAGTTTTGAAAAGATTAAGCTGTCTGCCCGAAATGCATGCGAGTCACTCGCTTTTTTACTTCAATTATATTGATATTTACAAATCATAATGTTACAATATAAAAAAGGGGTGCGATTATGAAAAAGATGTTTTCTTTATTTATATCTATTGTTTTAGTTGCATCAGGGTGCATTTCTGCATTTGCAACACAGGAAGTTGAAAGTGAATTTTCCGTAAAAATTGTCCACACAAATGATATACATTCAAGAGTGGTTGAAGATGAATCAAGCGGAATTATAGGCATATCAAAACTTAAAACATTGATAGATGATTATACAGAAGATTCCGATATGAGCCTTGTACTTGATTCAGGTGATACTTTCCACGGTCAGTCAATCGCTACTCTTGTTAGGGGTGAATCCATAGCTCGTTTAATCGGAGCATGCGAATATGACGCTATGACTGCCGGTAATCACGATTGGAACTACGGTAAAGAAAGACTTAAGGAACTTGTAAATATTGTTGATGACAATAACAGCAAAGACTTTTCTATGCTTACAGGCAACGTAATTAATAATGACGGAACAAAGTTTTTTGATGATGAATATCTCATAAAAACTATTGAAAAGAATGGTGAAGAACTCAAGGTAGGTGTATTTGGAGTTATCGACCCTGATATTTACAGTGATACTGCGCCATCTAATGTATCCGGTCTCGTATTTACCGATATGGAACAATACTCAGAAGAGGCTGTAAAACACCTTGAAAGTGAAGGCTGCCAGCTCATTATAGCACTTGCTCATTCATATTCACCAACTGAACTTGCATCGAAGGTAGATGGTGTTGATTTATGGCTTGCAGGTCATGAACATATTGATATAAATGAAATAGTTAATACTCCTAACGGAGAAAAGACATTAGTAATTGAGAACGGATATTATCTCTATAAAGCAGGCCTTATTGAACTTAACTTTGATCTTACAGACAATGAAGTTGAGAATCTTGAGTACACAACAAGCAGTGCTGATTATACTGTCTGTTCTGACCTTGATCCAAATGCAGAAGTTCAGGCACTTCTTGATGAGATTAACGCTGAGCAAAATATAATAAATGAGGAAGTTGCAGGTACTTCGCCTGTTGAGCTTGATGGAGTATGGGAACATCTCAGAATAGCGGAGACAACTATGGGCAGAGCTGTTACATCTGCATACTTGCTTGAAACAGGTGCTGATGTAGCATTTGAAAATGCAGGAGGAATCAGAGCTTCAATCTCAGCAGGAGACGTAACATACGGTGACATAATTAATGTTATGCCTTATGGAAACTATATTGTTACTAAGCAGGTTTCGGGTTCTGATTTGCTTGAAATTCTTGAGACTTCGATTGAAATTCAGATTAAATGCATCGAAGCTAATAACTCAGGAATTTTCGATGCATGGCCGTCAAACAGCGGAAGTTATCTCCAGGTCGGAGGAATGAATGTAGAATACGACCTTTCCGAATCATACGGCAACAGAATTAAATCTGCATATGTCGGCAATGAGAAAATTGATTCTGAAAAAATTTATACAGTAGCTACTAATAATTATTTAGCCACTTCGAGTGATTATCCTAAACTTGCATCGAAAGAGAAAAAGGGTGATTACTCAGCTTGTGATGAAGCCTTGATAACATATTTTGAGCAAGATGAAGATTACATCCTGAACAGTGTTAATGCGGTAAGAATGGTCGAAG
>JBGUUJ010000234.1:0-14176 GCA_045133455.1 Ruminococcus sp.
CTTGCCCAGCTTTCGGTTTTTCCGAGAACAACGGCTATATCCGCAAATGATAACTCAGCAAAAACTCTAAGGTTAAAAACTTCCTTATACGGCTCACTGAGATCGTGCAAGAGCTTATGTATCTTCATTGCTGTTTCTTTGTCTGTAAACACATCTTCAATATCGGTATAATCAGGAACATCTTCATACTCCGACAAAGATAATCTGCGTTTTTGTTTGTTGTAATATCTAAAATATTCGTTTTTTGCAATCTGACAAAGCCATGTAGAGAGTTTTCCTTTTCCGTCAAATTTTCCGTAGTGCTCAACAGCTTTTAAAAATGTCTGTGCGGTAAGTTCTTCGGCAAGAGATTTATTTTTGCAAAGTGTGAACAGATATCCGTACACCGTCGGGTAGTAGGTTCTGTACACATCTTCTATCGTCATCGTTCTCACCTCCGATAATATAATCCTGCAAAATCCATTTCGTTACAACAAACTTAATGTTATGCGAGTGCCTCGCACGCAGTTCGTGCAGATAGCATCATCTTTTAAAATTGTTCGGTGCCCGAGCATAACCGAGCAATTTCCTATACGGTAAAAAATTGGTGACATCAGCAGATGATGTCACCGATTGCGTTTATTATAAATAAGTAGTCGTATTGCTTTTGCCGATGAATCTTGAACTTCCGAATGCAAGAATCATTGAGAATATCGGATAGAGGAAGAAAAGTCCGACTGCAAAGCCTGAGCTTTTTCCGAATGAAAATGCGAGTTTACGGCATAAGTAAAACTGGACAATCAATGATAATATCAGGAATACCATCTGCACAATCGTGAACACTGTTCCTAATGCGATAATAGGAAATACTCTGTCTGCAAGATATTCAAAAACAGCTTCGACAATTACAAGAACGAGATATATCCAATACATTTTCGGCTGCCATACGACTTTGTAAAGAGTATAGTCACCATAGAACGGAATGATACTTTTCCAGCCCTTTTCCCCTGCTTTTTCTAACAAAATCCAATTTGCAATAATCTGCACTACCAAATATGCAACACTTATTATAACAGTAACTATGCTTATCCCTGAAAATAGTGCTACCGCACTTAACATAAAAAACACCTCTAAAGGTTTCTTGCAGATATTATACAATATTATATTCAGAATTACAATAAACAATAAAAAATATTATTTATTCAAGATGTAATCTATAAGACTCGCCACACCGTCATCGTTGTTCGACGGCACAATAAGGTCTGCGCAGTCAAGGCACAGACTTGTAGCATTTTTCACAGCCACACCTAAACCTGCCTGAGCTATCATATCGGCATCGTTATCTGCATTTCCGCAGGCAGAGGTGTGTTTTATGTCGATATTCAGATTATCACACAACCACTTTACCGCATTGCTTTTTGTTGCACTTTTATTCATAAACTCTACAAAATTCTCCGATGATGAGGTTATGTAAAATCCGTCAACCTCGGCTTCTATCGTTTTGCGCACGGACTCCCTGAGTTTTCTATCGGTGCACACATATTCTATGCTGTCAAGCTCGTTTCTGTGTTCATAGATAAATTTTCTCATATCGTCAATGTGTCCGTGCGACTCCCTTACATAGTCTATGTAAGCCTCACTGCAACCGTATTTAAGCGGATTTTCAACGTATCGCCTGTCGGTGTAAGTCAAGCCGTCTATGAACGCTTCAAAAATCAAATCGTGCGATTTTGTAATTTCAAGAAGTTTTAAAACATCGGTTTCACTGAGCAGACTTGTGTGTATCCTGTTTCCTCGTTTGTCGTGAATTGACGCACCGTTTGAGCTAATGGTATAGTTCATTCCCTCAATTGACAAAATGCTTTCAGGCATTGAGCCGTAAGGTCGTCCGCTTGCCGCAACAACTTCCACTCCGCTTTTTATTGCGGTTTCAATCGAGTTTTTCACCGTATCTGACAGCGTGTTGTTGCTTTTCAGCGTTGTGCCGTCAAGGTCAAGTGCCAGTAATTTTATATCCATATCAGATTACCTTTTTGCAAAAACTATTCATACAACATTCGTCACATTTCGGACTTCTTGCAGTGCAGACAGCTCTTCCGTGAAGTACAATTCTATGGCAGAAATCATTGCTTTCTGCAGGAGGAAGCAAATCCCTGAGTGCGAACTCGATTTTTTTCTGGACTCTCAAATCGTGAAGTCCGAGTCTGCGTGTGATTCTGATGCAGTGGGTATCAACCACAACGGCAGGTTTTCCGAAAATATCTCCGCACACAAGATTTGCGGTTTTTCTGCCGATTCCGGGGAGTTTTGTCAAATCTTCAATGTTGTCGGGCACAACTCCGTCAAACTCGTCACGGAGCATTTTCGCCATTTCTACTATATCTTTCGATTTTGTCTTGTAAAGTCCGCAACTCTTGATATATTCGGCAACCTCGTCGGCTGTTGATGATGCAAAATCATCGACAGTCTTAAATCTTTCAAACAGCGCAGGTGTAACCATATTCACTCTTGCGTCAGTGCACTGGGCGGCAAGACGTGTTGCAATCAAAAGTTGCAGAGGGTCTGTATATACAAGGGAGCATATAGCCTCGGGATATTCTATTTTGAGAGCCTCAACGGCTTTTTCGGCAATCTGTTTTTTTGTCAAATTAATCACCTCAAGTTGATTTTATCATAAATAATCGCCTATTGCAATTGCGCAGAAAAATTGGTAAAATAGTTAGTGGTGATTATATGTATAAAAATTATGTTTTTGACCTTTACGGCACACTCATTGACATCAACACAAATGAATGGAGCAATGATCTCTGGAAGAAAATGGCTACACTTTACGCCTACAGAGGTGCGCATTACACTTTTAAGGAACTTAACAGCGAATACAACAGGCTTGTTGAGCTTGAAAAAGGAGCTGTTCGTAAAAAGCACCCCGAATACAGCGTAATAGACGTGAAGATTGAAAAAGTTTTCAAAAAACTTTTCACTCAGAAAGGTGTTAAAGCGACAAAAGCACAGGTTATGTTTATAGCCGAAGCCTTCCGTTGCTACTCAACAAAGTACATCAAACTTTACGACGGAGTTATCGACCTGCTTGACACTCTCAAGGCAAAGGGAAAGAAAATTTATCTTCTTTCAAACGCACAGCGTTCATTCACCGAAAATGAGCTGAATATGTTCGGACTTACAAAGTATTTTGACGGAATCTGTATAAGTTCCGACGAGGAATGTTCAAAGCCTGACGTTAACTATTATAAAATACTTTTTGAGCGTTACGGACTTGAAAAGAGCGAGTCAATTATGATTGGCAACGATTATCTTTCAGACATCGGTGGTGCGGCTGACTTCGGAATAGACAGTCTGTACATTCATCAGAGTATTTCGCCCGAAATCAAGGGCGAGCTGAGAAGCAACTACACTGTAATGGACGGCGACGTGTTCAAAATTAAGAAGCTCACGGTAAAATAATACAATCATAGTTTATTACCTCGTTGTACATACTAAATGTAAAAGCAAGCGAGGTGAGGTTATGAACAAACACGCTCCTCTGCGTTCATCAGATGACGAAAAGCGTGACAAGGTTCGTGACAAGGAATTCAATGCCTGTTCGGCATGCGACTGTACGGGATTGATTCCGTCGGCAATCAAAGACGAAAATCAGGCAGAATCCTATGAGGAATTATATCCGTTTATGTCAAAAAATAAAGACGAATAACAAAATCGCATACAGTGGATACCCCGCTGTATGCGATTTATTTTTATTGTTTTGACTCGGAAAACAAGCGATATTAATACATCTGCCTGTCCTTAAAATTTATTAACAGTGTCACACCGTTAACCCTTAACAGCACCTGCCATAACACCCTTGATGATGTATTTCTGACAAGCAAAGTAGAAAATAATAATCGGGATGATTGCAAGAACGAGCATAGCCATCATAGCCGCCATATCAATTGAGCCGTAGCCGCCACGGAGGTACTGAATAGCCATAGGAAGTGTTCTTGTATCACTGAGGATAAGTGTTGGGAGCAGGTAGTCGTTCCAAATCCACATAGCCTGAAGAATTGCAACTGTGATTGCTGACGGACGAAGAATAGGAAAGTCAACGAGGAAGAATGTTCTCATTGGTCCGCAACCGTCAATCATAGCCGCCTCTTCAATTTCGAGAGGAACGCTCTTAACAAAACCTGCAAACATAAACACCGCAAGACCTGCACCGAATCCGAGATAGATAATAATGATACCGAACATATTGTCAAGATGTGTCTGGTTAGCAACATATGACATCGGGTACATAACCATCTGGAAAGGCACGATCATTGAGAATGCGAATAATAAGTAGAGAAGCTTTGTGTACCAAGCCTTGACTCTTGTGATGAACCATGCGCACATTGATGTGCAGAGAATGATTACTGCAACAGACAATACTGTGATAAACAATGATACCAAAAATGCCTGGAAAAAGTCGATTTTCTCAATACCGTTTATGTAGTTGTCAAATCCGACAAAGCTTTCGGAATCAGGAAATGAGAAAGGCTCATTACTAACGTAAAGCTTACCCTTGAAGCTGTTCATAAGAACAAGCAGAATAGGCGCAATGAAAACAATAGAAATAAGAGTAAGAATAGCAAACTTTACCCAATCAACCGCTTTCATAGGAACTTTAGGCTCTTTTACCTTTTTAGTCTTTTCAGCCATTAGTTTTCAACCTCCTTACGTCTTGTCAGGAACAACTGCGTAAGTGCAATTGCCGCAACGATGAGGAAGAATACCACAGCCTTAGCCTGTCCGACACCCTGTGAGCCTACTCGACCGTAGAACGTGTTGTAAATGTCAAGCGCAAGCATCTGAGTTGATTTACCCGGAGCACCTGCTGTAAGAGCATAGTTCTGGTCGAAGAGCTTGAATGAGTTTGTGAGTGTGAGGAACAGACAAATTGTGATTGAAGGCATAACCTGCGGAATCGTGATGTGGAACAGTTTCTGAACACCGTTTGCACCGTCAATATCCGCTGCCTCAAGTTGGTCGGGCGAGATATTCTGAATACCCGAAATATAGATAATCATCATATAACCTATCTGTTGCCAATTCATCAGTATGACCAGTCCCCAGAAACCGTACGACGGGTCGGTTGTGATAGTAGCCTTGAAGTAATAGAGAACGCCGTTGATAATCATAAGCCATATGTAACCAAGTACGATACCGCCGATGAGGTTTGGCATAAAGAAGATTGTACGGAAAATGTTAGTACCTCTGAGTGCTTTTGTAAGCAACATAGCAAACAAGAAAGCAAGAACATTTATGGTAATAACAGATACAATCGTAAATTGAATTGTAAACCAGAGTGCATTGATAAAATCGCTGTCTGCAAATGCCTTTATGTAGTTATCAAAGCCGATAAAAGTAGTTTTTTTAACCGTCTTGAACTTACAGAAAGACAGATAAATACCCATAATAAAAGGTATCAGAAAGGAAATCAGGAATGCAACAACTGTAGGCAGAGCAAGGACAGGAAACCATTTTTTAATTGCCTTTTGCATTGTGTCCTCCTTTTTTAATCTGTTTTAAAAAAACCTCCCGCCCCCGAGGGAGCAGGAGGTTTGCGCTTTGTATTTTGAATATGTTTTACAACTTATTCAGCAGTAGCCTCACGCTCTGTTGTCCATGATGACTTAGCTGCATCAACAACTGCATCCCATTCAGTCTGACCCTGTGCATACTCGAGGAGGTCTGCACCGAATTCATTCTTCCAGTCTTCTGAAGGAATACCGCCGAATGTCCATACTACTGATGTATAGCCGTCTTTTTCCATCCAAGCAAGAACGTCCTTAGCAAGTGGATCTGATGGCTTCTCATCATCGCCAAATGATGTGAATGGAGCGATGAATCCGAGGTTCTTTGTAACAGCCTTCTTACCATAGTCGCTTGTGAAGAGCCACTCTAAGAATGCGATAGAAGCTTTCTGTGTAGCTTCGTCAACTTCGCTGTTGATAGCAAAGTAGTTTTCTGTACCAACGCAAACGCCCTGTGTTTCTTCGCCTTCAATGCCTGTGTAGATTGGGAGGAACTTAATGTTCTCTTCAGCTACAACGTTGCCGTCAACACCGCTAACCTGTGACCATGCCCAGTTACCGTTCTGGATCATAGCGCACTTACCTGTAGCGAACTCAGCCATTGACTCGTCAACAGTCTTGCTGCCGAGGAGAGTCTTTTCTGTGCATGAGTTATCAAGATAGAGATCAAAGATCTGCTTGAAGTTGTCTGAATATTTGAACTCAAGTGTGTCTGAGTTGAGGCAGTTTTCAAGAGCACTGCCTTCGCCTGTGTTAAATTCATAGTAGAGTGGGAGGTTCATAAGGTGAGTATGCCATCTCCAGTCATCACCTGTCTTGAGTGATGTTGAACCGAATACGCCTTCGATACCAAGGTCACCTTTCTTAGCTGTCATATCTTCAACAACAGCCTTTAATGTGTCAAAGTTGTTGATTTCGTCAACTGACTTAACCTTTGCACCGTCAAGAGCTATGTACTTCTGCATAATTTCGTCATTGTAGATGATACCGTAGCCTTCAACAGCGTATGGAACACCGTAAACGCCGTCACCGTCTGTTACGGCAAGTGACTTGTCTGAAAGAAGGTTGTAAAGCTCTGTGTCCTTGAGGTCTGCACAGTACTCTTTCCAGTTCTGATAACCAACAGGTCCGTTAATCTGGAAAATTGTAGGTGGGTCTGACTTAGCGATTTCAGATGTGAGAGTCTTCTCGTATTCACCTGAAGCAGCTGTTGTAACCTTAACCTTAACGCCTGTCTCCTCTTCGTACTGCTTAGCAATAGCCTCGTACTTATCAGCGATTTCAGGTTTGAAGTTGAGGAAGTAAATCTGATCAACCTCAGCGTTAGCAGCTGAGTTGTCGCCTGATGCAGTTGAGCTTTCTCCGCCACAACCTGCGAGTGCGCCTGCCATCATACAACCTGCGAGTGTGCAGGCAAGTATTCTTCTTGACTTTTTCATTTTTTCAAATCTCCTTTAAAGTTTTTCTGAGAAACATCTGCCGTAATTGCTGAAATCTTGTTTTATACAGGACTGTCAGCGTTTTTCGTAGCTACGGCATTCCCTTCAAGAGTTATGATAACATTAAATTTAAATTTTAGCAATAGTTTTTATGTAATTTTTTTAAAAAAGTTTGCAAGAAGTCTTTTAAATTGTTGAATTTTAAAAATTCGTGTAAAGTCATTCGTTATTTTATACAAAAATGTAAAATTCGCCAATTCCCAAAAAGCGAGTGCTTTACACACATTTCGTGCAGAAAGCTCAATATTTTCAATCCTTCTGTGCTTGAGTGTAACCGAGCAATTTCCTGTAAAACAAAAATGAAAAAAATATGTGTTTTTGCGATTATCACGAATGTATTTTTAAGGTTGTAAAATTTCTCAATAAATGTTATCATATATATAGAAAGACCAACGGGGGTACAGCAATAATTACTTTGTTATTGCCGTACCTTTTTGTATTTTGGAGGTTGTATATGAGTCTGTACATACTTATTGCCGCTGTCATACTTATTGTATGCGTATCAATGGGCAAACTGAGTACAAAACTCGGAGTGCCTGTTCTGCTTATTTTCATCTTTTTGGGTATGATGTTCGGATGCGACGGCATTTTCGGAATTGAGTTCAGTAATTTTCAGTTTGCAGAGCATATCTGCTCTGCATCGCTGGTATTCATTATGTTTTACGGCGGTTTCGGAACAAACTGGAAAAAAGCACGCACTGTTGCCGTTAAATCAGTCCTGCTGTCAACTGTCGGCGTAATTCTTACAGCCGGAATAACCGGACTGTTCTGTTATTTTGTTCTGCACTTCGGATTGCTTGAAAGTATGCTTATCGGTGCTGTAATAAGTTCAACCGATGCAGCATCTGTTTTTGCCATATTAAGAGGCAGAAAACTGAACCTGAAATATAACACAGCTTCACTTCTTGAAGTAGAAAGCGGAAGTAACGACCCTTGTTCCTATATGCTGACTGTCATAATTCTTTCGCTGATGAGCGGAGATAATAATCCCGTACAGCTTATCGGAATGGTTTTTGCACAGGTTGCATTCGGAGCTGTCATTGGTGTGGTTGTTGCCTGTCTTACAACCTTTATGCTTAACAGAATGAACATAGGTAAAGACGGTTTTGAATCCATTCTTGTTTTTGCGATGGCTCTAACTTCGTATGCAGGGGCTTCTATCCTCGGCGGAAACGGATATCTTGCCGTGTATATCACAGGTATTATCCTCGGAAACAGCAGTATACCCAACAAAAAATCCCTTGTACACTTCTTTGACGGTGTTACGGGACTAATGCAGATTTTGATTTTCTTCCTGCTCGGACTTGTTGCATTTCCATCACAGATGTTACCGATCATTCTGCCGGCACTTGCAATTGCCTTGTTTATTACATTCATTGCGAGACCGCTTTCGGTGTTTGCAGTCCTCGCACCTTTCCGTTGTCCCGTTAAACAACAATTATTTGTTTCCTGGTCAGGACTGAGAGGTGCAGCCTCTATCGTTTTTGCAATAATGGCTGTCGTAAGTCCCGCTTATATCAAGAACGATGTTTTCCACGTCGTATTCTTTATCGTTCTCTTCTCCATATCTATTCAGGGCACGCTCATTCCTTTTGTAGCAAAGAAACTCGATATGATTGACGACAACAACGACGTTATGAAAACTTTCAACGACTATTCAAAGGAAGTTCCCGTACAGTTTATAAAACTTCCTATAACTGCCGACCACCCTTGGGCAGATAAGAAAATTTGCGACATCGACTCTTTGCCGAACACGATTCTTGCACTTATCATAAGAGATAACGAACAGTTTGTTCCACGAGGAAACACAACATTGCTTGAAGGCGATGTTGTTGTAATGAGCGGACCGTCTCTTGAAAAGAAATTCACGGGCACACTGACGGAAATTGAAATCGACAGCGAAAACGAATGGCTTGGAAAACCTTTGTCACAAATTAAACTTGACAAAGATAAACTTGTCATACTCGTCAAACGAGGCAGGAAAAACATCATTCCTGACGGAAAAACTATTATAAAAGAAAAGGATATACTGATAATGAGCCTCAGCGAAAAGCAGGTAAACAAAAAGCACTGAAACAAGTTGCATAATTTTTACTGACAACGGTTGTACATTCTGCTATTTTTCTCTTTTCAATATATTTTATGTGGAATTTAAACACAAAATATGTTACCATAATTTATGAATGGGAGCCTGAGCAACTCCCTGAAAATTATGAAGTTTTGAAAGGAGACAAACACATGAAGAAAACAGCATTTTCAAAGTGCCTGAGCGCAATCCTCGCACTTTGTATCACTCTGTCCTGCATTTCTTTCTCATTTGCAACTGTTGGTGCAGCAACTGTCGATGAGCAGGAAAAGGCTACTGTTTCAGCAACCGCTGCTGACGACGGTTTCTCTTGGGACAACGCAACAGTTTATTTTCTTCTCACAGACCGTTTCAAAAACGGTAACACATCAAACGACCATTCATACAACAGAGGCCTTGACGCAAACGGCAATGTTGTGTCAGGTATCGACACAAGAGGTACTTTCCACGGAGGCGACTTTGCAGGTGTAACACAGTCAATCGAAGAGGGTTATTTTGAGAACCTCGGTGTTAACGCATTGTGGATTTCAGCTCCATACGAACAGATTCACGGTTATGTTGTAGGTGACAATTCAGGCTCAAGTTTTGCTCACTACTCATATCACGGATATTATGTTCTTGACTACACACAGACTGACGCAAACTTTGGTACAGCCGCAGAGTTTGAAAAAATGGTTGATACAGCTCACGAGCACGGCCTCAGAGTTATCATCGACGTTGTACTTAACCATTCAGGCTACAACTCAATTTACGATATGGCTGAGTATGGCTATGGTACAGTAAAATCAGGCTGGGAATCATCATATTTCAGCCACCAGAACATCAACAACTCAACATACCACAGCTTCATCGACTACGATACAAGCGTAGCAGACTGGGCTAATTGGTGGGGCGCAGATTGGATTCGTTGCGGTGTTGCAGGTTACACAGCAGGCGGCGGTGACAACTACACAATGTCACTTGCAGGTCTTCCTGACTTCAGAACTGAGTCATCTGCGACTGTAGGTATTCCTGCAATCCTCAAGAACAAGTGGACTAAGGAAGGCAGATATACTCAGGAAGCAAACGAACTTACTTCATACCTCAGCAGCAAGGGCAAGTCTCAGACAGTTACAAACTCAATTTCATACTGGCTCTCAACATGGGTAAGAGATTACGGTGTTGACGGTTTCCGTTGCGATACAGCAAAACACGTTGAATACGCTTCTTGGAACACACTTAAAGAAACTTGCGTAGATGCTCTCAAAGAGTGGCGTGCAAACAATCCTAATAAGCCGGGTGCAGACTGGGATGAAGATTTCTGGATGACTGGTGAATGTTGGGATCACAATGTAGGCTACGGTTACGACGCTTACTTCACACAGGGCGGCTTTGACTCAATGATTAACTTTGAAACACAGGGCGGCGGCTTGCTCTCAAGTTCATCAATCGGTAACATTTACAACGGTTACGCATCATCTATCAACACAAACGATAAGTTCAACGCACTTTCATATCTTTCATCACACGACTCAACACTCGCAAGAGGAAACCTTATTTCTACAGGTTCTGCATTCCTCCTTCTCCCCGGTGGTGTACAGATTTACTACGGTGATGAAACTAACCGTCCTCTCGTTTCAGGTATTCCTAACGACGGCAACGGCGGTGCAGGTCACTCACTCAGAAGCGATATGAACTGGGCTTCAATCGACCAGAGTGTGCTCACACACTGGCAGAAGGTAGGTCAGTTCAGAAACAACCACATCTCTGTAGGTGCAGGTGCAAATACTGACCTCACAACAACTTCAGGTTACGCTTTCGGCAGAACATACGACAAGAACGGTGTTTCTGACAAGGTAGCAGGTTGTATTTATGCAAGCTCAAACACAAATGTAACAATCGATGTTTCTTCACTCTGGTCAGACGGCCAGCAGCTTATGAATGCTTATGACCAGTCATCAGCGGTTGTTCAGAACGGTAAGGTTACATTCAACAGCGGTACAAACGGTACAATCCTTATTCAGGAGCCTGACGGCAGACCACTTATGTCACTCAGCGGTAACGCTACATTCTCAGGTTCACAGGCACTCACAGTTACACTTGAAGAGTGCGAAACAGCTAAGTGCTCAATCGACGGCGGTAACAAGTTTATCGTAGAAAACGGCACAACATTCACAATCGGCAACACAGCTTATGACGGTGACACAATCACAGTTACTCTCGAAGCTGAAAATGAAAAGGGCACTTCAACAGCAACTTATACATACAAAAAGGTTGCAGCAGGTGAAGTTCCGATAGAAACAACAGGCACAACAGCTCCTGCTGAAAAAGCAAAGCTTATTGTTGAAACATGGGACGGCTCTGCTCCTTACGCTTATGTATGGACAGGAACAAGCACAGCACTTTGCGGTGCATGGCCGGGCACACAGCTTACTCAGAAAGATTCTGACGGCAAATACTATATTGAGCTTGACACAACAAGCACTTACAATGTTGTTCTAAACAATGGCAAAGGCGCACAGAGTAGTGACATCAAAGGACTCAACGGTACTTCAACACTCAAAGTTACTAACTCATCATATAGCACAACAATCGTTTCAACAGGAAACGGCGGTGGTGGCGGCGGAAATGAACCAATAGAAGACTCCGTAACAATCCGTGTTAAGTCATATGACGGTTCAGCTCCTAACCTCTATGTTTGGGACGATGATGACACCGCTATCAACGGTGCATGGCCGGGAAGCAAGCTCACTGAAAAAGATGCAGACGGCAACTATGTGCTCGTAATCCCGAACAAAACATCTGTAAACGCTATTGTAAACAACGGTTCAGGCGGACAGACAAGTGATATCACAGGTATCACAGGTGACGTAACAATCACAATCACAGATTCAGGCTGTACTGCATACAAGATGGTTGAAAATGTTATTCCTCTCAGCGGTATGGCACTTCTCAAGCAGGAAGCAAGAGAAGTTAAAGCATGGACTTCAACAGACTTCACTCCTGCAACATGGAGCACAGTTGAGGCTCTTATGCCTTCAGTTGACGCTCTCGTAGCTCTCGGCGCAGACGCTAATGAGACAGAAGTTGAAAATATGATTGCTCAGCTTCAGAGTGCAAAGAGCAAGCTCGTTCTTGCATCAGCAAAACTTTCATATGCAGTTGCAGGCAACAGCACTGTAACAGGTATTGCAGTTCCTGATGCAAAAGTTACAGTGACAATCGGCTCAAAGACATACAGTGTTAAATCAGATGACGTAACAGGCGCATTCACAGTAACAGGTGCAAGCGTTACATCTTCAAGCACAATCAAAGTTGACGTTACAAGAGACGGATATTCATCTGCAACATATTCATACAATATGTCAAACGGCAACATCACAGACGGCGAAGAACCAACTTCACCTACAGTTCCTACAGCGACAGTTCCTGTTACAACAGCTCCTGTAACAACTGCTCCTGTAACAACTACACCTTCAACAACAGCCCCTGTTACAACAAATCCTGTTTCAAAGACTCTCACAGTTAATGCAACATCAAACCTCTTCCCAACAGCTTCAGAAACAATTGATACTGCAAGTGAGGACAAGATAAGAGTAACATTTGATCTTACATCTGTTATGGATGTTGTAAACGCTCAGTGGACTCTCAAATACGACACAACAAAACTTTCAATCAACACAACAGATTCTGCTGATATTATGCCTGTAATTTCAGGTGAAGTTATCAACAGAGGCACAGGCGTTCTCAAGGGTAACTTCTCAAATGTAAACACACTTTATGATTTCAGCAGTTCATCTCAGTTTGTAACAGTAGTATTCGATGTTATCGGCACAGGCACAACAACAGTTGACCTTGCAGTTGAAGAACTTTCAGTAGGTTACATTTCAAACGCAGTTCTCACATTCAAGAATGCTGTTGTAAACGGACAGATTGTTGACCTTTCATCAGTATCAGGCTTCACAAGCAACAAGCTTTCAGGTAAAACAACAGTTACATCAGCAACTGACCCTATAACAACAACTGCTCCTGTAACTCAGCCTACAACTACTGAGCCTGTAACAGACGAACTTACAGTAAACGCTACATCAAACATCTTCCCTTCGGCTTCAAGCACATTCAACGAAGACGAAGGAACTGTTACAGTATCATACAAGCTCACATCAAGTATGGATGTTGTTGATTCTCAGTGGGTTCTCACATATGACACATCAAAGCTTGAGTTTGTTACTGCAAACAACGTAAGCAACGGTGTTCAGACAATTACCCCTGTAGTAGGAAGTCACCTCATTTACAGAGCTAACGAAAATCAGATAAAGGGTAACTTCACAAACCTTGGTTTGTTCACATTCGGTGAAGATGAAGAGTTCGTAACAGTAACATTCAACATCATCGGCACAGGTACAGCTAATGTATACCTTGACCTCCAGATTCTCAGCGTAGGTTATCATGACGATAACTATCAGACAACCAACGAGTCAATCGTAGACTACAGCGCAATGCAGGATATTTCAGGCATCGCAGGTTTTGAGAATGCAACAATTTCAACATCAACAGAGGTTTACAACAATGTTGAATTCCTCCTCGGCGATGTAAACGGTGACGGATACATCAAGATTGATGACGTTACATGCATACTCAAGTCAGTTGTAGGACTTCAGACATTCAACTCAACCCAGAGAAAAGCTGCTGACTATGACGGTGACGGAAAAATCACAGTTAAGGATGCAACAGCAATCCAGAAATTCATTGCTAAGCTTTATTAATCTAAGCATAAATTCAGCAACAGCCACGGAGAAATCTGTGGCTGTTGTTATTTTTATTTCGTTACAAATATTCGTATTTTATCAAGACTTTACTTCTCGATAATAACAACTTCTGTTGGTGAAGTTTTGATGCCCGAGCGTGACCGAGCAATTTACTATAAAGTAAAAATTTTAGTAAAAAATATTTTAAAGTTTTTTAAAAAAACTATTGACAAATAGCGAATTATAGTGTATAATCAATCTTGCTGATTTGATGTTAGCGGATCAAAGCATATATGGCGGAATAGCTCAGTTGGCTAG
>JBGUUJ010000235.1:0-10872 GCA_045133455.1 Ruminococcus sp.
TCCGCTGGCGTCCCTTGTTTTGTTTACAGCACAGATGAGTTTTGGCGATGTAATTGAAACAATTACCCGTAAGCGTGTGCTTGCAAGCTTTTATGTAAGTTTCATTACTGCATTTATTGCCTCGGTGATAAATGCAGTAATGGGTGTAATTTTAGCATGGGTTCTCGTCAGATATGATTTTCCGTTCAAGAGACTTCTTGACGGAATGCTTGAATTGCCGTTTGCATTACCGACAGCTGTTGCAGGTATTGCATTAACAGCTTTGACAACAGATACAGGAATGATTGGTGGCTTTTTTGAACAATTCGGTATAAAAATTGCTTATACAAAAATCGGAATAACCATAGCACTTATATTTGTGGGTATTCCTTTTGTGGTTCGTGCAGTACAGCCTGTGCTTGAAAAGCTTGACCCCGCTTATGAAGAGGCTGCAGGTGTTCTCGGTGCGAGCCGTATAAAAACATTCTGGAAGATTATATTCCCTGAAATCAGACCTGCCGTATTTACAGGATTCGGTCTTGCTTTCGGAAGATGTATCGGCGAGTACGGAAGTGTTGTATTCATTGCAGGTAATATGCCTTATGAAACAGAGATAACACCTTTTATTATAATGTCGGAATTACAGGAATATGACTATTCAAGTGCAACGGCAATTGCTCTTGTAATGCTGTTGTTTGCATTCATTCTGTTGTTTGTTGTAAACTTAATCCAATCAAGAAATTCCAAGATTCTTAAAGGAGGGAGATAAATGTATGAGAACAAAATCGGTTCTAAGGTTTTAAAATGGATTTTGATTTCAATTTGCATTATCTTTGTGTTCTTTATGCTTGTACTCCCTTTGATTACCGTTATATCTGAAGCTTTGCGTAAGGGCTGGGAAACATATCAGCAGGCTGTTTTAGATGAATACACTCTCAGTGCAGTTGGTCTTACTATCGAAGCAACAGTTATCGCTGTGGTTATAAACACAATTTTCGGTATTTTTGCATCATGGGCAATTACTAAGTTTCATTTCAAGGGCAAAAAATTTCTTACAACTCTCATAGATGTTCCGGTAACAGTTTCACCTATAATAACGGGCCTGATTTTTGTTCTGACATACGGAAGGCAAAGTCCTTTGTATCCTTATTTACAGGATTTAGGTTTTCAGATAGTTTTTGCAGTTCCGGGAATTATTCTGGCTGCTGTGTTCGTCACATTTCCGTTTATATCAAGAGATAAACGAAAAGAATTCAAATGCAATTTCAATGATAAAAATTCTCGGTTATTCCGACAGCGAAGCAAGCCGACTTTATAACCGTGCAACAGCTATAGTTGTAATAATTTCATTGCTTGTATCTATTCCGCTTTGTTACTTTGTAATTAAAGAAATCTACTATGCTATGATGCTCGATTACACAGGCTGGCTGACATTCTATGTAGCACCATGGGTGTATGCGGTAATGTTTGTAACAGGTATAGCTTGTTATGCAGTTATCCACTTCATCGAAATGAAGAGAATTCGCAAAATTCCGCTTTCGGTAGCTCTTAAAAATATGGAATAAAATATATGGCTGTATGGTGAATTACCGTACAGCCATAATTTTTTTGAGTTTTTCATTGTAATTTTCAATTGAATATACAAGGCAGTGAAGTTGTTGCGCTGAATGAATGTATTCATTGTGCTTGTGAAGTTCCAACTGCATATCTATAGGCAGTGACAAAAAATACTTTCGTGTACTACTGCTGTTACTGATTAAACAATTCAAATTATCATACTGCAAATAAATCGCCTCCGATTATATTTTTTACAGTATGATTTATAAAATACATAAATCAGTTTATAAAGCGGTCAATCAATGAAGGCTTATAATCAGTCAATAATCTTTAAAACTTATCTCATATTAAACTACCATTCTACTCTAAAAGTAGTGCCGTTCTCAATATTACTTTCAACACAAATCTTTCCGTTGAGATTTTTTGTGATATTTTTCGCAATTGAAAGGCCGAGACCGTACCCTCCTGAAGTGCGGGACTTTTCAGTGCGGTAAAATCTGTCAAAAATATGTTCAAGTTCGTCCTTAGAAAGCACATCGCCAAAGTTGTTGACAGAAAACTCAATATTAACGCCTTTTTTCAGAAGTTTTATAGTAACCGCAGTGCCGTCATGGCTGTATTTTACAGCATTGTCAATGAGAATGTGCGAAAGTTGAGTAAGCAGTGTGTGATTACTCTGAATAAAAATATCGGGCATAATTTCAGTTGATATAATAACATTTTTTTCAAAAGCAATTGGCTCAAAATTAAGAGAGTCAGCCTCGATAATCTCGCTTATGTTCACACTTGAAAACTCAGTCTTGTTTCCTTCGGAATCAGATTTTGCAAGAAACAGCATCTGATTGATGAGATTTTTCATATGATTTGCTTCCTCCTGAGTGCTTTCAAGCCATTTTCGCTCATTTTCAATTTTAGACTCAGTATGCGACATCATAATATTATTATTTGCAAGAATAACGGTAAGCGGAGTTTTAAGTTCATGGGAAGCGTCAGCAACAAATTGTTTCTGCTTTTCCCATGCATCTTTAACAGGGTTAACAGCAATTCCGGATAGTGCAAGACTGATAAGAAAAATTATAATCAGACTCGTAAGAAACAGCACAAAGCAAACAAGAATTGTATTCCACAACGAAGAATATACACTTCCTGAGTCAGCAAAGGCGATTTTGGTTTTGCCAATCAATTCCTTTTTTGAATACATAAGATTATACTCGTGTATTTCACCGCTTTTTTCATTGCTTTCAAGAGCAATTCTTACGGCGTCTTCAAGTGCCTCATCGCTGATAGCGGCATTATTTTCCTGACTTTTGATTATGGTACCGTTAGCATCGGTTTCCGTAATAATATATGAGTTAGGTATAACAGGAAAATCTCTGCGGTCTTTGCTTCCGATAATATTAGGCGGATGTATTTTGTCATCGTTATTTCGTTCCAGACTTTGTTCAAGTCCACGTTGAATATTAGTGACGGACACAGTGTAGTTGTTCACACATACAACAATAAAAATCATCAGAATAACCGTGCCCACAAGAATCATATTCGTAATAATAATATTTTTTCTGAGCCGTTTAATCAAAGTGAATTCTCCAATCTGTAACCAAGTTTCTTGATTGATTTTATTTCCGCAGAAGAATTAATAAAAGTAAGTTTTTTTCTCAGAAATGACATATAAGATTCAACATTGTTCGACCCTGCATCAGAGTCATAGCCCCAAACCTTAGTAATTATTTCATCTTTAGAAATTACGGTATCGGGTTTTGAGAGGAAGAGTTTGAGAATTTCGGCTTCTTTAAAATTGAGATGAACAGATTTCAGAGACTTAGAAAGCTCGTTTGTGGAAGCATTGAATCTAAAATCAGCAAAGCTTGATTCATCAAGAATAACCTCGCCTTTTCGCCTTGTGAGAGCCTTGATTCTTGCGATAAGCTCCTCAGGAGCAAAAGGTTTTGTCATATAGTCATCAGCACCGTGTTCAAGACCGTTTACCTTGTCAGAAACAGTGTCTTTTGCAGTAAGCATCAGAACAGGGGTATCAATTTTGCATTTTCTGAGTTCTGAAACAACTTGGAAACCGTTCTTGTATGGGAGCATTACGTCAAGAATAATCACATCGTAGATACCGCTTTTTGCATATTCAAAGCCGTCATTGCCGTCATAAACAACATCAGCCATAAATTTTTGTTCAAGTAAAATTTGATTAAGAGCATCGGCAAGTCTTTTTTCGTCCTCAACAATAAGAATCTGCATATAAATCCCCTTCCGTAAATCCATTATACCAATTAAAATATTACACTACAAGTCTTAAAAAAAGCTAAAATTTAAGGTTTTTGTTTTATAATATAATCAAAATAAGCTGGAAGGAGACTGTCTATGCAGACCAAAACTGTTTTTGAACGAACAGAGAAGAAATATCTTATAACAACGACACTAAGAGATATCTTACTTGAAAAGATTGCAGACAAGATGTTACCTGACCTATACGGCAAAAGTACAATATGCAGTCTTTATTTTGATACAGACGATTTCAGACTGATACGCAATTCAATTGAGAAACCTATATATAAAGAAAAGCTCAGACTCAGAAGCTATTCAGTTCCTGATGAATACAGTGAAGTTTTTCTTGAGCTGAAAAAGAAGTACAAGGGCGTTGTTTACAAAAGAAGAAAAACAATGGATTATATTTCTGCAAAGGAATATATATACAATCATAAAATGCCTGATAATTCCCAGATTATGAAAGAAATCGACTGGACGATGAATTTCTACCGAGATCTAAAACCAAAAATGTTCATAGCGTATGACCGCTGTGCATATTTCGGAAAAGATGACGAAAACCTGAGAATAACTTTTGATATGAATTTGCGCTACAGGACTGATAATCTCAGTCTTTCTGCGGGAAGTGACGGAGAAAAAATAATAGACGAAAGCCTTTGCATAATGGAAATCAAGGCTCTGAAAGCAATGCCAATGTGGCTTTGTGACACGCTCAATGAGCTGAAAATTTATCCGTCATCATTTTCAAAGTACGGAACAGCCTACAGAATAATTTCACAGAAAAACGGAGAATACAATTGTGCTTGATTTATTCAATCCTATTTACACAGATACATTTACAGTAACATCTTATCTCATTTGTACACTTGCCTCGTTAGTGCTTGGTGCAGTTATAGCGTGGTCGGCAAGTTTCAGGAGCAGACAGAGCAGAAGTATGCTTTTGTCGCTTTTCCTTCTGCCGTCAATAGTTCAGACAGTAATAATGCTTGTAAACGGCATTGTAGGCACGGGTATAGCAGTAATGGGTGCATTTTCGCTTGTAAGATTCAGAAGTGTACCGGGTTCAGCAAAGGAAATTGTCAGCATATTTCTTGCAATGGGAGAGCGCAGACGGGAATTTTGATTTATCGTTTACGGACAGGGATTGTGACTCTTCCTATGACAGTAACAGCACAAAAATTACTTTTGAAAACTCATCAGCTAATGCTGTCGGCAGTTCGGTAAATATCAGCGGAACAGATGTTACGATAAGCAGTGAAGGCACATATATTCTTACCGGCGATTGTTCGGACGGTTCAGTAACAGTAAATGCAGGTGATAACGATAAAATTCAGCTTGTATTTGATAATCTCAACCTCACGAGCAGTAAATCACCGATTGTAATTACCAACGCTGACAAGGTATTCGTAACTCTTGCAGATAACAGCGAAAATACTCTGAACGATGCGAGTTCATACACTCTCACCGTTGATGATTCATCAGTTGACGCAACCATATTCAGTAAGGCTGATTTGTCAATCAACGGAAGCGGAAAGCTCACTGTAAAAGGAAACTATAAACACGGCATAGTTTCAAAAGATGATTTGGTAATCACAGATTCAGTGCTTGATGTGAAAGCGACAAATAGCGGAATAGAGGGCAAAGACTGCGTAAAGATTCAGAATTCAGATATAACCGTTGACGCTGGAAGTGACGCAATCCGTTCCACAAACACAGAAGAAATCGATACCAGAGGTTTTGTCTATATCAAAAGCGGTAACTTCAATCTCACAAGCACTAATGATGCAATACAGGCATGTTCGTTACTTAGAGCGGACAGCGGAGATTTTGAAATCACAACAGGGGGCGGAAGTGACGGTAACGTTGAACAGGGTGCATTTGATTCTAACAGCAGTAAAAAGCTTGCAATCAACGGTGGATATATTTATGTTAATGCATCAGGCGACGGACTCGACTCAAACGGAGCGCTCACAATCACAGGCGGTACGGTTCTTGTAAGCGGACCCGAAAATAGAGGAAACGGTTCAATTGATTACGATTCTTCAGGAACAATATCAGGAGGAACCACCGTTACAGAAATCACTATGACAGATGAGAATTACAGTTCAGGCAGTTCGATGATGGGCGGAGGAAGAATGCAATCTGATAGAAGATTTTAACAAATACTAAATATTGATTTATTGCTCAGAATAATGTATAATTATAGAAAATGATATAAGAGGAGCGATAACAATGGAAATTAAAATTTCTGATAGCATAAAATATATCGGTGTCGATGATAAGGATATAGACCTTTTTGAGAGTCAGTATGTTGTACCGAACGGGATTTCATATAACTCATATGTGATTCTTGATGAAAAAGTTGTTGTAATGGACACTGTCGACAAGAGAAAGACAGACGAGTGGCTTGCAAATCTTGAAAAAACGCTTGACGGCAGAACACCTGACTATCTTGTAATCAGCCATCTTGAACCCGACCACGCTTCAAATATCGGACTTCTTACTGAAAAATATCCGCAGATGAAGCTTGTAGGAAATCAGAAAACATTTGCATTCCTTCCTCAGTTTTTTGACCTTGACGTTACCGACCGAACAGTAACGGTTGCCGAAGGCGATACACTCGACATTGGTGAACATAAGCTTACTTTTGCAATGGCTCCTATGGTTCATTGGCCTGAGGTAATGGTAACTTACGAAAGCACAGAGAAAGTACTTTTTTCTGCAGACGGTTTCGGTAAGTTCGGTGCACTTGATACCGATGAGGACTGGGCGTGTGAGGCAAGAAGATATTATTTCAATATCTGCGGTAAATACGGTGTACAGGTTCAGAGCCTTCTCAAAAAAGCGGCAGCACTGGATATCAAAACAATCTGTCCTCTTCACGGACCTATCCTCACAGAGAACCTTTCATATTACATAAATCTATATGATATTTGGAGCAGGTACGAGCCTGAAACAGACGGTGTATTTATAGCTTACGCTTCAATTCACGGCAATACAAAGGCAGCGGCACTCAAGCTTTATGATATTCTCAAGTCAAAGACTGACAAGAAGATTGCAATAGCAGACCTTTCAAGAAGTGATATTGCTGAAGATGTAGAAGATGCATTCCGTTACAGCAGAATGGTAGTAGCCGCATCTACATATGACGGAGGAGTTTTCCCTGCAATGAATGATTTTCTGCATCATCTGTCAATTAAGGCATACAAGAACAGAAAAGTCGGAATTATCGAAAACGGTACATGGGCACCTATGTCAGGCAAGGTTATGAGAGGTTACCTCGAATCAATGAAGAACATTGAGATTGTCCCGACTACGGTAACAATTCGTTCATCTATGAAAGAAGAAAATATTGAACAGCTTGAACAGTTAGCTGATGAAATTTTAGCTTAATAAATTAAAAAACTTCACCTTACTAATGAGATGAAGTTTTGACAGCATGAGGACACGGTATTTTATCGTGTCCTTTATCATTGTAATTTAAAAACTGACGTGTCTACTCAAAGTTAAAATATTTACTTTTTGCTTACGGTGTGTTATAATAAGCAATAACTACAATGTAAAGTTGGTATGAATATGAGTAACGAATCAAACAATAATCAGATTAAGCTTTCAAGAAGCGAAGCAAGAGAACAGGCGTTTATGCTTTTATTCTCAAAATCCTTTGATGATGAACCCCTTGAAGAAACAATTGAGGACAATGCAGAGATGTTCGAGGGCGGAGTATGCGGATATGCACAGGCAGTAGTAGGAGCAATTGAAATCAAGAGAGAAGAAATTGACGCTGAAATTTCAAAATTTCTCAAAAAAGGTTGGTCACTCTCAAGAATTTCAAAACCTTCGCTTGCAATATTAAGACTTGCAATCTACGAAATCAAATACATTGACAGCGTACCGGAAAGCGTTGCAGTCAATGAAGCAGTAGAGCTTGCAAAAAAATACACAATCGATGAAAGCAAATTCGTAAACGGAATACTCGGGGCATATATCCGCAGTAAAGAGGAAGCGTAATGAGCCTTTTTCTCGGAATAGACACATCAAACTACACAACGTCACCAGCACTCTATGACAGTTCGACAGGCGAAATGTTTCAGCAGAAAAAACTTCTACCCGTAAGGGAAGGTCAGCTTGGACTTCGCCAGAGCGATGCGGTATTTCATCATACAGCACAACTTCATTCATTGTTTTCGGAGCTTGTAAAGGATGTTGACACAAAGCGGATTACCGCAATCGGAGTATCGACAAGACCAAGACCGATTGAGGGCTCTTATATGCCGTGTTTCACTGTTGGGGAGAACACGGCAAAAATTTTATCTTCTGCATTGAAAGTTCCGCTTTACAGTTTTTCTCATCAGGAAGGTCATATTGCAGCGGCATTATACAGCGCAAAACGTGATGATCTTTTCAGCAAAAAATTTATCGCATTTCACGTCAGCGGCGGAACAACCGAAGCGGTAATAGCACAGGGCAATGGATACGGGTTCACGCTTGACTTAGTTGCAAAGTCACTTGATTTGCATGCAGGACAGGCAGTAGACAGAGTAGGATTAATGTTAGACCTCAGATTTCCTTGTGGTGCAGAACTTGAAAAGCTTGCTTTGAGGAATACTGAAAAAATCAAAGTAAATCCCACTTTAAAAGGCTGTAACTGCTGTCTGAGCGGAGTAGAAAATCGGTGTAAAAAGCTGATTTCCGAAAATAAGCCGAAAGAATATGTAGCGGCATATTGTCTTGAATATATCAGAAAATCATTGTCTTTTATGACAGACAGACTTTTTGAAAATTATGGCATACTTCCCGTGCTTTATGCAGGCGGAGTAATGTCAAATTCAATTATTAAAAATTCTTTTTCAGAAAAATACAACGCTGTGTTTGCCGAACCATCTTTTTCAACCGATAATTCGGCAGGTATAGCATATCTTGCTTACAGGAAGTATAAAAATGCAGACACCTGATTTTACGGCACCGAGAGTGCTCAGCGTATCACAACTTAATTTCTATATCAAATCCCTTATTGAAAATGATCCACGACTGAACATAGTTTTCCTGACTGGTGAAATTTCAAACCTTACCGACCATTACAGAAGCGGACATATCTATTTGTCTCTCAAAGACGAAAAGTCAGTTATCCGTGCCGTGATGTTTGCGGGAAATGCAAGAAATCTGCGATTTAGACCGATAGACGGAATGAAAGTAATCTGTCGAGGAAGAGTATCGGTATATGAACCAAGCGGACAGTATCAGCTCTATATCGAGGATATGCAGCCTGACGGAATAGGTGCGCTTACACTTGCCTATGAACAACTCAAGGACAATCTTGCCGAAAAGGGGCTATTCGATAATGCACACAAGAAACCATTGCCTAAATTCCCCAAAACAGTCGGTGTGATCACTTCGCCGACAGGTGCGGCAGTTCAGGATATCAGAAACATTCTTTACAGACGTTTTCCTTGTGTCGATATAGTAATGTGTCCTGTTCTCGTTCAGGGTGACGGTGCGCCCGAACAGCTTGTTAGAGCAGTAAAAACGCTTGATATGTACAATGCTTGTGACGTAATCATCATCGGCAGAGGCGGAGGCTCAATGGAGGATTTGTGGGCATTCAACAGCGAAGAACTTGCTTATGCAATTTACAACTGTAGAATTCCTGTCATTTCAGCCGTAGGTCATGAAACAGACTTCACAATCTGTGACTTTGTGTCAGATATGAGAGCACCTACTCCTTCAGCCGGTGCAGAACTTGCTGTTCCCGATAGAGAAGAATTGATGTCATACTATAACTCACAGTTACAGTTTGTAACATCAGTAAAAGACTTGAAAATCAGGCAGTGCAGTAACAGCGTAACAGACTTCCGAAGAAGACTATCCCTTGTATCACCACAGTCAAAAATAAATGAGTATGAAAAATCTCTTACAGATAAATCGAATATTTCCCGGAAAATAATTTCAGAAATATATAATGAAAAGTCAAATTCAATTTTAAAGCTGTCCTCAAAACTTGAGGGACTAAACCCGATTTCAGTTCTTGCAAGAGGGTATTCGATTGCTGAAAAGGACGGACAAGTAATCAGTTCTAAAGCACAGCTTAAAATAGATGACGAATTCACACTTGAATTTTCAGACGGAAAAATCAGAGCAACAGTAACAGGTGATTGATTATGGCTTTTACCCACTTACACGTTCATACTGAATATAGCCTGCTTGACGGTGCGTGCCGTATAAGCAGGATAGCTTCTTCTGCCCGTGAAAAGGGAATGACCTCACTTGCAATTACCGATCACGGAGTAATGTACGGTGTAGTTGATTTCTACAGAGCGTGTCAGAAAGAGGGTATAAAGCCTGTAATCGGCTGTGAGGTGTATGTTGCACCTCATTCACGTTTTGACAAAACTGCATCATATGAAAAGTACTATCATATGGTGTTGCTTTGTGAGAATAACATAGGCTATCAAAATCTTATTAAACTTGTATCAAAAGGTTTTACAGAGGGATTTTATTCAAAACCAAGAATCGATGATGAACTTCTTGAACAGTATCACGAGGGACTCATCTGTCTTTCAGCCTGCCTTGCAGGAGAAATTCCGCAAAAACTTCTTGACGGAGATTACACATCAGCAAAGAAAAAGGCGGAATATTATCGTGACCTTTTTGGTAAAGAGAACTTTTTCATAGAGTTGCAGGATCACGGAATAGAAGAGCAGAAGCGTATAATTCCGAATCTCGTGAGAATAGCCGATGAAATCGGTGTTGATATAGTTGCAACCAATGACAGTCACTACATTGACAAAGAGGACAGCAAAACTCACAATATTCTTCTCTGTATTCAAACTAACAGAACGATAAATGATAATGACAGAATGGAGTTTCAGACAAATGAATTTTATCTGAAAACCGAGGAGGAGATGCGAGAGATATTCTCAAAATATCCTCAGTCAATTGATAATACACAGAAAATATCCGACAGATGTAATATCGATTTTGAGTTTGGTGTAAGAAAGCTCCCTCGTTTTGATGTTCCGAATAACGAAGATCACCTTGAATATTTCAGACGAAATTGTTATA
>JBGUUJ010000236.1:0-1220 GCA_045133455.1 Ruminococcus sp.
GAGTTTGCTCTGAGAGCCTCTGCAATTGCAGTGAGAGCCTCGTCCTTTTTTGAACCTGCGTTCATAAGAAAGCGTGAAGCTTCTTTGGCTTTTGCGCCCATAATTTCAAGCTGTGTCATAGTAAAGTCCTTTCTTTATTTATTGGTTGCAAGAAACGTTGTTCCGATGTTATTTCCGTCAAAAATTTCATAGAGGTTTTCAGGATTTGAACCGTTGATAACGTGAACCTCAACACCACGCTTTGTAGCATAGTCAGCCGCCTGAAGCTTTGTAATCATACCGCCTGTTCCTCTGTTTGAGCCTGTGCCTGCCGCCATAGAGAGAATATTCTTGTTTATTTTTTCAACAACATCAATTTTCTTAGCGTCGGGATTCGTGCGTGGATTTGAGTCATAAAGTCCGTCGATGTCAGTCAGAATCACAAGTCTGTCTGCTCCCACGAGACCTGCAACGATAGCGGAAAGCATATCATTGTCACCAAAGTTGTTGCCCTCAAGTTCATCAATGGCAACGGTGTCGTTTTCGTTGATGACAGGGATAATGTTCATTGTGAGCAGTTCGTTGATAGTGTTGATGACGTTTTGACGCTGATGTTCTGTTTCAACAGCGTATCTTGTCAGAAGAATCTGAGCAACCGAGTGGTTGTACTCGCCGAATATTTTGTCATACATAAACATAAGCTCACACTGACCGATTGCGGCAAGAGCCTGCTTTTTTTTAGTCTCCTTGGGGCGTGAGGAAAGACCTGCCTTACCCATACCTACACCGATAGCACCCGAAGAAACGAGCATAATTTCTTCGCCACGGTTCTGGAGATCTGAAAGCACCTTACAAAGACATTCAATTCTGCGATAATTTATTTTTCCGTTTTCGTATGTAAGGGTTGATGTGCCAACCTTGACAACGGTACGTTTGTTTTCCATTTCTGCACCCATTTTCTTATTTATAGTATATTTATTTTATTATACCACATTTGTATCGGTAATTACAACACTTTAATGTGATAAAATAAATAAAACGGAGCAACAAGGCTCCGTTTTAAAACTAATGTTGAAGATGAAATTATTCAATATAATAATATTTATAATAATTTTCCAAGAACTGTGTGTCGTAATATCCGTTATCTATCAGGTTAAATCCGTCAGTAGTACGGGGACAGATTATGAAATTCAAGGTTCTTTCCATACGTCTTTCATAGCTTTCGTAAGGGTTGCTGTCAG
>JBGUUJ010000237.1:0-5539 GCA_045133455.1 Ruminococcus sp.
TTTGCAAGGCAAGCCTTGGGCTGAACTCAAGCAGATTGCTTCGTTCTATGACTATCTTGAAATTCAGCCTTCAGGCAACAATGCTTTTATGATAAGGGACGGCAGGTTTGAAACAGAAGACGAGCTTCACGAAATTGACAGAACTATAATCAAGCTTGCCAAAGAACTCGGAAAGCCTGTATGTGCTACCTGTGACGTTCATTTTATGGATCCGACAGACTCTGAGTTCAGAAAGATTCTTATGGCTGGCCAGGGATTCAAAGATGCCGAAGATCAGGCACCTTTGTATTTTAGAACTACAGCTGAAATGCTCAAAGAATTTGAGTGGCTCGGCAAGGATAAGGCATATGAAGTAGTTGTTGAAAATCCTAATAAAATTGCAGATATGTGCGAAAGTGTGCGTCCTATACCAAAGGGCACATTCCCGCCTAATATCGAAGGCGCTGAACAGGAACTTGTAGATATCACATGGAAGCGTGCAAAAGACAAATACGGTGATCCGTTACCGGAGATTGTTAAGGCTCGACTCGATAAGGAGCTCAATTCAATCACAACCTACGGATTTTCTGTGCTCTATATGACAGCTCAGAAACTTGTTGCAGACAGTGAGGCTCATGGTTATCTGGTAGGTTCCCGAGGTTCAGTAGGTTCTTCGTTCGTTGCTACGATGTCGGGTATCTCGGAAGTTAATCCGCTTTGTCCGCATTATATTTGTCCGAAATGCAAGCACAGTGAATTCATCACTGATGGTAGTTACGGTTCAGGTTTTGATCTTCCGCCGAAGGTTTGTCCTGAATGCGGATCAAAAATGGATCAGGATGGACACGAAATTCCATTTGAAACCTTCCTCGGTTTCAAGGGCGACAAAGTACCTGATATCGACCTTAACTTCAGCGGTGAATATCAGTCAAAATCTCATAGATATACTGAAGAGCTGTTTGGAAAGAATAATGTGTTCAAAGCAGGTACAATAGCCACAGTAGCTGAAAAAACAGCTATTGGTTTTGTAAAGAAATTTGCGCAGGAACGTGGAATGCCAATGCATAAAGCCGAGGAAAAACGTCTTGCAATCGGATGCACAGGTGTAAAGCGTACGACAGGTCAGCATCCGGGAGGTATGGTTGTTGTTCCGAGAACAAATGAAGTTTACGATTTCTGTCCTGTACAACACCCTGCAAATGACGTTAACTCAGATAACATTACAACGCACTTCGATTTCCATTCTATACATGATACGATTACAAAACTTGAGGAGCTCGGACACGATGTTCCTACAATTTATCATTATCTTGAAATGTATACAGGAATTCCTGTTATGGAAGTTTCAATGAGTGACCCTGAAGTTATGTCGTTATTTACATCTCCTGCGGCACTTGGAGTTACTGAAGAAGATATTGATTCAAAAACAGGTACATTCAGCCTTCCCGAATGTGGTACAGGATTTGTGCGAGGAATGTTAATTGAAGCACAGCCAAAGACGTTTACTGACCTTTTGCAGATTGCAGGACTTTCCCATGGTACTGACGTGTGGCTTGGAAATGCACAGGATCTAATCAATAACGGTACTTGTACAATTTCCGAGGTTATCGGTACCCGAGATTCAATTATGACATATTTGATGCATAAGGGACTCGACCCTTCGATGTCTTTTAAAATCATGGAGATTGTCCGTAAAGGTAATGCAACAAAGCTACTTACTGAAGAGCATTTTAAAGCTATGAGGGAACATAATGTTCCTGAATGGTACATTGATTCCTGTATGAAAATTAAGTATATGTTCCCAAAGGCTCACGCTGCGGCATATATGATTTCAACATTACGTCTCGGTTGGTACAAAGTGCATAAACCTGTTGAGTATTATGCAGCATATTTCACCGTACGAAGTGAAAATCTTGACGGTGCATTGGCAATGAAAGGCAGAAAAGCGGTTCGTGATAAAATGAATCAGATAAAGCAAAAGCAGAGTGTTCACGAAGCAACCGCTAAGGACGATGCAGAACTTGCAACACTTCAAATTGTGAATGAAATGATGGCAAGAGGAATAGAAGTACTTCCGATTGACGTTTACAAATCTGAAGCAACAATGTTTGTTGTTGACAACGGAAAGATAAGATTACCGTTCTCATCGCTTCCCGGTGTCGGAGGTGCGGCTGCCGAAGCCCTTGCAGAAGCAGGAAAAAAATACGAATATCTTTCAATTGAAGATATGCAGGTCAAAACAAAAGTTTCTAAGGGTGTAATTGAAACGCTTAAAGAAGTAGGTGTATTGGGCGATATGCCGGAAAGTTCGCAGATGTCATTATTCTAAGGAGTGATTCTTTGAAAAAGTTAACTTCAATCAAAACAATACTTATTGCAATTTCTTTTACAGTATTGCTCTTATTTGTTAAAGATAATATGAGCATTGTATGGAATATTTTATCCACGATAATGGGAATTCTTATGCCGTTTATCATTGGATTCTTTATTGCGTACATTTTAAACTTCCCGTATAAGTTTTTTTATACTAAAGCCTTTGGTAAAATGGGAAAGAAACGGAAGTTTTTTGGTAATTTAAGAAAACCTTTATCACTTATTTGCACATATACATTAGTTGTAGCTATTTTTGCAGTGTTGGTTGCTATTGTAGTACCACAACTTACTGTTAATATTGTAAGTCTTGTAGAAAGCTTACCGACATATTTTGATTCGTTGGTAACGAATACGGAAGATTTTCTCGAATCAATCAACAAAACATTTAATGCAAATATTGACGGAAAGACTATTGTAGATAACTTCACTAATGAAATTATGAAGTATTTATCTATGGAGAACCTTACAAAATTTGCCGGCAATGCAACCCAAGCTATCGGAAGTATCTTTACGGTTATTTCAAATACCGCAAACGGTGTATATAACATTGTAATGGGTGTTGTTATTTCAGTTTATTTTCTCTCGGCAAAAGAAACTCTTTGCCATCAGGTTAAGAGACTTGCAGTTGCTTTTATACCAATCAAGTATCTCCCTAAAATTTATGAAATCGTTGATATAACAGATACAAAATGCGGTCGTTTCCTTGTAGGAGATATTCTTGATGCAGGCTTTATTGGATTGCTGACATTTATAACAATGTCTATTCTTCAGATTCCTTATGCGCCGTTAATAGCAGTTTTACTTGGTATAACAAATATAATTCCATTTTTCGGTCCGTTTATCGGTGCAATTCCGAGTGCATTGATACTTTTCCTTATCAGTCCATGGGAAATGATTAAGTTCATTATAGTAGTTGTTATAATTCAACAGCTTGACGGAAACCTTTTTAAGCCGAAGATTATCGGAAGTCAGGTCGGACTTTCAAGTTTCTGGGTATTGTTCAGTGTAATTGTCGGAGGTGCGCTTTTCGGACTTCCGGGTTTCATTCTTGGCACACCGATTTATGCAGTAATATACTCGCTTGTAGGCAAGAGAGTGCGTAATTCAATCAATGATAAGGGCAGAATTGCTCAGGAAGCACTTGATTTTGAAGTGCTCAATTATCAGAAGATTGCTGCTGAGCAGAAAAAAATCAGGGAAGAAAAGGAATTTCAGCAGAAAGAGAAGTTGAAAAAGCTTATTCGATTAAATAAATCTGAAGAAACTTCAGAAGAGAATTTAGATGATAACGAATAAGTAAAAACTGTTAGTTAAAATAAGTTGACAAAAGTAATTTATTATGGTAGTATATTAACACGTTAGCAGACTAAAGTGGTGTACATATTCAGTCTGTTATTACATTATGATTTAATGAGCATAATCAGAGAGGTTATTATGAAGAAATATTTAAAGATTACTCCAGAGGGAACAAAAGACTTTCTTTTTGCAGAGTGTTCTGCGATGGATGATATTTGCGGAAAGATTGAAGATGTTTTTGTATCAAGAGGATTTAAGCGAGTTATAACACCGGGCATTGAATTTTATGATGTTTTTTCGGTTCCTTGCAGTGGAATTTCACAGGAATCAATGTTTAAAATGGTTGATAATAAAGGCAGACTTCTTGTTGTAAGACCTGATTCAACACTTCCGATTGCAAGAATGGTTTCATCTCGTCTTAAAAACAGCATAATGCCTGTACGTCTTTATTATAAGCAGGCAGTTTACCGTAATAATCCTACGCTTACAGGCAGAAGAAACGAGTTTATGCAGATGGGCGTTGAACTTTTGGGAGTAAAAGGAATAAGAGCCGACCTTGAAATACTTACTACAGCAATAAATTGCATTTCTTCAGTAGCCAATGACTTCAGAATTGAACTCGGTCACGCTGATGTATTTGACGCACTTTCAAATGAACTTGATATTGATGAAAATTACAAGGAAAAAATCAGAGTATCAATTGAAGGTAAGAATTATTCAGCTCTTAATAATCTTCTTGATAAACTTGAACCCTGCAAAGCTGTAAACGCTATCCGCAGTCTGCCTTCACTGTTTGGCGGAGAAGAAGTATTTGCAAAGGCTTATGAGATATGCGAAGGAACGGAAGCTGTTCCTGCACTTGAGTATTTGCATAAAATCTTTAATAATTTAACTCCGCTTGGTTTAGGTGATAAGCTTATAATTGACCTAGGACTTGTTCAAAGAAATGATTATTACACAGGTATTGTATTTACAGGATATATCAACGGAATCGGTGATGCAGTTATTTCCGGTGGTCGATATGACGAGCTTCTTTCTGTGTTTGATGCGCCTATGGGAGCAGCTGGCTTTGCAGTTGATACTGATGCAATCACAATCAAGCATCTTACCGATGCAGAAGTAAGTTATTCAGATAATCCCGAAGTGCTTGTATTTGCTGAGGACGGACACGAAATTGAGGCAATCAATCTTGTTACAGAACTTAATTCACAGGGTGCAAAAGCTCAGTTCAGTGTGCTTCCTACTCTTGAGGAGACAAAAGAGTTTGCAAAACAGCGTGGAATTGATGAGGTAAAAACAGTCGGATAATTAATGCTTGAAAGGAATTCACATATGAAACCATTAAGAATTGCCCTGACAAAGGGCAGACTTGAAAAGACAACAATAGAACTTTTTGAAAAAATCGGATATAACTGCGATGAAGTAAAAAACAAAGGCAGAAGATTAATTCTTCCTGTGGGCGATAATCAGTTTGAGGTTGTACTTGCTAAAGCAGCAGACGTTATTACATATGTTGAAAACGGTGTTTGTGATTTAGGTGTTGTAGGTAAGGATACAATCCTTGAGAACGGAAACTCATTCTATGAGCTTCTTGACTTGGGATTTGGCAAATGTAGATTTGCTCTTGCCACAAAGAAAGATTTTGATTTTTACAGCGGTTACAACACAAAGACTATTGCAACAAAATATCCCAAGGTTACACGGTCATTCTTTGATGACAAAAATATGGATATAAGAATAATTAAAATTGAAGGTTCAGTAGAGCTTGCTCCGCTTGTGGGACTTGCCGACGGGATAGTTGATATTGTTGAAACAGGCTCGACCCTAAAGGCAAACGGTCTTGAGGTCATCGAGTGGGTGACAGACATTTCGGCAAGGCTTATCGCCAACA
>JBGUUJ010000238.1:0-5778 GCA_045133455.1 Ruminococcus sp.
GCAAAGGCGTCTGAGCAAGAGATTCTGAGGTTTTGATAAGCAGTCCTGTCGGGAAATATTCGGGATGAAACTGTGCAAATCCTGCATATATTCCGGGGAGAAAGACAGCTATAAAAAATGCGATGTATTTTAAAATTCTGATAAAAGTTGCGTAATACGGTCTGTTTGAGTAGTCGTCTATGCTCTGGAATTCTTCAACAAAAAGATGTGGGATTATTATTACGGCAGGTGTGCCGTCGATGAGTATTGCAATTCTTCCTTCTGTCAGCTTTCCGCACACTGTGTCGGGTCTTTCGGAAATTCCTACACCTGAAAATAATGACTTTGAATTTTTATCCTCGAGATATTCCGACAGATAACCTGATGCAAGCACTGTACTGAGATTGCAGCCATTAAGACGTGTTCTGATTTTGCCGAGTATTTCGGGCGACACACTCTTTTGCAGATAACAAAGCATCATCTGAGTTTTTGACTCCGTTCCTGTTGTGAGTGTTTCAAATACGAGGTCGGGACTTTTTATTCTTCTGCGAATAAGCGTCATATTTATTCTCAAAGGCTCGGTGAAACCTTCCCTTGAACCTCGCTGTACAACTTCACTTTCGGGTTCACTCACTCCTCGAAACGAAAAGCCCTGAACTCCTATTGCCAACATTCTGTCGGTTCCGTCTATTGCAAGGACTGCAAATCCCGAAGTTGAGAACATTACAGCTTCTTTTAAAGTGTTAAACTCTACTATTTCACTTGAGGTCAGTACTCTGTTTTTTATTTCATCAATTGTTTCATCTGCTGTTTTATCCTTGAAATCATACCCAAGTAACGGGTCGATTACTGAAATTGAAGTCGTTTCCTTACTGCACATTCCCTCAATTGTTATTATCGCTGATTTTCTCGGAATGTCTGCAGTAAGCTCCATTTCTCTTACAGTAAAGTCCGCCGACTGAGAAAAAAGCTGTTGCATTGCCTTTATATTTTCTGTCAATGAATTGTACATTTAATCACCAATAATTAGCATTAACAGGAAATATTTGATTATTCCTGAGTATAGAAGGAGATTTTTTGCAGATATTAACAATGGTGATATTTATGATAATTTCTATTATCCGTACGGTTATTCTCTATGCCTTTGTTGTGTTTTCCGTCAGGATTATGGGTAAACGTCAGATTAGCGATATGCAACCGAGTGAGCTTGTAATTACATTGATTATCTCTGAGATTGCCGCAATTCCTATGCAAAACACTTCACAACCTCTTATCAGCGGTGTTATTCCCGTCCTTGTGCTTGTTGCGCTTGAAATTATCGCAAGTATATTTATGATGAAAAGCGGAATATTCAGAAAACTTGTCTGCGGAAGTCCAATTGTAGTAATTCGTGACGGTGAAATTCTTCAAAAAGAAATGCGCCGTTTAAGACTTACTACCGAGGATTTATGCGTTCAGCTAAGACAACAAAATGTGTTTTCGATTGAAGATGTACAATACTGCATTGTTGAAACTAACGGCAAGGTAAGCGTTCTCGAAAAACCTCAGAGCAGACAACCGAGTGCAAGAGATTTTGGAATTGAAATAAGCGACAACAAAATCGAAACGGTCGTTGTGAGTGACGGTCAGATTCTTGATAATTCACTGAAGCTATGCAGAAAAACTAAGAATGATGTTGTTGACATCCTGAAAAAGGAAAATACTAAACTGTCAGACGTGTTTATTATGACGCTTGACGCACTCGGCAAATATAACATCGTGTGGAAGGAGAGAAAAATGTGAAAAGAATTTATATTTCTATATTATTTTTAACTATTGCGTTCTCGCTTTCAGCCGTTGAGCTCGGATATGTGAGCGGAAAGGCTGATGTGTTCATTTCTATGATTGACCAAACCGACAGGTATATGAGAAAAACAAATTATGAAGATGCACTTAATCTTTGCCGAGAGGTTGAAGATGAATGGTACGAAACAGCAGAAAGCATTGATATGCTTCTGATTCATGACTATGTTGATGAAATCGGCAACAGCATTTCCAAGATGCGTTCACACGCTGAAAACGGCAACCCTGATTTATATTTTTCGGAAAGTGCAAGCGCAAAAAAAGAACTCGCTTCCATAAAAGAAAGCGAGTATCCGTTGTTGGAAAATATTTTTTAGCTGTGTAACATCAAACATTACCTTTGCTGATTTTTGAATTTATTGTTTCAATCAGCCAGAACACTGCAAACACGATTGCGTTTACTATTACTACGCTTGCGCCTGTAGGGGTATCGAGTGAATATGATGCGCACATACCGACAAAGAAACAGCACACTGATAATGCACCTGAACAGACGATTACTGACTTGAACTTTTTGCAGACTCTCATTGAAGAAAGCGCAGGGAAAATTATGAGTGCTGAAATAAGCAAAGTTCCCATTATTCTCATTCCTATGACTATTGTAAGTGCTGTGAGGAGTGCAATTACTGAGTTATAGATACCCGTTTTAAGTCCTGTTGCTTTTGAGAAAGTTTCATCAAATGTAACTGCGAAAATTTTATTATAGAACACGACAAATGTGATTATTACTATCACGGCAAGGATCACGCACATAATCGCATCTGCTGTTGTGGTTGCAAGAATACTTCCGAACAGATAAGAATTCAAGTCCGTATTGACTCCCGACACGCTTACACAAACTACACCGATTGCAAGTGCGGTACTTGAAATTATTGCTATAGCCGCATCACCGTTGATTTTACTGTTCTCGGAAAGTCTTAATAGCAGAAATGCCGCAATGATTATTACAGGTACTGCAACCTCAAGAGGTGCAAGATTCAACGATGCCGCAACTGCAAGTGATCCAAAGCCGACGTGTGAAAGCCCGTCGCCTATCATTGAGTATCGCTTAAGAACAAGTGTTACTCCGAGCAACGCCGCACAGAGCGACACAAGCAAGCCTACGATGAATGCTCTGATTATGAAGTTATATGAAAACATTTCTGTCAGAATTTCTATCATTTGCGAACACCTCCCATATGATTATGCTGACAATCGTCACACGGACAGTCTGTAATGAGAAACTTCTTTCCAATTTCGGAATGAAGATACTGGTGTGAGGTTCCGAAAAAGTAGGTGCTTCGTGAAAGATGCAGTATCTTTGTAGAATTATTCACCGCAGATGTTACATCATGGGATACCATTACAATTGTGATTCCCTTTTTGTTCAGCTCCTTAATGAGCGCATACATATCAAGAGCCGCTTTCGGGTCAAGTCCTGTTACGGGTTCATCAAGTATTATAAGCTTATGAGTTGCACAGAGTGCTCTGGCAAGCATCGCTCTCTGCTGTTGTCCGCCTGAAAGCTCTCGAAAGCATTTTTTTCTGTAAGGATAAATTCCTGTCAGTTCCATATTTTTTGCGGCTGTTTCTTTCTGTTCTTTTGAATAAAAGAGTGTGTGCTTTTTATTCAGGCAACCCGACATTACAACTTCTATCACCGATGCGGGAAAGTCTTTCTGCAAAACTGTCTGCTGAGGAAGATAGCCGATTTCATTCTGCTTCAAGCCATCTCCGTATTCTATTGTTCCGCTCTGCACTTGCAAAAGTCCGAGCAGACATTTCATCAGGGTTGTCTTACCTGAACCGTTTTCGCCTACTATGCAGACATAGTCGCCTTCTTCTATTTTAAGATTCATATTTGACAGGATTGTTTTTCCTTCGTATCCCATTGATGCATTTTTTATTGTTATTAATGCCATTATGCTAACGCCTCCTTTAATGCTTCTAAATTTTGTTCCATTAAAGAAATATAAGTTACCCCTTGTTCAAATTCCTCTTTTGTAACGTTATGACAAGATGAAAATCTCATAGTTTCTGCACCTGTATCTTCTGCAATAAGATTTGCAGTCTTGCCGTTTGAAAATTCGAGATAGAAAACTACAGGGATATCCTCTTCCCTTACGAAATCTATCATATGCGTAACTGTTGAGATGCTCGGCTCTGTGTTACTATTGCAACCCGGGAAAGCACATTCGTACTTGAGGTAATAATCCGTTACAAAATACAGGAAAGGAAATCTGTCTCCGAAAACTATGGTATTGCGGTTACTGTTATTAACAGTTTCGGTTATGTTTTCATCAAGCTGTCTGAGTTTTAAAGAATAGTTATCGCAGTTATTTCTATAGAAATCTGAATTTTCCGAATCTACTTCACAAAGAGTCTCAGCAATTTTTGTGCTGAGCTTTTCGGCATTTCTTACCGATGTCCAGATATGTTCATCGTATCCGTGCTCATGTGAATGTTCATCTTCTTCAGAATGGTTTTCTTCTTCATCTTCATCGTGGGTATGCTCGTCTGAATGGTCGTGTTCGTCACCCTCTTCACAAAGTAGTGCGACGTAATCCATCATCCTCAGTTTCTTCATTGTGTTATTTTCAAGAGAATCAAGAACGCTCTCTACCCACTCGTCACTTTCTCCGCCATTGTAAATAAAAATATCACAATTTTCTATTGCCACTATATCTGACGGTGAGGGCTCGTAATTATGGAGTTCATTGCCGGGTGAAAGCAAAAGCTTTATTTCAGCTCTGTCCCCTGCTATACTCCTTACAAAGTCATAGTAAGGGAAAATTGAAGTTACTATGCTTATTTTATCAGAGTTATTTTCTGTTTCATCTTTATCTGTTTTACAGGCTGAAAGCATTGCAGTCATACCTGACAGTATTGCGATTGATAAAAGTATTGAAAGAAATTTTTTCATCTGTTAGGCTCCGAAAAACAAGGGGTTGCACAGAATAATCCTATTCTGAATGCAACCCCTGAAATTTAATTATTCAAAAAGATTATTTTTTAACCTTTTTTGATTTTTTATGATTCTGCCACATTACCCAGAGCGGACCTGCAATGCAGATTGAAGAATAACAACCTGAAACGATACCAATCATCATCGGAAGTGCAAAGGACTGTACTGAAGAAATGTTGAATACTACAGCTACAATATAAACTATTATGATAGCCGAAAGTGTTGTGATTGATGTCATAATTGTTCTCTTGATAGACTTTGAACAGCTGAGATTAAATACCATACCTACATCTGTCTTGCTACCGAGAATCTTTCTCTCTTCACGGACACGGTCGTAAATTACGATTGTATCGTTAAGTGAGTAACCTAAAATCATAAGTACTACTGCGATAAAGTTTGAATCAATCGGCATCTGGAATATAACGTAGAGGAAGTAAATCAGTGCTACGTCGTGGAAAAGTGCTACAAGTGCCATTACACCGGCTGAAAGACCGCCGATTTTCTTGAATCGGATTGTTACATACAGTACCATTAATATGCTGGCAATCGCTACGGCTGTGAGACACTTGAGAAGGAAGTTGAAGCCCATTGATGCATCAACTGAATTTGATTCGAGACATTCAAAATTGTTGTCAGGATACTGAGCCTGAAGGTCAGCCTCAAGGTTCTGCTGAATCTCAGTTTCTATTGCATGATTGCCAGAGAACTGAACTGAAACGTTATTTCCAGAGTTGCCCATAAGGTCAGTTGAGAAAGATGTTGTAATCTTATCTGTTGTCTTATCCTGAATGTAGTTATCAAGCTCGTCCTGATTGATTTCACCTGTATAACTGAATCTTAATGTTGCACCGCCTGAGAACTGAATGTCAAGTCTTGTGCCGAAGATAAAGTTACAGATAATACCGATCATCATTGGAAGTGCAAATGACTGAACTGAAGAAATGTTGAAGAACACTGCAACAATGTAAACTATAAAGATAGCTGACAATGTTGTGATTGAAGTCATAATTGTT
>JBGUUJ010000239.1:0-3965 GCA_045133455.1 Ruminococcus sp.
TACTGCTGTTTGATGATATTCGTCCACTGTTGCTTGGCAAACTTCGTAAGAGTGATTTTACGGATGAGCCTGCGAAAGAGGCGTTCACAGAAATTTCTGCAAATCCTCAAGCAGACAGAGTTGCAATAATCGGGAGATTGTCGGACGAAACAAAGCAGTACGTTTTATGCGGTTGCGAAAATGCTCCTATGCATAGTAATACAGAGGCAACCGTAAACAGCTTTGTTGAACAAGCAACGCAAAAATGGCTGTTAAGTCAAACGCAGTCGCTTGCATTTTCATCGACTGTTTCAATTTCTGAACTCAAGGAGCTTGTAGAGCAAGCCGAAAGCAGAACAGAGATTTCAACCGATAATTCCGAAAAATACTTGCAGGAGTTTTACAAAGAGTTTGAAACTGTGCCGACAGGCTTTGAAAGACTTGACAATCTTCTTTGCGGAGGGTTTGTTGAGGGAACTATAGCGGCAATAGGTGCAAGACCTTCAACGGGTAAAACAACCTTTGCGATAAATATTTTGAAGGCTTACCTTGATTCAAAAAGTGTTTTCTTTAGCCTTGAGATGTCCGGCAGAATGATTTACGACAGGATAATGGCTGATAATCTCGAGATTGAGTACGGCAGAGTGCATAAGCACAGGCTTGATAAAGCAGAGTTTGAAAAAGTCAAAAAAACGCTTGAAGCTTATAGAAATGTGACGGTTATTGATGATTTGTACGAAGTTGAACGGATAACGTCGTATGTGTACTGTCACAGACCGAAATTTGCGATTATAGATTTTGTGCAAATAATATCGACACAAAAAAACTTTGCTGATAACAGGCAAAGAATTGATTACATAAGTCAGCAGTTGAAAAAATGTGCAAAGGAAACAAAGTGCTGTTTTATAGTTTTGTCGCAGGTTACAAGAGGTGGCAAAGACGAACCTACAATGTCGGATTTGAAAGAAAGCGGAGGTCTTGAACAAGATAGCGACTATGTAATACTTTTGCACAGACCTTATGTGCAAGACAAGGAAAGCGGAAAAACAAGACCGTCTGAAACTAAACTGAAACTCGATAAAAACAAATTCGGCAATACCGGGATTATATATTATAATTTCAACGGAATGTTTCAGAGATTCAGCGAGATTTCAGACGAAAACGAAACAGGAAGAATAGCAAGACCTATAAGCACAATAACGGCGGCTGATGATTTACCATTTTAGAAAATCAAGGAGGACTGAATGAAAGCGAGAATACCGAAAATATCGGGTAACGATAGAAAAAGAATGTTGTCCGAGGTTGAAATTGAGGTCAAAAAAGCGTGGGAAAAAGTCGAGGAAGAAAAGACAATTGATATAACACGCAGAGTTTTAAAGACTATTATTTATACGCTGAACACCGAATACGGCTACGGAATAAAGCGAATATCAAGGCTGTTTAACAGCTTTACGAAAATGCTTGAGGAATCAAATAAAGATGAAGTGTACTGGGAACACATAGACAGAGTTGTAGTTGATAAACTCGGCTTACCGTTTGAGCGTGATTACACAAATAACGGACAGGTTATCAGCGAGAGCAGATTAAAATTGAAGGAGGACTAATTATGAAGATAGTTTTAGACAAAGGCGCAATAATGCCTACAAGGGCACACGAAACAGACGCAGGACTTGATATTTATGCAAGAGAAAGAAAATTAATAAGAGCGAATAGTAGTGCAGTTTTTGATACAGGCGTACACGTTGAATTACCGTCCGGCACAGTCGGAATGTTAAAAAGCAAAAGTGGCTTGAACGTCAAGCACGGATTGACAAGCGAGGGCGTTATTGATGTAGGCTATACAGGTAGTATCTGCGTTAAACTCTATAATCTCAGCCCGAAAGACTATATTGTCGAAGCAGGAGATAAAATCAGTCAGCTTGTTATATTGCCTATAGTAGCACCTAACCTTGATTTAGTTGATACACTTGAACACACAGAAAGAGGAAACGGCGGATTCGGCAGTACAGGCAGATAGGAGGATAAAAATGGATAGAGAAATATTATTCAGAGGTCAAACTCGAAAAAAAGGAGAGAAAGTTAGATTGGACGGTTCTCCTATTGACTCAAATTGGGTTTATGGAGGTATTTTTCCAAATAACAAAGGTGGAGATTTTGCTATTATTTATCAGCAAGAGCCAACGATTGAGAAATTTACAGTTTATGCTGATACAGTCGGACAGTACACAGGCAAGAACGACAAGAACGGTACGAAGATTTTTGAGGGGGATATTGTTAAAGACGAACAAAGCGGATATGAATATGTTATCAAGTGGTTTTCTGAGTATGCTTGTTTTGCTTTGGCAAACAAAAACGGTCATATGGAATATGATGTTGATGAATTTGAAATGTTAGTGAACGATTTAATTGTCATTGGCAATATCCACGACAATTCCGAATTGCTGAAATAGGAGGGCTTACAAATGAACATCTTAATTGCCTGTGAAGAATCGCAGAGGGTGACTATTGAATTTAGAAAGCTCGGTCATAACGCTTTTAGCTGTGATATTATTGACTGCTCAGGCGGTCACCCTGAATGGCATATAAAGCAAGATGTTTTACCGTTACTAAACGGCAACTGCTCATTTAAAACTGTTGACGGCGAGTTACACACAGTTGACGGCAAGTGGGATATGATAATCGCTCACCCTGCTTGCACGAGATTATGTACTACCGGGCAGAGGTGGTTATACTACGGTGATAAAAAATACCGCTCGAAGAAGATTTCTGAACAGCAAAAAGCAATTGTATTTTTTATGCGAATCGCTCTTGCTGATTGTGAGAAAATCGCAATTGAAAATCCTCAAGGAATTATGTCAACGGCATATAGAAAGCCTGACTGTATTTATAATCCATACGATTTTGAGGGTGAAACAGAATGTAAAAAAAACTTGCCTTTGGCTGAAAGGATTACCCCCTTTAAAACCAACGAGAAAAGTGCCTTTGCCGATTTCAAAAAGAACACACGGAATTTTCAAAAGTCATTTTGACGGTAAAGTTATAGGTTGGGATAGCACAGAATGTTCAAAAATGAGAAGTAAAACACCTGTTGGAGTAGCAAAAGCTATGGCAGAACAGTGGACTAAGGAGGGCTGACAAATGAGAGAAGTTAAAAAATTCATTGGTAAAATTCCCACCGCAGACGTGCAGGAGGTCAGGCACGGTGAGTGGGTGAAAAATCAAGAAGATATGTACTGGGGAAATTATTTTATAAGACGGAATTGTTCTATTTGTGGAGGTTCGCCTTTTTATCAAGAAGGGTTAGGAACTTATAAACTAACACCGTATTGTCCACATTGCGGCGCAAAAATGGATAAGGAGTGAGCAGGAATGAACAGAGAAACTTTTGAAATGTTGGTGCAAATTCTCACTTATGAGCAGTTAGAGAAATTGTACAAAGACGGGCTTTTTACAGATGATTTTGGTTTTATATTAATGACCGAAATGTACAAGCGTTGTTTGATTTAAGGAGTGAGCAGGAATGAACGATTTAAAAGATTTTGTCGAAGAACGAAACGAAGCTTTATTTTCTCTTAAAGAAGAAAAAATCAGAGCCTATGCAAAGAAATATAATATATCTTTGCCGCAGTCAAAATATGCGTTTTGGAAAGGCGTTTATTTAGCATTGTCTAATATCCCAAACGTACCCGAAAGAATATTGAATAAAGCGGTTATTAAAGCTGAATATTGCAGAAAAAAGGAGTTTAAAGAATGACACCACAGGAAGCATTGAAAATCAGAAAAAATCCTCACTTTGAAGATGTGGATAATGAAGAGTTGTCAAGATGCATTGATGAAGCACTTGAAAAGCAGATACCTAAAAAGCCTATTAAATCTGATAGACAAGAAATTAGATACACACTTACATATGATTGTCCTACTTGTGGAAGGCAATTTACAGGAACAGGTTTTGCAGATTATTGTTACCATTGCGGACAGGCTCTTGA
>JBGUUJ010000240.1:0-3442 GCA_045133455.1 Ruminococcus sp.
ATTACGAGGATTTTTTGGTCAGGCTGACAGAAAATATGCAAGCAAGATGTGCAAACAGCATTTATGCGTGATTTAATCAGTGGTTCCTTAAGTGTGCTGAAAAATTTATTTTCTTCACCGACTGAAAGCGTCTTTACACGGCGAATGTGCATTTTTAGTGCAGTTCGGCACACTTAGTTCAAAAGAAAAGGACTGCCTCACTAATTCAAAGTGAGACAGCTCCGTTTTATTATTGTATTTCATTGTAGAAAACATTGAGGAAAAGCTCGTAGAAGCTGTCTTCATCAACATAATATTCTGCGTATTCCCCGTTCATCTTTACTTCGCCGGGAACGGTCATCATTTCAACTGACATTCCCTCGCCTGTGACTGCTGTTTCGGCAAGGTAACAGATTTTTGAAGGGTTTAGATTTGTGCAGGTATACGGAGAAGATGCGTTGAATAAATCAACAGGAACCATAATATTCTGCTTTGTAGCACTGATTATATTCTGCATAAAAGCTTCTGCATAAATCTGCTGTCTCTGCATTCTGAGGTTATTTGCTTCTGCAAGTTCATAGTTTCTTGTGCGAACAAAGCTTTCCGCCATATTGCCTTCAAGGTGGTAGCTCTGTCCCTCAACAAAATCACCTATGGTTTCAGGAGAAACAACATCAACTCCCCCTATGCTGTCATTCACATCCGATATACCGTCAAGGTCGAGGGAAAGATACGACTTGACAGGAATGTTATAAAACAATTTTCTGACGGAATTCACGGTATTCTCACAGCTTGTTTCTTTGCCGTCACCGTAAGCGTAGGAAAGACACAACTGCTGAACTTCACTTCCGACATATCCGCCGTTTGCAGAATAAATCGTGACATCTGTCATAGTGTCTCGGGATATGTTAATCATTGTAGTTTTGCCTGTTTTTGTATCAACAGCCATAAGCACAATAACGTCAGCCTGTCCCTTTGAGCCTGTTATTGTTGAATCATCGAGATTTCTCTTGTCAATACCCATAAACAGGATATTCGTAATATTTTCATTGAACTGATATGTTTTTCCGTTGTATACTATAAACTCGCCCTGTTCCTGCGTCTGGACACCTTCAGGAGCCGTAATCGTAATATTAGGTTCAAACATTTCCTGACTGCCTCTGTAAATTAGAAATGCAAAAGTACCGATAATGAGAACTACCAGTGCAAGAATTGTGGAAACGAAACCAATAAGAATCTTCTTCCAAAGCTTCATACGATGCTTTTTTCTCTTATGTTTTTTATGTTTCTTATTACTTGATGACCTGTTACTCCTTACAACCGGATAATTATCGAGTCCGACTGTATCAATATCAGTCTTGGAACGAACCTTTTTCTTTCTTCGGGTGCTACGAAAAACGTAATCATCTATATCATCTTTTATGGTTTTGTCATCTTTTTTTACTGATGAACGCTCACCTTCAAGCTTTATACATTCATCAGAACTCACCGAGAAATCTCTTGCTTCCTCAGCGTCTTCAATGACTTTTTCTGTATCTTCATTCAGTTTTTTCGTCATTTACCAATACCCCCTGAACAAGAAACCGTCCTTCGCCACTGTTGAGACAGGTGCTCAACACAACAATTTTATCGTCGATATCCAGTAAAACATCATCTCTCGTATTACTGCTGACAGAACGTGGATTCTTAATCATCGAAAGATAATCTTTGAAAACTGCATCATTTGAAAAATCAAACGTATTAATAATATGCCTGTCATCATAGGCAAATGCCGAAACAATCTCATATGTAAGCTTTCGGTCAGGTGTGTAGATATACATATACTTGTTTTTATCGAAAAAATCCTTATCCTTGAACTTGTGCAAATCCGCAAACATTGAACCGTCAGCCATATTGTGACCGTACAAGACAGTCACCCTGTCATTATACTCCCTGCCGTTGCAGAATTGGGAATAAATTGCACCCGAAAAGCTGTAATTCTTGTAAATATCGTGTTCAAGATAAAAATTATCCTCCGTAGCGTGACGACATACAGGATAATTTATGTTAGTTTCAGGAATGTATATCCACGAATAAATGTCAGAATTTTTTTCTGTCAACGACGCAAAATCAATAGGATTTTCTGCCTTTTCTATATCAATTTCAGTCGGTGAAGTAATCTCTGTGTTATCCCCAACCGCAGATACGTCACTTGCAAAAGAACTTGCAATTTGATTGTATTCATTTGAAGATTGGCTATTCTGAACACCTTTAAGTACTAAAAACACACAAGCACCTGCAAAAGCAAGTGCAAAAAGTACTATTATAGATATTAGAACAGCATTTTTTTTGCTTTTCAAAATATCACCTTAAATCTGAATTCAGCCAAACACTTAATGTAAATTCAATAATAATATATATAGTATAATTAATTTAATTCACATTTTTACTTAATTTTATCATTTTTTTGATATATTGTCAATAAATACACTAAAAACAAAAGGTCTCCGTGTATAAACACGAAGACCTAAATATTATATCACATTATTTACTCTTGTTTGTTCTTACGAGCATAACAACTGCTGCACCGCAAGCGATTACAGAAAGCATAATTACAACATATGGAAGAACATCACTTGCACCTGTCTTTGGTGAAGTATTTGAATTGTCCTGATTTACTGTACCTGTCTGAACTTGACCGTCCTTTGTATAATAAGGTGTAACAGTAATATCACCTGTAATTACGAGATCCATTTCACCGTCTGTAAGCTTATCTTCAGTTGTGTAAGGACCATCAATTACCCAGTGGTCAAAAGTATAACCTATATTCGGAACCGGAACAATGTGAACACCCTGCTCACCGTTCTCATCAATATCAGTTGTGAACTCATAAGTTCCGTCTCCGCCCTCAGTAGGGATAACTGTAACAATATACTTATATGTAGCATCAGGAGCTGTTGTTGCAACAGGACTGACTACCTGATCATTTGCAGCAAATACAGGAACAGTTGCAAAGACAACCATAACAATTGCGCATATAACAGAAACTAACTTTTTCATTTCAAAAATCCTCCTAACCTGATTATATATTGTTATACAATATATAATTATCACACAATATACATTATTCTAAGAATATGATAAGTATAACACAATTTTTTTGAAGTGTAAATAGCTAAAAAGAAAAAAGCACTTTAAAAATATACAAATTTAATAACTGAAAATTGTCATTTTGACAAATTCCATCTTAATATTCGTCAATTCTATTGCATATGCGCCCTTTCAATTGTATAATAGTAATAATATCGGCATTTATGATTTTGAAAGGAAGAGAGATATGACAATTGCTCAGCTTCAGGAAAAAATAATCAAACTCAAAAAAGAAAAAGACGTCTGCATTCTCGCTCACAGCTATCAGGCTCATGAGATTTTGGAGGTTGCAGATTTCACAGGAGACAGCTACAAATTGAGCGTTGACGCTGCA
>JBGUUJ010000241.1:0-6196 GCA_045133455.1 Ruminococcus sp.
CTGGTTGTGATGCCGTCCCCTACAACTCGTCCAAAGATTTGCTTCTTATCTTTCGTACATATCGTTATAAAATATGCTCCGTTTTCGGAATAATCATAATTTTGCAATCGGATTTGTTTTCGGGTGTTCATAAAAACACAACCTGCATATCAATTTAATTTTTTGGGAATTAAAATCATCTGCCTGCCCGTATGTGACACTGCGCGCCGTTAGTCAAAATTATTGGTTTCATACATCACGATTGACAATGCGGCGAGGGGTGCGGTTTCTGCTCTTAAAATTCGTTTCCCGAGGGTTGCGGGAGTGCCTCCGTTTGAGGTGACGAGGTCAACCTCTTCCTGCTCAAATCCGCCTTCGCTTCCAATGAACATTCCGATTGTCGAAGTTTTTTCACTGAGGATTTTCTTTACAGACTCTCCGCCCATTTCGTAAAATATTATTGTTTTATCATTTGACTTTGTATGCTCTGTGGCTTCCCTGAAACTTATGCAAGGGCACACCTCCGGAATAATTCCTCTTCTGCTCTGCATTGCAGCCTGAAGTGCGATTTTCTGCCAGCGTTCCTGCTTTTTTGCAAGTGACTTTGCGTCGGGTCGTGACACACATCTCGCCGACAACAGGGGAACAATTCGGCTGATTCCGAGTTCGGTGCATTTTTGGATTATATAGTCCATTTTATCGCTTTTCGGCAAAGCCTGATAGAGTGTAACGAACACATCAGGCTCGTTTTCGCACGGCTTTTTTGACACCACTTCAACTGTCACGCAATCCGAAGATATACTGAACACTTCGCAGGTATACTGCATTTTGTCGGGTGTTACAAGCGTAAGTTCCTCGCCCTTGTGCATTCGCAGAACCTTTGAAATGTGCTTTGCGTCCTCCCCCGTGATGATGTGACGGTCGCTGTTGATATTGCTCTGTGTGAAAAACCAAGCCATAAAAATCCCTCATAATGTTTAATACATTAATAATAGCAAAAAATAAAAGCAATTGCAATAAACAAAGGTAAGTGTTACAATATTTTTAAGACTGAGTCGAAAGGTCGGCGTTCGAAAATTCGTCGGTTGCCCAACCGTTTGCTTAAAAATTAAAATTACAATAGTTTAGCATCACATTTAATGCGCTGAAGGAGGTACATTTTATGATTACACTCACAGAAATTGATATAATCCAACTTCTCAGAAAAAATAATCTCAACGCAGACACTTTGCAGGAAAATGTTGTTGAAACACTTATAAAGCACAATCTCAAGGTTGCCACGGCTGAAAGCTGTACAGGCGGACTGGTGAGCGAACGCATAACAAGGGTCAGCGGTTCAAGCGAGGTTTTCGACTGCGGAATATGCTCGTACTCAAACCGGATTAAGCACAAAATTTTAGGCGTGAGCGAAAGCACCCTTTCCGTCCTCGGAGCAGTTTCTGCCGAAACCGCAATTCAGATGGCTGAGGGCGTTAAAAAGTTGTCGGGTGCAGATATCGGACTGAGCACAACAGGCATTGCAGGACCTACAGGCTCAACGCCCGAAAAACCCGTCGGTCTTGTTTATATGGGAGTATGTACAAAAAATAAAAGTTATGCATTAAAACTTGATTTCAGCAGTGCCTCAAACAGAAAAGATGCAAGAAATTACATAAGAAAACTCACCTCAGACGCAGTTTTATTTACAATTTTGAATATAATTTACGGTGAGTTGTAATAATTATAAAAAAAACTTGTAAAAAGTTTGTTTATGTGCTAAAATTACATTGATACTATGGATATTTAGGGCTAAGTGCGCCCAAAACCATAGATTTGAAAACTTAATATCCGTCAGAATGGAGTTGATTTTTATGGCTAGAAGCGCAGGTATTCTGCTTTCGATTACTTCGCTTCCGTCCCCCTACGGAATAGGTACAATCGGCAAAGAGGCTCGCAAGTTTGCCGACTTCCTCAAAGAAGCCGGTCAGACAATATGGCAGATTCTCCCTGTTGGACCTACAAGCTACGGTGATTCACCGTATCAGTCTTTCTCAACTTATGCAGGCAACCCTTATTTGATTGACCTCGACACTCTCTGTGACGAAGGTCTTGTTACTAAGGAACAGCTCGACAGCTTTGACTGGGGCTCAAATGATGCAGAAGTTGATTATGAAAAAATTTACAACAGCAGATTTGAAGTTTTAAGAATCGCTTATGAAAATTTCAAGAAGTGCGACCAGAAGGAATTTTCTTCATTTAAGCGCAAGAACAGCAAGTGGCTCAAGAACTATGCGCTTTATATGGCTGTAAAGAAAAGCTTTGACATGGTTTCATGGACAGAGTGGCCTGATGAAGAAATCAAAATGCACGAAGAGGCTGCCGTTAAGCGTTATGAGCGTAAGCTCAAGGACGACGTTGATTTCTGGAAGTTCGTTCAGTTCAAGTTCTACGAACAGTGGGAATCTTTCCGTGCTTATGTCAACGGTCTCGGCATCAAAATCTTAGGCGATATGCCTATCTACGTTGCTATGGACAGCGCAGACACATGGGCAAATCCTGATTTATTCCAGCTTTACGATGACGGCGATCCAATCGCTGTTGCAGGCTGTCCGCCCGACTACTTCTCAGCTACAGGTCAGCTTTGGGGCAACCCTCTCTACGATTGGGATTACCTTGAGCAGCTTGACTATGAGTGGTGGTTTGAGCGTATCAAGGCTGCATCAAAGCTTTACGATATCACAAGAATCGACCACTTCAGAGCTTTTGCAAGTTACTATTCAATTCCGTTCCCTGCTGAAAATGCTGTTAACGGCGAATGGGTTGACGGTCCACGCATCAAGTTCTTTGAGATGATGGAAGAAGAACTCGGCAAGATTGAAATCGTTGCTGAGGATCTCGGAACTCTCACTCCTGACGTTACTGAACTTATGGAGCAGACAGGCTATCCGGGAATGAAGGTTCTTGAATTTGCTTTTGACAGCGGTGAAGAGAACGATTATCTTCCACACAAATATACAGAAAACTGTGTCGTTTACACAGGTACCCACGATAACGATACCATTATGGGCTGGGTTGAAACTGCTAAACCTGAGGACGTTGCTTATGCAAGAGAATATTGCAAAATGCCTGAGGACGAGCCTTTCAACTGGGGTCTCATCAGAACTGCTTACGAAAGCAAGGCAAATATGGCTATCATTCCTATGCAGGATCTCTTAGGTCTTGGCAAGGAAGCAAGAATGAATATTCCGTCAACTCTCGGCGGAAACTGGGTATGGAGACTTGAAAGCGATGCTCTTTCTCAGGAGCTTGCAGATAAATTAAAAACAATGTCTGTAAATAGCGGACGACTGGAGGACTAAACAATGGGTAATATTATGGAAAAGCTTGAACTTACAGCACAGTCCATGTACTGCAAAAAGGTTGAAGAGCTTACTGCTTCCGAGCTTCATCTTTCTCTCGGCAAGGCTGTTATGGGCGAAATTGCAGATAATTGGGCTAAGAGCAAGGCTAAGCACAACAGCGAGCGCAGAGCTTACTACTTCTCAGCTGAGTTCCTTATGGGCAGAATGATGTACAACAACCTCTACTGCCTCGGTATTCTTGAGGACGTTAAGAAGGCTCTCAAGAAAAAGGGCGTTGACATCAACGTATTTGAAGACATCGACGACGCTGCTCTCGGTAACGGCGGTCTCGGCAGACTTGCTGCTTGCTTCCTCGACAGTGCTGCAACTCAGGAAGTTCCGCTCGACGGTTATGGCATCCGCTATAAGTACGGTCTTTTCAAACAGCTTATCAAAGACGGTTATCAGGTTGAAGAAGCTGATAACTGGCAGAGATTTGAAGATCCTTGGTGCATTCGTGTTGAGGACGAAGCTGTTACAGTAGAATTCAAGGATCAGACAGTTAAGGCTGTTCCTTATGATATGGCTGTTATCGGTTGTAAGACTGACAACATCAACACTCTCCGTTTATGGCAGGCTGAAGCAGTTAACGATTTCGACTTCACTGCTTTCAACAATACAGAATATGACAAGGCTGTTAAGGAAAAGAACGATGCTGAGAACATCTCTAAGGTTCTTTATCCTAACGACAACAAGTACGAAGGCAAGGTTCTCAGATTAAAGCAGCAGTACTTCTTCTGCTCAGCTTCACTTCAGGACATTATGCGTCGTTACAAGGCTAAGCACGGCAACGACTTCAGCTTCTTCGCTAAGGAAAATGCTATTCAGCTCAACGATACACACCCTGTATCATGCGTACCTGAACTTGTAAGACTTCTTATGGCTGAGGGTATGAACTTTGACGAAGCTTTTGAAATCGCAAGAAAAACATGCTCATACACAAACCACACAGTTTTAGGCGAGGCTCTTGAAAAGTGGCCTGCTGACCTTATGACACAGGTTATTCCTGAAATCTACCACCTCATCTGCCTCATCGCTAACAAGCTTCAGGAAGAGCTTACAGCTAAGGGCGTTTCTGAGGAAATGAAGGCTAAGATGAGAATTGTTGACGGTAACGTTGTTCATATGGCAAGACTTGCAACTTATGCAGGTACTTATGTAAACGGTGTTGCTGCACTTCACACAGAAATCCTCAAGGACGACCTTCTCAAAGAATGGTATCAGGTATATCCTGAGAGATTCCAGAACAAGACTAACGGTATCACACAGAGACGTTGGTTAGGTCTTTGCAACCCTGAGCTTTCAGCTCTCATTACAGAGAAGGTTGGTTCAGACGAGTGGCTTATCGACCTTTCACTCCTCGAGAAGCTCAACAAGTGCACAGATGCAAGAACTATCACAAAGTTCAACAACATCAAGAAGAAGAAGAAAGTTCAGCTTGCTGAGTACATCAAGAAGATGGACGGCTTTGATGTTAACCCTGATTCAATCTTCGACATTCAGGTTAAGAGACTTCACGAGTACAAGAGACAGCTCCTCAACGCTTTCTCAATTATGTCAATTTACTTCAAGCTCAAGGACAAGAAGCTCACTAACTGGACTCCTACAACATTCATCTTTGGTGCTAAGGCTGCTCCCGGTTATGCAAGAGCTAAGGCTATCATCAAGTATATTAACGAAATTGCTAACCTCGTAAACAACGATCCTGATACAAAGGATCTCTTACAGGTTTACTTCATCTCAAACTACAACGTATCTTACGCTGAGAAGATTGTTGTTGCTGCTGATATTTCCGAGCAGACTTCAACAGCAGGTCTTGAGGCTTCAGGTACAGGTAATATGAAGTTTATGCTCAACGGTGCCGTAACGCTCGGTACACTCGACGGTGCTAACGTTGAAATTGCAGAGTGCGCAGGTATGGAAAACGAGTACATCTTCGGTGCTACAGTTGAAGATATCGAGAAGCTCAAGGCTGAAGGTTATGATCCTAAGGCTCTCTATGAGGCTAATCCTGAAATCAAGAGAGTTATTGATACTCTTATCGACGGCACATTTGACGATGACGGTGCTCAGGGTGAAGGAAGCTTTGCTGAACTCCACAATGCACTTATCAATGGTACATCATGGCAGAAAGCTGACCACTACTTCCTTATCTATGATCTCCCACTCTACGTTGACGCTAAGATTAAGGCTAACGCTGACTACGCTGACCGCAAGGCATTCGGTAAGAAGTGTCTCCTCAACGTAGCTAACGCAGGTAAGTTCTCATCTGACCGTACAATCGTTCAGTATGCTGACGAAATCTGGCATGTAAACCATAAGTAATCCAAAATAAATAAAAATTTAAGGGACGTCGAAATGACGTCCCTTTAGTTTTTTCGGAAAATTGTTGAGCAAGGTCGTATTTTAATTTTTAAAACTTCTGTATCCGAGTGCGATCGAGCAGTTTCTTATAAAACAAAAATACAATTGATTTAACAGAAAAGTGTTGGGACGGTCGAGTGCCTCGACAGGCAATTCGAGCAGACAGGTTGATATGATTTATAACTTAGTTTCCCGACCGTATAATTGATATATCGGTTACGTTTTCGGCAAGAGCAGAGCCCTTGCCCTACAAAGTATAAAACAACGTCAAATCAACGCACAACTCCGTAGGGGCGGCAACGTGACGTTGCATCCAATTCGAGCAGATAGGATCATTTTTATATAACTTCTATGCCCGACTTTAATGAAAGCAATGTAGCAGTTACCAATATATCGACATAATTGTTGGGCACGAAACGTTTCCAATAAAAACAACCTATCTGTCCAAAGCTAAAAGACTTCGGGGTAAAATT
>JBGUUJ010000242.1:0-10060 GCA_045133455.1 Ruminococcus sp.
ATTCTTTATGTAATCTCCACAGCTATCGTACCTGCTTTTGCTGAAGAATTTGCTTTCAGAGGCGTTCTTTTAGGCTCACTGAGAAAATACGGTGACGCTTTCGCAATTATCGCATCTGCTGTTATGTTCGGAGCTATGCACGGAAATATTATTCAGATTCCGTTTGCTTTTATTCTCGGTCTTATATTTGGTTTTATAACCTGCAAAACAAATTCTGTTTTCCCTGCTATAGCTATACATTTTTTGAATAATTTCTATGCAGTAATAATGGATGTTATTCAGACCTCAAATATATTTACGGATAGAAAATTCACCATTATTTACTATATTGTATTTATCGTATTCTGCCTGCTTGGCATTGCTTCATTCCTGTATCTCATAAAGAAAGACAGAAACTTTTTCAGAATTTCAGGAAATGATAACATTCAATATGAAAGTTCAAAAATTCTCACTTTAAAAGATAAAATACAGACATTCTTCATCTCACCGGGTGTTATTCTTTCATTATCATTATTTTTATTTACAACTATATTGTCACTTATATCTTTTGTATGATAAACAATAATTTTAATATCGAATTTATGAAATTAGCCTATAATATGGCACTCGAAGCTTTTGAAGAAGGCGAAGTGCCAGTAGGTGCTGTAATAGTGCGAAACGGTGAGATTATTGCTACAGGAAGAAACAGACGTGAAAATGCAAAAAACGCTATACTACACGCTGAAATTGATGCAATAAACAATGCCTGCAACATTTTAGGCGGTTGGCGTCTATGGAATTGTGAAATTTATGTAACTCTTGAACCCTGCCCTATGTGTGCAGGCGCTATCATAAATGCGCATATTCCTGAGGTTTATTTTGGTGCATATGATTTCAAAAATGGTTCCTGCGGTACAATTACAAATCTTTTTGAAATGCCTTACAACTTCAAGCCGAACTGTACAGGCGGAATAATGGAAAAAGAATGTTCTGAACTCTTGAAAAGCTTTTTTAAAAAATTAAGATAAAATTATTAATCCCACAGATTTCTTCTAATAAAGTCTGTGGGATTAGTTTATGAATTTTTACAATTATCCTTTAAAATTCTGTCTGCCGCAAGCATTACTCCGAGCTTTCCGCCATGGAAATTAAGTCCTCCCTGCATCCAGACTGCATAAGGTTCTCTAAGCGGAGCGTCGGCAGATAGTTCAATTGACGAACCAAGTGTAAACGCACCTGCCGCCATTATTACCTGACTTTCATATCCAGGCATATCGGAAGGCATAGGCTGAACAAAACTGTCTACAGCTGAACCACTTTGAATTCCACCGCAAAAACTTATGAGTTTCTGTTCATTACCAAGCATTATAAGCTGAATTATGTCTCCTCTGTCATCACTATATTTCGGTGCTGTCTCATATCCGAGTATCTCAAAAAGAGCAGAAGCAAAAACAGCTGTTTTGAGTGCTTCACCTGTAACGTGCGGTGCGTGATATGCACCCATAAACATCTCTCTGCTTGTGTTAAGTGTTGCACCGATTTCTTTTCCTGTACCCGGGGTTGTAAGTCTGTATGCACACATTTCAACAAGCTCGGATTTACCTGCAATATATCCGCCTGTCGGAGCAATTCCGCCACCCGGATTTTTAATAAGAGAACCTGCCATAATATCAACACCGACTGACAACGGTTCAACTTTTTCTACAAACTCACCATAGCAATTATCAAGCATAATAATTGAGTCTGGCGATTCTTTCTTAGATATATCACAAATTTTCTTAATTTCTTTCCATGTAAGTGTAGCTCTTAAACTGTAACCTCTTGAACGCTGTATGTAAACCATTTTAGGCTTTTCAGTTGCAATTTGTTCTCTGATTGCATCGTAATCAAGAGTACCGTCATCTTTCAAATCCGTCATTTTGAACTCAATATTGAAGTCTTTAAGCGAACCCGGATAATTACCCTCAATACCTATAGCTGAGCGTATTGTATCATACGGCATTCCTGTAACAGAAAGCATCGCATCTCCAGGTCTGAGCATTCCGAACAAAGCAACAGTAAGAGCATGTGTACCGCTTACAAAGTTATGTCTTACAAGCGCATCTTCAGCATCAAAAACATATGCATACACTCTGTCAAGTGCATCTCTTCCAAAATCATCATATCCGTAACCGGTTGACCCACAAAAATAACTTTCTCTTACTCCTGCATTTTGGAAGGCTTTAATCATCTTCTGCTGATTATATTCCTGAATTTTATCAATCTCTTCAAGCTTGTCCTTACAGAGTTCCATTGCTTTCTGTGCGGCAAGGGTTATTCTTTCATCTATTTCAAAAAAACTCAAACAAAATCACCTTTCAAAACTATACTCTCTCCAGCTTCCTGTTTCAATAAAGCCGAGATTATTATAAAAAGATACATTTGCATTCTTAGCTCTGTGCAAGAACACTGTCTTATTCTCAGATATAAGACGATTGGTTATGTACTTTACAATTGTTGAACCATAGCCTTTTTTTCTGTATTCAGGATCACAGGATACTGCACCCAAAACTGCTCCCTGATTACTTTCTGCGACAGTCATAGCAACAGCTACAAGATTATTGCTTTCTGTTATTCCGTACATTCTCATAGCATGGTGTCTTAACTTATGATTGACATCAACATAAAAATCCTCAAACACAGGCGGTCTGAAATTTTCATCAGCGCATTTCACTATCAGTTCATACGCTGATTTAATATCAGGTTCAATAATTTCAGCACTATCATCAATTATTTCAAATATTTCACTCTTGGAAAGCACAGAACCGCTGACACTTTTGCTTCCGAAAAGTTCAAGCTTATATTTTCCGCTACAAAGCACACTTGAAGCTCCGGCAACACGCATAAATGATGAAACCTCTTCCATATCACATTCATCAGTCAGAAAAACTATAAAATTTGTTCCGCTTCTTGCTATTGCACCTGTGCATTTACCGCTTAACTTATCGGCTATTATCCAATAATCAACAAAAGCAAGTTCAGGATTATAACTGTTGTAAAGCGAAATTATTCTACAGGCAAAGGGATCGTTTTCAGATATTCTTGTCACTGAGCCGATAAAATCAGTTAATTGATTTGCTGATAAAATCATTCTTCATTCCCCTTATCTGTCAATTTTCCCCCTGCTATTCTTTGTGCAAGTTCTTTTGTAAGTTTTAGTACACTTTCACAATCTTCTTTATTTGCTATGCAATTAGGAGCGTGAAGATATCTGCACGGAAGTGATATTGCAAGAGTTCTCACACCAGAGCGATTCTGATGAATTGCACCTGCGTCATTTCCTCCTGCAACAGCTCTCTTGTACTGAGCTTTTACTCCTATTCCTTCTGCGCAGACAAAGGCTTCCCTTACCATTTCTTTATCGTAGATTGTACGCCTGTCCATAAAAGAAACAACCGCACCCTTTCCGAGATTGCAAACCTGACTGCTCGAATCGACTTCAGGAATATCTGCTGCGGTTGTGGTTTCAACAACTATAGCAAAATCAGGATTTACAGCATATGAAGCTACCTTAGCACCTCTTAAACCAACTTCTTCCTGAACAACAAATGTAAATTCCATATCATACTCAAGTTCGCTTTTTATCATATCAATGAGAACAAGGCAACCGAAACGGTCGTCGAGTGCCTTTGATATCACCGAGTAATCATTCTCTCTGTATTCAGAAACAAAGTTTATTGAATCACCGTAAGAAACATATTCGAGTGCATTTGATTTACTTTCTGCTCCGATATCTATATACATATCAGAAATTTCAGGAATAGAACTTCCTTCTTCACCTTTCGATAAATGAACGGGTTTAATTCCGATTATACCGTTTATATTTGCCTTACCAACGGTTACTCTCTTGCCGAGGAGAACTCTTCTGTCAATTCCGCCAACTTCATCAAACTTAACGTATCCATCAGAAGTTACATCAACAACCATAAGTCCGACTTCATCCATATGAGCCGAAAGCATAATCTTGTTTTCTGCTCTTTTCTTTCCTCTTTTGGATACAAGCAGATTTCCGAGATTATCTACTCTTATTTCATCAGCATAATCCTTGATTTCTTCTATGATGAATTTTCCGAGAGATGTTTCATCTCCTGATATACCGTTATATAGGCAAAGCTTTTCAAGCAACTTATAATCAGGCATTAAAAGCACCTCCGCTGATTATATATTCACAAATCAATTTCGCAGTATTCTCTATATCATCAAGATCTATTACTTCTCCTGAAGTATGCATATACTTCTGAGGAATGGATACAACAGATGTTTTTACTCCGCTTTTCGTCACTGAAATACTATCTGCATTTGTGCCTGTAACGCCTGATATCGGCTCAAGTTGATACGAAAATTTTTTATTTTTAGCAATATCAATAAGCTTGTCTGACATTACTCTGCTGAGAATCGGAGAAATACAAATCATCGGACCTTTACCAAGTTCGATTTTTGAATACTGCCCCGACACATCAGGCTGAGATGCAAAACTTACATCAATTGCTATAGCTTCATCAGCATCAACTGAAAATGCACCTGTCTTTGCACCTGTTCCGAAGGTTTCTTCCTGTACACTGAGAAGAATTACTACTTTGTATAAAAGATTCTGTTCTTTGCTTAAGATCTCCGCACATCTGATTAAAGTTGCTACTCCGCATCTGTCATCAAGTGCCGCCGAAACAATTTTATTATTTAAAAGTTCCTGTGGTTCAGATCTAAAAGTGAGAACATCTCCGATATTTATATGCTTTGCAACTTCATCATAAGGCATACCAAAATCAACCCATGTTCTATCAATAGATACAGCCTTATCCTCTTTACCGTCAGATAAATGAGGAGGCATACAACATACAACACCTGAGATTTGAGGATTATTCTGCAAATATAGTACACTGTTCTGCAAAACCCTGATATCAACTCCGCCGCATTTTGCAACTTTAACAAAACCATCACTGTTAATATCAGTTACAATGAGTCCTATTCTGTCTATATGGGCATCAAGAAGAATTGTTTTATCCGCCTCTATATTACCAAGAATAGCAAAAAGGTTACCGTTACAGTCTACAGAAATATCAGCATATTCTTCAAGATATTTCTTTGCAAGTTCAACAGCGGGTTCTTCACTACCTGATACACCGTATGAACTGCATAAATCAAATATTACTTTCTTTATATCCATAGTTATCTCACTTCAGATTATTTACAATAGACTTGAAGTGATTTCCTCTTTCCTCAAAATTCTTATATAAGCCAAAGCTTGCGCTTGCAGGTGACAGCGATACTATATCACCCTTAATTGCTGTGTCTACTGCTGCATTTACAGCTTCTTCCATATTATTTACATTGATAATCTCTATTGCATTCTCATTATAATTATCGGCAGACTTTACAGCCTCTTCAATCTTTGGTGCTGTATCACCCAAAAGAATAAGCACTTTGACCTTGTCGTTGATTACCGGTCCGAGTGGTGCATACGGGATGTGTTTATCGTATCCGCCTGCAATTATGATTATTTTCTCATCATATAGTGACAATGTTCCTGAAGCAGTTCTTGTCGGACTTGAAGCAATTGAGTCGTTATAATACTTTACACCGTTAAATTCTCTTACAAACTCTGCTCTGTGCTCTACACCGCCGAATGTCTTGGCTACTGCTTTTATTGTCTCCACATCAACAAATCCCCATACCGCAGAAATAGCCGCAAGGTAGTTCTCTACATTATGCATACCCGGAATTTTGATATCTTTAATATCCATAATCTCAGTTATCCTGCCGTAATCGCTGTAACAGATTATTGTTCCGTCAAGATACGCTCCATTAAAAAGCTTTTCTTTGATACTGAACTTTGCAAGCTTTCCTCTGACTGACTCTGAAAAGCTGTTTGAAATCTCGTTATCAAGATTAAGCACTGTCTTTGAAAAAGCATTCTGATGAAGCACGATATTTTTCTTTGAATCAATGTATTCCTGCATATCCTTGTGAATATCAAGGTGATTTGGCGCAAGATTTGTTACTACGGCAATATCAGGGCTTTTTCTCATAGAAATAAGCTGAAAACTTGAAAGTTCCACAACGGCATAATCATCAGATGAAACCGATTCAATCTCAGGAAGCAATGGTTTTCCTATATTACCGCCGAGATGAACATTTCTTCCGCTTGCTTTTAAAAGCTCAGAAATTATCGTTGTAGTTGTAGTTTTTCCGTCTGAACCTGTTATTGCAATTGTCTTGCAGGGACACAAATCAAAAAATACTTCCATTTCTGATGTAAGTACTGTGCCGTTGTTTCTGAGGTTTACAAGTTCTTCTTTATAAAAAGGAGTTCCCGGACTTCTGAAAACTATATCTGCTTTTATATTGGAAAGATAATTTTCGCCAAGTACAAGTTCTGCACCGTATTCTTTAGCTTTTATTCCGTTCTCTCCGAGAGATTCAAAGTCCTTTCTGTCACAAGCGACTACATTTGCTCCTTTATCAGCAAAAAGTTTTATTAGCGGAAGATTACTTGTACCTATTCCGATAAACGCAACTGTTTTTCCTTTGATTTCATTAAAAAATTCATTTACTGATGTGTTCATTCTAACCCTTCTGTCTGAAATTTCATTTAACTGATGTATATCTTTATAATTATACAGATTTAAAAGGAAAATTTCAACTGTTCAAGGATAATATTGCAATAATAATTATTAAATGCTACAATATATTCGGTGATACAATGCTTTACGACTTTATTATTATTGATAAAAACAAGAAAACACCGCTTTACAGACAGATATATATGTCTGTAAGAAGTTCTATAGAAAACGGTAGTCTTAAAAAAGGTACAAAAATGCCTTCGATAAGACGACTAAGTACTGATTTAAATGTTTCAAAAATCACTGTTACAGGCGCATACGAACAGCTATGTGCCGAAGGTTATATTACCAATAAGCCGCAGAGCGGTTATTATGTTGAGGCCGAATTTGAGAATAAACCTAAAGCGTTTGAGACCGACTTCAACAAATCTGATGACAAAAATTTTTATTATGAATATGATTTCAGCGGAAAAAGTATTGACGAAAAGATAATTAATATTAATGAATGGAAAAAGTGCGTAAAAGAAATTCTGAATCAAAATTTTCTGCTATCATCTTACGGCGACGAGCAGGGCGAAAAAGCTCTCAGAAATGCTCTTGTAAAATACAGCTTCGGGACAAGAAGTGTGAATACTACTGCCGACAACATAATTGTAGGCGGAGGAACACAACCTTTGCTTTATATCTTATGCTCACTTATAGGAAGAAATAAACGGATTGCCATGGCTGATTCAAGCTATGTCCAATCTGAATTTGTATTCAGAAGCTTTGGTTATAACATAAATTATTTTGAAAGTGACAGATATGGAGTAACAATTAATTCTCTTGAAAAAATAAAGCCTGATATCATTCTGATAAATCCGAATTTTGTAAATAAAAGCGGTGCAAATATGCCTGTTACACGCCGTATTGAAATTATAGATTGGGCAAAAAATAATGATGCTTTGATAATTGAGGACGACTACAACGGCGAGCTTCGCTACAGCACCCACCCTGTTCCCTGCGTACAGAATTATAATTCGGAGAATACAATTTATCTCGGTTCTTTTTCAAAGGTCCTTCTGCCCTCTGTAAGAATCAGTTATATGGTACTTCCTCAAAAATATCTTAAACTATATACAAAAATAAAAAAAACTACCAATCAGACTGCTTCAAAAACGGAACAACTTGCTCTTGCAAAATATATTTCAAATGGTAAAATTGATGTTCATCTAAGAAAAGCACGAAGAATATATTTTGAAAAAAGTAAAATTATTCTGAAAAGCATTGAGAAATTTTTTTATGACTCAACTGAGATGATTTTTAATGAAACTTCGCTTTACATCTCACTTAAAATCAATAAGAAACTAGATCGTAAAAAAATTGAAGATGCGTTGAAGAAAAACTCAATAAGTATTATGCCCTATAAAATGGAAAATAACGAATTCGGCATCAGTTTTTCAGGTGTTTCGCAGGAAAAGATTGAAGAAGGTATCAAAATTCTGAGTGAAGTAATTTTTGATAATATTATATAAATAAAACAGCACTTGAAATCACAAGTTTCAAGTGCTGTTTTGCTTATACTATGTCTTTTTTATAGGATGTCTAATCACTGTCCTAAGTTTTTCGGGAACTACTCGACGTGCATCACTGAGATATATTTCATGATGGTATCTCTTTTCAGTAATGTCAATTGCGTAACCTTCACTTTCTGCATATTCTTCCATTGACTTTATTGTGGTCGGTTCGCTGTCATAGGAACCGATATGCATACATTGAACACACAGACCTTCATTATAAGTCAAAAACTTCACTTTTGAGAAATCAGTCTTTTTCTTTCTGGTTGCTTCTTCAATTGCCCAGTCAAAGTCAGACTTCGTAACAAAATCAGGTAAGCGGATAAGTGAAATCCACTTAAATTTTTCTTTCTGAGAATAATCAATGCTGTTTTTACCTTCCTGCCACCAGAAACCCTCAAGAGGAGGTACTACATAATCAAAATATCCGTCTATCTTATGACTTCCACTTTTGCTCATCTTGATAGTAAACGCTATACCGTAAAGCAATCCAATTGAATTCTTATATTCTCCGCCTTCAACATTCGGGTCACCTTCGCCATGAACAGCTATGAAATTCATTGGTGGTATTTTCACTATGCTCGGTTTGTTTTTAGGAAGATAAAACTCTTTGTATTCTTTTTTGTAATCAAGTGCCATAATATCACTTCGTTTAACCGACTTTAATTATCTCTTTGCGAGATTGTAGCTAACTGATATTCGTTCGCAAATTTCTTCAAAAGGAACAGAACCGTCAAGCTTTATAGTGCACCAATGCTTTTTATTCATATGATAGCCTGCAAAGTATTTTTTGTTGTCTATCAACTTTACTAAATTATCGGGTTCGATTCTTAAATCAATAATTTCAATTACTTCATCGGAATCTATTCCCAACTTACGTTTTGAAACAATCAACAAAGCGGCGTACCACTTGTTGGTGTCTTTCCTACGCCAAATAGCATTATCAGAAAATTTTCTCCATAAAAATTCCAACTCATCGCCGTATTTATCACGGATAAAATCTATAAATCTTTTTGCTTGTTCACTTTTAAAGATGTCTGTTTCAAAACATTCTGAAGAAATTTTTTCGAGAACAGCTCCATACTCCGTTTTGACTTGACCTACAAAAGCGCCCGTAGCATCAGAAAGAAGATGCAGTGTATACTCTTCCCCACTGCTTTTATCAATTACTTTAGTAAAGAGTGTTTCATTATCATATATAGAAATACACATTTTCATCTGAGCGTCTGCCAAATCGGAAGAGTATGTAAAAACACCGTCTTTCTCAATAAATCCAAATGGTAACAACTTTTTCCTATTCAGTTTTTTATTTTTAAATTTAATTTCAGGCATTTAACTCAACACACATTTGATAAAACTATTTGAGCTAACCGACATACCAATCGGTTAGCTCTGTATTTTTTAATTCAATTATTCCCACTCAATTGTTGCAGGAGCTTTCGGGCTGAGATCATAAAGAACTCGGCAGACACCGTTAACTTCAGCTAAAATTCTATCAGTAATTTTCTTGAGTACAGCCCAGTCAATTTCAGGAACTGTCGCTGACATAGCATCAACTGTATTGACAGCTCTGATAATTACAGGCCAGTCAAACACTCTTTTACCGTCACGAACACCTGTTGAACGGAAATCAGGTACTACAGTAAAAAACTGCCACACCTGTGATGTAAGGCCTGCATTGTCAAACTCCTCACGAAGAATTGCATCTGACTCTCTTAATGCTTCAAGTCTGTCTCTTGTGATTGCACCTGTGCAACGAACACCGAGTCCGGGACCCGGGAATGGCTGACGATGAACCATTGAATCAGGAAGTCCGAGTGCAGTACCTACTACTCTTACTTCGTCCTTGTATAAAAGCTTTACGGGCTCTACAAGCTCAAACTGTAAATCTTCAGGAAGTCCGCCAACATTGTGGTGCGCCTTTAC
>JBGUUJ010000243.1:0-2965 GCA_045133455.1 Ruminococcus sp.
TCTTGCAAGTGCGTCTGCCTTCAAGACATCCTCAACCGTTTTAGGTTCAAAATTATTGATATTATCTACTGCACCTGTGACAAGCTCACCGATTTCAAGAAAAGATATTTTGCCGTTTCTGAAAAGCATATTCGCTTCTTCATTTGAACCGTTGGCGATTGCTGTAGCAACACCACCCATAGAAAGGGCTTTTTTACACGCACTCAGACATTTAAATGTATTATAGTCAGGTTCAAAAAATGTCATCTTCCCTATTTGTGACAAGTTAAGTTCTTTTGCAGGTGACGGGTATCTCTCAGGATATGTGATTGCATACTGAATCGGAATTCTCATATCAGGTAAACCAAGCTGAGCAATAACCGAATTGTCACAATATTCAATCAGTGAATGAATGATACTCTCACGGTGAACTACCACGTCAATATTCTCAGAAGGCATATCAAAAAGCCATTTTGCTTCGATTATTTCAAGCCCTTTATTCATCATTGAAGCTGAGTCAACCGTAATTTTTGCACCCATACTCCAATTCGGATGATTAAGTGCTTGTTCGATTGTTACGTTTTTAAGTTCATCAACTGTTTTACCAAAGAAAGGACCACCTGATGCTGTCAGAATAAGTTTCTTAAGCATTTTTTTATCAGGCATCCCCTGTAAGCACTGGAATATAGCCGAATGTTCACTATCAACAGGTAAAAGCTTAACACCGTTATTTTTCACAGCATCAGTAACAAGCTGTCCACCTGCAACAAGTGTTTCTTTATTTGCGAGAGCAATATCTTTCTTAGCTTTCGCAGCGGCAAGAGTAGGTCTGAGTCCTACCATACCTACAACCGAATTAAGAATAAGTTCTGCACTTTCAATCGTTGCCGCCTCAATAAGACCGTCCATTCCGCATAAAACTTTTACGGAAGTATCCTTTACGTTTTCTTTAAATATTTGGGCTTTTTCTTCATCAAATACAACTGCAAGTTCAGGCTTGTACTTTCTTACCTGATCTTCAAGCTTTGAAATATTCGTTGAAGCAGTGAGCGCACAGACATTCAAACCGAGTTTATCGACAACATCAAGTGTCTGCGTTCCGATTGAACCTGTAGAACCTAAAATTGAAATATTTTTAATCATATTTTACACCTGAGTGATAAATGGAATAAACTGATTCACTGCAACCAACACAGGTGCAGTGAAAATTATACTGTCAAATCTGTCAAGCATTCCGCCGTGACCGGGGAATATTGAACCATAGTCCTTTATATTAAGACTTCTCTTGATGAGTGAAAAACTGAGATCACCGAGAATTGAAATCGGTGCATCAAGTAATCCGAGTATTGCAAGCGCAAGAAAGTTGATTTTATAATCAGGCATAATAAGGTACTGGAAAACGACACCTACAATCAACGCTGTGACGATACAGAATATAACTCCGCCTACAGCACCTTCAACAGTCTTTTTAGGGCTTATATTCGGGCAAAGCTTGTGTTTACCCATTGTTGCGCCGATAAAAAATCCGCCTGCATCTGCCATCCAAGGAAGAGCAAATACAGTAATAAAGTAAAATGCAACTCCTATACCGTTACTGCATATTGTCGGAAGTGCACTCATTCCGAACGAAATGAGTAATGTTCCGCAAATTGCATATGCCAAGTCAATATATGAAATCTTCTTGTGGCTGAAAATAAATACCGAAAAAGCAAGCATCATAAATACCACAAACACCAGAAACATATATTGTGAAATAACAGTTTGGGATAACACAAAAGCTATAAGCATACAAGGAACTGAAAGTTCAAATACTTTCAAAATACCTTTCGCATTGAGATATTCTCCTGTCATAAATGCAGAAGCTATACCTACAATTATTCCTATAATAGGATTCCACTGCTCCCCCACAAAAAGAATGAACAAAAGCAATGATATACCAACAACAGCTGTGAGCAGTCTTGGTTTTAGTGATTTCATCCTTATCAACTCTCTTTATACTCCACCGTAGCGTCTGTTACGTTGGGAGAATATATTCAAAGCTTCATCAAGGTCCGATTTTTCAAAATCAGGCCAAAGCTTATTCATTATTACAAATTCTGTATAGGCTGATTGCCATAACATAAAGTTTGATATTCTGTATTCTCCGCTTGGTCTGATAATCAGATCAGGGTCAGGCTGACCTGCCGTATAGAGATAATCTGACACAAGCTGTTCATTAATATCTTTCTGTGAAATGTTACCGTTCTGAACATCTGTACATATATTTTTCACGGCACGCACAATTTCATCACGACTGCCGTAATTCATAGCAATGTTGAGAACCATACCATCTCTGTCTTTAGAGCTTTCCTCGTTTTCAATCATAAGATTTCTCAAGCCTTCATTAAACTGAGATTTATCACCTATGAATTTAACAACTATACTATCATCCTTAAAATCAGCAAGAGCTTCTTCAAGATAGGACTTAAAAAGATTCATAAGAGAATTCACTTCATCCTCAGGACGTTTCCAGTTCTCTGTCGAGAAAGCATAAACAGTGAGATACTTTATTCCGATATCAGAACAATAACGTGTGATTTTTCTGAAGGTCTTTGCACCGGCAGAATGACCTGCTTTGCGAGGAAGACCTCTCTTCTTCGCCCATCTGCCATTACCATCCATTATTATGCCGATATGCTTAGGAAGCACCTCAACAGATGCTTCCTCCTGTTTCTTTTTTCCTTTACCGAATAAAGCCATATTAAAGCTCCAGAAGTTCTTTCTGTTTATCAGCAGAAATCTTATCAATATTCTTTATAAATTTATCTGTAAGATCCTGTGTCTTTTTTTCACCCTGCTTTAAATCATCTTCTGTAAGTTCGCCTGACTTCTTCATAGCCTTAAGTTTGTCAAGTGCATCACGACGAGCGTTTCTTACCTGAACTTTTGTGTCTTCGGCAATTTTCTGCACATCCTTAACAATTTCTTTACGTCTGTCCTCAGTGAG
>JBGUUJ010000244.1:0-11072 GCA_045133455.1 Ruminococcus sp.
AATCGCTCATTCAGAATACTAACTTTGTATCCGTGAATTTCCTGATGTATTTTTAGTGTTACATCTCACTGTAATTCTTTGAGCTTTCCTCAAAGTCATTACGGGTTTCTTATTACTTTCGTTGTTTAATTTTCAAGGTCCTAAGTTGTTCATTTTGCACAACAGCAATCTCTTTTGATTAGTTATGTTTCACACTCTTCATAAGATTTTCTCTTGCGCGGAACATTGTCTATTATAAGTGCTTTTGGTCGAAATGTCAACCCTTTTTTTGAAATTTTTTAATTTTTTTTCAAATTTCTTTTCGACTTGTGTATTTCTGTGATTATATTTAAATTTTCTCACTATATATTGTGGTGAAATAATTCGGGCAATTTCAAATTTACGGCAGTAACCATTAATATATGTATATAAACACACCTTTTTGAAAGAAATTTTTTATTGCACGTTATGTGCAATGCGACTGTTACCTATATATTAAAGAAAACGGTTGGGCACATACAATTATAATATGATAAACCTGTCTAAAATAAAAGTGTTGTTTTTTTCGACTTTATATTATAGAATATAAGTATAGTTTATTCTTAACGGAGGTTAATTATGAATTCTATAAATCCTTACAGACGCAATTGCGAAATTATGCGCAAATTCTTTTCCAAGCCTATTTTTCTTTTATTAGGTATAGTTTTTTCACTTTCAATTTTGTCTGATATTGTAATGAGTGTGCTGAATTCTGCTCAGGGCAGTATTTCAATTCAAATTGGCATTCTCAACATTTTACCTATTATTGCTTTCTTTATGTTCTACTTCAAAAGCAGAAACCGTTCACCTTTCGTTTCTTTTAATGCGCCAATTACGCTGATGAAGGTTTATTCCATTATAAATATCGTTATAGCCGGACTCGGCATAATTCTCGCAATACTTGTTTTATTATGTGATGTTGCTCTTCAATCAGCCACAAATTATATGCCTTTCGATTTATCTGCTTTCTTTGATATTCTTACACCACTTTACATTTTCTTTGTCACACCTGAAACTATCATTTCTCTGTTATTTTCAATAGCAATGCTTTTGTTCTTCAATTCAATCAAAAAAAGTGTTTCTACTATATATCTCCAAAGAAAAGGTTCTGTCTTTTTTGCAGTGACAGCAATACTTACTATTATATATAGTATATATGCTATTATTGTCACACCTTTCTTCCTCAAAGATTTTATCGACAGCATTACAAGCATAGCTCATTCAAGCTCTCTTTACTACAATGTAAATATTCCTGTTGATATGAACATCACTATGCTCGTCGCCATAATTTCTTATAGTGTTAAGTTAGTTACTACTCTCTTGTTTGTTGTGCTTGGTATTATGTATAACAGCTACATCAAGAAACTCAGCACGTCTATCGGCGACGAGAACAAGCAGGTGCATTTCAGTACTCCGCCTGTTACGCCTGATGTCCCGAACAATGAATTTGCTCCGATGAACGTATGGAACAACGCTCCTGCGAATATACCTCAGGAACAGCCACCTGCAAATTTATGGAGTGACACAGTTCCTGTTAATGAATGGAACAACACTCCTGCATCTACGGTTCAGACTCCTCCTCCTGTAAAGCCTGTCGAATTTGACCCGAAACCTGTATTTATAAATGAAAACCCTTATACAGATAATATTGCACCTCAGGTTGATGTAAATTCCGCTGAACAGCCTGCTTCAAAATTCTGTTCCAACTGCGGTAAAGAAAATTCATCTGAATGTATGTTCTGCGGTGGTTGCGGTACTAAACTATAATAAAGCAAAGCAAAATGGTCTATGCACTTTTAATAAGCGCATAGACCTGATTTTTATATTATAGATTGCCTGAACTATAGGTAAAGTTATTTTTTAAAAGCTTTGAACTCTTTGATTACTTCCTCACGGTGCTTGTAGTTGTCAGCGTCAGTTTTTGAATCGTCAATACTTGCATCTGTGTAAACCATAAGATACTTTCCGCTGTCTGAGAGATAAGCCTTTACTTCAGGAAGGTCAAGAATTGTGAATGTACCTTTCTCCTCAACAGAAGCAATGATTTCCTTAGCCTTGTCGTTCAGATTTTTTGTATCATATTCGTAAAGCTCAACTGTTACAGCCTGACTGCCATAGGTTGTAGCAAACTTTTTGCCTTCCTTTGCGCCAATCAAAGATGAATCCATCTTTGTCATTACGCTTTCGTCAACCTTGCCGTCTTTTGTTGTGATGTAACCCTTTGCTCCGAAGTAGTTGCAAAGTCCGCTGAGGCTGTCATCGTAAGAATCAGCCTTAACTTCAGCTTTCGCTTCATCAACAGTAGCAACAGTTGTATCCTGTGTGGTTGACGAATTGCTCGCAAGTGCATCTGTATATCCGCAACCTGTTGCAGTTATTGCTATCAGACCTGCACAGAGAATTGCAGTTAAAAATCTTTTCATATCATTATTCCTTTCAACGGCATTTTTCCATATTGACTTTTATTATAACGCATATTTCTCAATAAATCAATATTTATTTACTTATTTGCAAAACGGCGGACAGTATTTTCTACCGTCCGCCTTCATTTTCATAAACAGATTTCAAGCAACATCTTATAAATCCGTCACACAACCTATATTAGCCGATTACATAAACGTTAACGTTTCTTCTGCCGAAGTTCACGCACTCGTTGTATGTGTTGTAGAAGCAGTCAACAATCGCTGTGCCACTCATAAGTGCACCGCCTGTATCTACGGCTGTTGCATATCCGTAAACAAAACTTCCGTCAGTTGACTCAATGTAAAGTTTTGAACCGTAAGGAATTATGTTAGGGTTAACAGCTACACCGCCGTGATATGCAGGCACGCCTGTTGCCGTTCCGGCACCTGCAGGTGCTGTGTATGCTGTGCCTGAGCCTGTGAGCACCTGACTGTAGGCAATTGTATTGCCGTACATATCAGTGAATGTGCCTGCTCCGCCGCTTGTAGCCGCACCCTTTGTACCTACAAGAATAACCTCGTTGACCGGCTTTTTAATTGTTTTGCTGTCGATTACTTCCTCTGAAACCTTTTTGCCATCGATGTACTTGCACTTTCTTATGACAAGCTTCTCGCCGTTCTTACCCTCAGTTTTAACTTTTGTTGTACCGAGCTCAACTTCATCGGAATTTTTATTACTGCTTGTGTACGCTATAGTCTCGTTTGTTGTTTCTTCGCCGTAAGTTACTCTCTTGATTGTAACACTATCAAGAGTTTCTGTTTTAGCATCGTCATCAACACTCAGAATATCATCTTCGCCGAGATTGTAACCAGCCATAGTCAGTGCCTCTCTGATGTTACCGTAAGGAACGAAAACAGTTTTTGTTTCACCATCGGCTGTTACATTGAGTTCCTTTGCGTTGCAGATTCTGATTTCGGTGTCACCGATAATACTTGTTTTCTCTGACGGAACTGCAATCTGATTGTCGGCAAGTGTGATACCTGCCTTTTTAAGTGCATCGGCTACAGTTCCCTTTGCAATATTAACTGTCTGTATCTCACCGCAGTTGTCAATTGTGATTGTGTTTGCGTCGAGAACATCAACTTCAAAGTCAAATCCACTGTTTTTTGTTACGAGAAGGTCACCGTTGGCGAGCTCATATTCTCCAAAGTTATCATATCCGCTGTTTTCGGTTGCTTTGATTTCAGCGTCCGCAGATGTCACTGCAGCCGCAACAGTCATAAACGAACCAATAATCATCGCACCTACAAGCAGTAATGCGAGAATCGAACTCGCAATATGCTGTTTACTTGCGTTTACTTTCATCGTATGTACTCCTTTTTCACTATTTTAATTCATATACCTACCATACCTTAACGAAACACGTTTTTGCAGGAATTCTGCAAGAGGTGTTCGCTACGATTGGTCATTATAATCTCGGACTTTGGTTATGTCAAACTAATTCGAGGGTGTGATTTTGTGCAATATTCACAACGATAATTGATATTTTTCCGAAAAAGCATTATTTTTCGAGTCCTTATTTTAAAATTTCCTGCAAATTTATAGGCAATTTGCAAGAAATCGCAATGTCACCATTTTGTTATCATTTGATTACACGTTTGTAACTATTATATGACGCTGAATTTGAACTTATGAATAATGCAGGTTTTATCGGCATTTTCAGGTGAAAAATTGATTTTATAATGTAAATGTGGTATACTAAAATCAGTTTGGAGATGACATATTATGGACAGAAAATATACTGAATTTTATGAACAGGCAAAAATTGCCGCAACGGAAATCTGCGAGATTGCAAAACTTGAAAAAGGCGACATCTTGGTAGTCGGCTGTTCATCAAGTGAAGTTTCGGGCGGTATCATCGGCAAAAACTCAAGTGTTGAGACTGCCGAGGCAGTTTTCAGCGGAATTTACGAGGTTTTACAGAAAAAAGAAATCTATCTTGCGGCGCAGTGCTGTGAACATCTGAACAGAGCCATTATTATAGAAAAAGAAGCTGTAAAAAATTCTGAAATCGTGAGCGTTATTCCTCAACCAAAAGCAGGCGGTTCATTTGCGACCACTGCGTACAAGACATTTAAAAATCCTGTTGCCGTTGAAGAAATTAGAGCTGATGCAGGACTTGATATCGGCGGAACGCTTATCGGTATGCATCTGAAAAGGGTTGCCGTACCTGTAAGGCTCAGCATCGACCACATCGGAAACGCAATTCTGCTTTCTGCGAGAACACGTCCTAAGTACATTGGCGGTTGCCGTGCGTATTACGGAGAAGCATAATCTTCACACAAATCAAGCTCCCTTTTCGGGAGCTTTTGTTTTGGCATTTTAAAAATTATTTTTAACTTTTTGTAAAATATACTTGACATTATGTAAACTTCAGTATATTATAATAGCAAGAGGTAAGCTTACACATTTTATTATTAGGAGATTTTATTATGTCAGATACTTTTTCAATCGCTTTTATAGTAGGTTTTGTAGTAGCATTTCTTGCCGTATGCATTGTCCGTGTATTATATAAAAAGAAACACGGCTCAAACTGCCAATATGACGAGCGTCAAATTTTAGCCCGAAATTCAGCATATGCAGGTGCATTTTTCACTCTTGTTGCATACTGTCTGCTTTGTATGTTTCTTAGTATACTCGAGTTTGAATGGGCGCTTGTAAGTGTTCAGATGATAACGGGTGTATGGCTCTCGGTGTTGGTTTTTGTTATAATATGTATATTCAAAGACGCATATTTTACTCCGAAAGGCTGGACAATAACATCATTTATGGTATTTTCGCTTTTAATGTGTGCAATACAGACTTTTTCTTTTGTAATGCAAATAACAGATGAAAGCGAATCAATCTTAACAAACGGAGTTCTTAATGAAAGCGTTATAACTGCAGTCTGTGCGGTAATATTTTTCGGATTTGCTTTAGCATCTGCTATCAAAATGATTATGAACAAGAGAGTGTGTGAGGAAGAATGAAAAACCTGAAGCTCAAAAGTGCCCGAGCCGCACTTGATATGTCGCAACAATATTTAGCCGACAGAGTCGGAGTGTCACGTCAGACGATTTCGGCAATTGAAAAAGGCGACTATAACCCCACAATAAAGCTTTGCATTGCAATCTGCAAAGTCCTCGGCAAAACTCTCGACGACCTCTTCTGGGAATTTTAACTTTGCGTAGAAAGGTTGTTTTTATCGGAAACGTTTCGTGCCCAACCGTAAACTTGATATATCGGTAACTGCTACATTTCTTTTATTAAGGTCGGGCATAGGAGTTTTCTTAAAAATCAACCTATCTCCCCGATTTGAGTGTCGAGGCACTCGCCCCCAGCCATATACTCGATATATTGGTTACTGCTACATTTCTCGGAGTTAACTTCATCAAGCGGTTTATTATCCACCTATATATTTGATATATTGGTAACTACTACATTTCTTTCAGTTACCTTCATCAAGTTATTTGCAACGCACCATACCGTAGGGACAACCATTGGTCGTCCGAAAACGCAACCAATTTATCAATTCAAAACCTTTCTATCCACCAAAAAATCCACACCCGAGTAATTCAGGTGTGGATTTTATTATTTTATTCAGTTTTGCTTACTTCCGCTGCCTGAGCGTTCTGCTTTTTCTTTTTGAGTTTATAACTATAGAAACACAGCAAACCGAATGTCACAATGCACACTGATGTCACTGCAAATCCCGGCCAGAAACCCTTTGGATAGTAGACAAGTTTGATATCGTGTTTGCCAGGTGAAAGTGAGAATGCTACAAGTGAACCGCCTACAGGTGTAATTTCAACCTCTTTACCGTCAACGTATGCTGTCCAGCCTTCTTCGTAAGGAACCGATGTATAGAACAATCCTCTTTCGCTTACGTCGATTGTACCTTCCATTGAATTACCTGTAAGTTTTGTTGTTTCCATAACGTCTTTGCTTACGATTTCATAGCCCTGTTCAAAAACGTCCTGATTGAGAAGATTTACATAAACCTGTGCCGAACCCGACTGTCCCTGCTCAAGCTGTGAGTATACGGAAATCTTGTCGCCCTGATTGAAGTAACCGATACAAGCAATGTACGGACGTCCCATTCCGTATGTTGATGACTGTGCGACGTCATTTACCATAATTGTAACATCGTCACCGCCTGAAATATCGGCATACATACAGTAAAGTCCGTCCTCAGGTGCTTCGTAGTTCCACTTGACATGAGGTGTGATTGTTGCATCTGTGCAACTGAATGAATACTTACCGTAAGCAGTCTTATTTACAGGGAATTTTGTGTAATCATAGTGTCCCTGAGACACAACCTCAAGAGCTGTATATACCGGCTCGTCAATTCCTGTTGCAAGTCTGAAGAAGTCGTTCTGCTGGTCAAATGGATTGAACTGGTCTTCGTTATCGTTTTCCACCCACTGAACAAGGCTCTGATTTACCATAAAGCCCATAGGAATGTAGTGCTCGTTTCTGAGAAGAATTTCATTACCTGCCTGATAAACCTCGCTAAGATCATATGTATTGCGGTAAATTCCGTTACGGGAAATTATATACTTGAGATTCATAAACATATTTGTTACAGGTGAACCCTCGGCGTATGTGTATCTGTTACCACTCTTCCAACCCATCATACCGAAGTTCTCGGAGAATCTTGTCATATCGACATTTGCCATAGAGTTGAACATTGAAAGTCCGTTGTAGCCGTTGAGTGAACCGTCATTGAGTGTCTGTGTTGAAGTCATCTCAGCTCGCCACATCTCCGTTGTGTTCTCTTCAAGAGCATTCATCTGGTCTATAATCTGAGCAGTAACCTCTTCACCTCTGGGGTAATCATATGTGCTTGTAACTGTGGTTGTCTTTACACCTATATATGCCGTAGCACCGCTTTCACCAATTACGACAACGGCAAGTACAATCATAAGCACCTGTTTCGGGATAATTCTCTTTGCAAAGAGGAAGAGCATAGCGCACACAACAAATGCGATAATTGCAGTTCCGATGATTGTGTAATTTTCCTGAGTACCGATTGCAAGCAGAATAATAATACTTGTGCCGAGTGCAGCAATAATAACGTCCCAATATGATGCAAAATCAATGAGCATAAACGCTCTGAATGCCATTACAACGAGTACAAAGCTTATGAGATAGCTGAAGCGGTACGGAATCATATTTGTAAAGTGGAAACCGTGCCAGATATAGTCGAGCTGTCTGATAACACAGCTGATAATCATAAAGAGGATAAGGCAGATGTCAACAATCTTTTCCTTAAGCTTGATTTTCTTCGAAGTGAGGAAAAGAATTCCGAGAACAATTGAAACTGTTCCGCAGGCAATGTTAGGCAATGCGTCAGCCTCTTTTGTCGCAGGAGAAATGAATGTGATGAAGTTGCTGAAGATTTCCTTTATCGCTGTAAGCACACCCATAAAGTCATCTGTTTCTCCGATATTGATATCAAATGTTGAAGGGAACAAACTTCCCGAAGCATTTGTGTTCTGTAAACCGAAGAATGCAGGAATCAGGAAAAATGCAGTAATTCCGATTGCAATGAGTGAGAAAATACCCATACTCATAAGTTTTTTGAAGAAAACTTTGATTCCGTCCCACTTTACGATGTTATACGCAATGAACACCAAAAGTACGAAAATACAGGTGAAGAAACCTATGTAATAGTTTGCAAGAAGTGAAATTGCAAGTGTAACAACATAGAGTCTAAACTTATTTTCGGTCAGAAGTTTGACTGCACCCAGCACGACAAGAGGAGTTATGCACACAGTGTCGAGCCATATGGTGTTCCAGTAATAGCCCATAAAGAAGGCACAGAACGAGAAGCAACAGCCGAAGAACACAAGTGAAAAGTCATTCTTCTTGTAGACACTGCGCAGGAAGATAGCCATAAACATACCTGCAAGAGCAATCTTTGTAACAACCGAGAACATAAGGAACTCTCTGAGCCATTCACTCGGAATGAACACAGACAGGAAGTTCATCGGACTTGCAAGATAGTATGAAGCCAGTGCAAAGTAGTTTACGCCGCCACCCTGAGTCCACGACCAGAACAGCGATTCACCATTCTTGAGCTTGTCCTGTAAGTCAACCAAGAAAGGATAGTACTGGTGCCAAAGGTCTGTAACAAGAATCTGCTGGTCACCGAAAGGTGAAACCTTCATAATTGCAAAGGCAGTTGTCATCAGCACAAACGGCACTAAAAATGCCAGAATGATGAATAAATTGTTTGAGAAAAATGCCTTGAACTTGCCTTGATTCTGCGGCGACAGAGTCGTAGGCTTGTTCAGAGTTTTTGTGTTGGACATAAGAATTTAACCTCCGAAAAGCAATGGTGGTGCAAAACACACCTAATCTATTTCATTTTAACATATATTTTTATCAACGTAAACATCATTTTATCATTTTTATTTATTTTATTTCGAGAAGAAAAGTTCATATAATTCGCAACTTAAATACCCGACCGATAAATTTGTATTTAACATTACGTTATTTCCAAATCGCCCTGCCTGTCGGGCAACCGACGTATAGCCTAAATCCGATTTATCTACCCGAAATAAAAAACCGACGTATTGCCTAAATCCGATTTATCTACCCGAAATAAAAATATGGACATTTTGCAATAGCTTTGTTATAATGTATTTATTGAAAAGGGTGATTTAGTATGAAAACCATAGATTTAGTCGTTCCTTGCTACAATGAGGAAGAAGGACTTGAGCATTTTGTGCTTGAAACCAACAAAGTAATCGAGACAATTCCGACTCACAGTTTCAGATATATCCTTGTAAATGACGGAAGCAAAGACAAGACATATCTTGTGATGAAGAAGCTCGCAGATCAGTTCGACAATGTAAAATACATTTCGTTTTCAAGAAACTTCGGAAAAGAAGCCGCAATGTATGCAGGACTTCAGCACACAACGGCAGATTACGTCGTTGTAATGGACGCCGATTTACAGCATCCGCCTGAAATTTTTCCACAGATGATTGAGGCTATCGAAAAGGAAGGTTACGATTGTTGTGCAACTAAACGTGACGAGCGTGAGGGCGAAGGTGCTTTCAGAGATGTATTCTCGAAACTTTTCTTCAAACTTTCAAACAAGCTGACAGACGTCAAAAACCCCTACGGAGCAATGGACTACCGAATGATGACACGTCAGATGGTTGACTCAATTCTCGAGCTGAGCGAAGTTCAGAGATTTTCAAAAGGTATCTTCTCTTGGGTAGGCTTCAACACAAAATGGATTTCATTTAAAACTGTTGAGCGTCAGCTCGGCACTACAACTTGGAAATTCTCAAGTCTGTTAAAATACGCAATTGACGGCATAACCTGCTTCTCGGTTGCTCCGCTGAGATTTACGGCTGTTATGGGCGGAATTATTTTTATGGTGTCGCTTATATACATTATAATAACACTTATTCAGACGTTGTTCTTCGGAATTACCACCCCCGGTTATGTAACAACGTTGTGTGCAGTACTGTTCCTCGGCGGACTCACGGAAATGTCAATCGGCATTTTAGGCGAATACATCGGCAGAATATATATGGAAACAAAAGACAGACCGATATATATTGTAAAGCACTCGAATTTTGAAGAGGAAAATAATAAGGAAAAGGATATCAAATAATGAAGGATTTTTTAAAAAAGTTTTTTGACATCAAGTTTTGGAAGTTCATTCTTGTAGGTATAATTAACACCCTCGTAGGAAACGGACTCCAGTTTGTATTCTATGCCTGTTTCGGCTGGGACAAGTTTGACTGGGGTGTGTGGCTTGCTTCAATCCTCGGATACTTCTTCGGAAGTGTTGTAAGCTACTTCCTCAACAAATATTTTACGTTCAAGAACACAGAAAAGGGCTGGAAACCTGTTGCAAAGTTTGCACTCAACATTGCAATCTGCTACGGTCTTGCATACGGAATTGCAATCCCCGTTACAAAATGGATTTGCGTTGCAAACTCCATTACGATGTTTGGTCTTGAAGCAAATGTATTCGCAGACTACGCTTCAATGATTGTCGGCTCTTGCCTGTTCGTTGCATTCAACTACATCGGACAGAGATTCTTCGCTTTCAAGGAAAAAACCGAAGATTAATAATTTACTATAGTATAACGGCTTTCTCAAAAAAGGAAGCCGTTATTTTTTTGCAACATATCGTTGCATCTAAATCGAGTAGATAGATTGGTATAAATAATTCGTTGTTTCCCGCCCGAATAATTGATATATAGGTTACGTTTCGGGTGGATAAACTACCCTTACGAGTTTTGAAACAACCTTTTTTCGGAAACCCAAAGTTCCAAAAAGAAAACTCCAAAACCCTTGCGAGCTTTGGAGTTGGTGAATCGAAATAATATAATTATCTCTTTGAGAACTTTTTTACATTCCAAAAGCCCTATTTTATGGGGTTTTTGCTCGTTTTTGTTGCTTGTGTGTTGCTAATGGATAACTATTTAGCAACACTTATAGCAACTATTACTTAATAGCATTATAAATTTCAAGTTTCAATTCTTCATCAATTTCGTATGTTCTATCCATAATTGCAGCCATTATTCTATGAAGCAAATCTTTGTTGATTTTGCCAGCCGCCACTTGATAACTTATGTTTT
>JBGUUJ010000245.1:0-14398 GCA_045133455.1 Ruminococcus sp.
AATCGCTCATTCAGAATACTAACTTTGTATCCGTGAATTTCCTGATGTATTTTTAGTGTTACATCTCACTGTAATTCTTTGAGCTTTCCTCAAAGTCATTACGGGTTTCTTATTACTTTCGTTGTTTAATTTTCAAGGTCCAACGCACTAAAAGACACTCGGCTTTTGCCGTTCATCTCAGTAGCGCAAGAGCTATTATACAACAGCTTTTCGCTTTTGTCAACCCCTTTTTCAAGTTTTTTTAAACTTTTTTCGAGGTTTCCTTTTCTTACTGAGCGCTGTCTTTCAGCGAACGTTTGTTATTATATCAAATGCCTTCCCTTTTGTCAACACCTTTTTGCAAACTTTTTTTGATTTTTTTATTCTTCATCTTTTACACAGTTCATACTTGTTAAACACATACATATTATATAAATATAAGTATTATAATACTACATATTAAGTTCATCAAGCATTAATCAGCAAGATTTTATTTGCTCTTTGTACAATCTGCCTTAACTTTATTTATTCACATTGTACAAACTTTGTAAAATTGATGTAAATCGCTGGATTTTTTCTAAAAACGTGTTATTATATAGTTGTATAAAGGTATATTTATACACTGCAAATACCCTTGGGAGTTGATGAAATGAGCTATAACAAAATTATCACTATTACAAGACAGTTCGGTTCGGGTGGTCACGAAATCGGCAAGTCACTCGCTCAAACACTTGATATTCCATTCTACGATAAGGAGCTTATTTCTCTTGCCGCTAAAGAAAGCGGTATTTGTCCCGAAGTATTTGAAAAGGTTGACGAAAAAGCTACCAACAGTCTGCTTTATACTCTTTCTACAGGTTTGTATAACTATGGTAACAGCTTTTCGTCAATGGGTGATTTGCCCATCAACGACCGTCTTTATATTTTACAGCACCAGATTATCAGGGATCTCGCTGAAAAAGGGAATTTCGTTGTAGTCGGAAGATGCGCTGACTATATTTTAAGAGACAATCCGAATGTTGTGAAGGTATTTATTTATGCGGATATCGACAGCAGAATCAAAAGAGCAGTCGACAGACACGAGATTGATCCTGCACGTGCTAAGCAGGCGGTTATCAAAGCAGACAAAAACAGAGCAAACTACTATAGTTTTTATTCAGGTAAAAAATGGGGTCTGGCTGACAATTATGATTTGTGTATAAACAGTACGCATATCACAACTGACCAGGCTGTTAAAATTATACTCAGTTATCTTGATATTCTTGATCACAAATAATTTTCATATTTGACCATTTCCTGAATATACTGTATTGTTTATCAAGGAGGTGTTTTTATGAAGTTCATCGTTATGGATCTCGATGATTTTATCTTCGGCAATGAAGAATGGCATGAAAGTGAAAGATAATTTTCAATTTCATTTATTTTTGAAGTTTAAATTGAAATATAATCTGATTATTTTTCATTGACATAAAATCATAGTTTCTAATTATGCAGAAAAACGGAGGATACAAATTGATGTATCCTCCATTTTTTGCCCCTGAAAACGAAACGAGGGCGTGTTTGTTTAATTATATGAAATATCTTAAATTATATTACTGATTATTTCCGATGAAAGACAAAGGGTCTGCATAATTACCGTTGACTTTTACAGCTATATGAATGTGATTCGCATCACTTGCCTCAAAAGGAACTGTACCTATTACTCCAATTTTTTCGCCTGTTTCGACAGAGTCGCCCTCTTCAACTTCGATTTTTCCTAGTCCGCTGTATATGCACACCGCATCATTAACAGCGATTTCAACGGTTTTTCCGTACATTTTATCCTCAGTCACCTTTGTGACAGCACCACCTGCCATTGCTGTTACTTCATCACCGAGTTCTCCTGCAAAATCCACTCCGAGATGTGGTTTCCAGACGTTTAAAGTTTTGAAATACACACTGTCTGTGCTGTATTCTCGCAGAACATTGGCCGATTTCAGCGGATATGTCAATGAAAGGTCGGTTGATAGCATTGTTTCAAGGGCATCATCACGACTTTTTTCATCAGGTTCTGTTGTCTGCGGTTGCGTTGCCGTTTCTGAAATTACAGTAACCTGAGGTATTGTAGGGACAAATTCGGGTTCATCCTGCGTTTCGACTACACCTGTCACTACCTGATCTACCTGTTGTGCCTGCGTTGTTTCTGTCTTGTTCTCTGTTGTCGGAATTGAAAGTGTGTTATATGTTGAATATACCGCCATACAGACTGCTATCAGACAAATTGAAAAAGCGGTGTAAAATCCGATTTTTTCACGACGACTTCGCTTTTTTCTTCTGATGTTTCTGTTATAATAATCGCTCATAAAAAGCACCTCCGCAATTAGTATTGTCAGAGGTGCTTTTTTTATACAATATTTTCTTATTTTATTCTGTCACTGTGTAGCCCTGATCTTCAACAGTCTTTTTAAGGACATCAAAAGAAATCTCTTTTTCAAGAGTTACTACTGCTGTTCCCTTTTCGTGGCTTGGTACTGCGTGAGATACTTCCGGAAGTTCCTCGAGAACTTTCTTTACTCTTGCTTCGCAGTGGGGGCACATCATACCTTCAATTTTCATTGTTATTTCCATTTTTGGTTTCTCCTTTACTTTTAGTTTTTTATCTTTATCCGCTTTACGGATTTTCACAAAATTAAGTCTGAGAGCATTTGACACTACACAGAAGCTTGACAGGCTCATTGCTGCTGCACCGAACATCGGATTCATTCTCCAACCGAGCAGAGGTATGAATACTCCTGCGGCAAGAGGGATTCCGATTATATTATAGATAAATGCCCAGAATAGATTTTCGTGAATATTTCTGAGCGTTGCTCTGCCGAGTCTGATAGCCGCAGGGACATCGCTGAGTCGGCTTTTCATCAGCACCACATCAGCAGATTCAATTGCAACATCTGTTCCTGCGCCTATTGCAATTCCGATATCTGCACTTGTGAGGGCAGGCGCATCGTTGATGCCGTCTCCTACCATCGCAACCTTACCTTTTTGCTTCAATTGTCTGATTACGCTTTCCTTACCATCCGGAAGAACTCCTGCAATAACTTCGTCTACTCCGACCTGTTTTCCGATTGCATTTGCAGTTTTTTCGTTGTCGCCTGTAAGCATTACAACGTGAATTCCCATATTCTGCAATTCTTTTACAGCTTGCGGACTATCGGGTTTGATTACGTCTGCCACTGCAATTATACCGAGAAGTTTATTTCCTTTTGAGAAATATAACGGTGTTTTCCCTTCTTCGGCAATCTTTTGTGCCTTGGTGATTATTTCTGAATTTATCTCAGCTTTTTCTGAAATAAAGTTTCGGTTTCCGCCCGAAATTTCTTCTCCGTTGAGTACTGCAGAAAGTCCGTTTCCTGAGTAAATTCTGAAATTTTCGACTTCCGCAGACTTTATATTACTGTCGTTTGCTTTTTCAATTATTGCCTTTGCAAGCGGATGCTCACTTTTACATTCAAGTGAATATGCGATTTTTAAAAGTTCTGTTTCTGTTGTTCCAATCGAAATTATATCCGTTACCTTAGGCTCTCCGCTGGTGATTGTTCCTGTTTTATCAAGTGCAACTACATTGATTTTTCCTGTCTCCTCAAGGGAAACCGCAGTCTTGTAGAGAATTCCGTTCTTTGCGCCTACACCGCTTCCTACCATAATTGCGACAGGTGTTGCAAGTCCGAGTGCGCAAGGACAACTAATGACAAGTACTGAAATTGCTCTTGCAAGTGCTGAACCCACACCCTCGCCGATTAAGAGCCATACAATAGCTGTAATCACAGCTATTGTGATTACTACGGGGACAAAAATTCCCGAAACTTTATCGGCAACCTTTGCTATCGGTGCTTTTGTTGCAGCCGCATCGCTGACCATTTTTATAATCTGCGAAAGAGTAGTATCCTCCCCGACTCTTGTCGCTTCGCATTTTATGAAACCCGACTGACTGATTGTTGCGGCTGAAATGGCATCGCCTTTGTTTTTATCGACAGGAATACTTTCTCCCGTGAGTGCAGATTCATTTATTGCGCTCGAACCGTCGATTATTACTCCGTCTACAGGAATACTCTCACCCGGTCTGACTACAAATACATCGCCTTTTTTCACGGAATCTATTGCAACTTCGGTTTCTTTTCCGTCAACAAGAAGTGTTGCTGTTTTTGGCGCAAGGTTCATCAGACTTTTCAGTGCATCAGTTGTTTTTCCCTTTGAACGTGCTTCGAGCATTTTTCCGACTGTTATCAAAGTCAGAATCATTGCCGACGACTCAAAATACAACTCGTGCATATACGACATTACTGCGTTCATATCTCCGCTTAACTGCGCTGATGTCATTGCGAACAATGCGTATGTACTGTAGACAAAGGCTGTTCCAGAGCCGAGAGCTACGAGAGTGTCCATATTCGGAGATTTTTTTAGCAATGCTTTGAATCCGCTTATAAAAAACTTCTGATTTATTACCATTACAGCAACTGTCAGCAGAAGTTGCAAAAGTCCCATTGCGATGTGGTTATGCTCAAAAAATGACGGCACAGGGAAATTCCACATCATATGTCCCATTGAAAAGTACATCAGCACTGCAAGGAAAATCAGCGAAGCTATCAATCTTTTCTTTAATGCTGGTGTTTCTGTATCTTTTAGGAAATCCGATTTAACTGTTGATTTTGTTTCTTTTGCAGAATTATTTTTCAAAGATGCCCCGTAGCCTGCTTCTTCTACTGCTTTTATTACTGCTTCAGAAGTCGCTGTTCCCTCAACTCCCATTGAGTTTGTCAGCAAACTCACCGAGCAGGAGGTTACTCCCTCGAGTTTTGAAACTGCTTTTTCAACTCTTGCACTGCAAGCAGCACAGCTCATTCCTGTTACGTTATATTGTTCCATAAGGCACCTCCTATTTCATCAGTTTCTGAAGTGTATCAACAAGCTCATCTATAATCTCGTCTTTGCCGTTTCTTATATCCTGAGCCACACAAGTACGGATATGATTTGACAGAAGTTCTTTATTAAAGGCATTCAAGGCAGCATTCACGGCTGACACCTGTACAAGGATATCAGTGCAGTAGGCATCTTTTTCTACCATTCCTTTTATGCCACGAATCTGACCTTCTATACGGCTTAATCTGTTGATAAGTTTCTTATATTCATCTTCGTCACGTTTTTTGGTTTTGTGACAACAACAATTTTGCTCCATACAAAATCCACCTACCTTATATAAATTATACCCCTCAGGGTATTTTTATTATATACCCCCTGAGGGTATTTGTCAATGGGTGTGAATTGCGCCTCATCTATTGGTTACTTTAAGCAGAGCAAAACCTTTACCATACCAAAACTTATGAGTAAAAGATTATAAAATATTACGGTCAAGAAATGTGATAGTTACCAATATATCAAGTCAATGGTTGGGCAACGAACGTTTCCAATAAAAACGACCTATCTTCCCAATGCTAAAAAAACCGCCTTACTGATGTAAGACGGTTTAATGACTTTATGAAATTAGTCAGCTGAATAAGGAAGTAATGCAAGGTGACGAGCACGCTTGATTGCTACTGTGAGTTCACGCTGATGCTTTGCACATGTGCCTGTTACACGGCGAGGAAGAATCTTGCCTCTCTCTGACATATAACGGCGAAGACGTGCGATATCCTTGTAATCGATATGTTCAACCTTGTCAACGCAGAAACCGCAAACTTTCTTGCGAGCCTTTCTGCCACGGTTCATTGGTCTGTCTGCCATGATTGAGTTCTCCTTTCGTGAGAATTATTTAAACTAAGTTGTAATTAAAATGGTAAGTCGTCGTCAAGCGGCATATCCTGAAAATCTGAGTTAGATCCGCTCTGATATGATGCAGGAGCCTGCTGTGGAGCTTCCTGCTGATATACCTGACTGCCACCGTATGACGGAGCAGGGTTTCCGTAAGACTGATTGCCATACGGTTGGTTATAACCGCCTGCATTTTCACGGCGTTCGCCTGTGAAAGATACATTGTCTGCGACAACTTCAACAACATAACGGTTTGATCCGTCCTTTGCCTGATAAGTACGGCTCTGAAGCTGACCTTCAACGGCAATAAGTGAACCTTTTCCGAAATAGCGGCATACAAATTCAGCTGTACTGCGCCAGCATACTATATCAAAAAAGTCTGCCTTGCGCTCTTCTCCGCTTTTAACATAGCTACGATCTACAGCTATTCTAAAGCTTGTTACGCTGATACCTGTGCCTGTTGTCTTTAATTCAGGGTCAGAAACGAGTCTGCCCATTAAAATAACTCTGTTTAACATCTGTGTTCCTTTCGTGATTCGGGATAAACCCTACAATGTGATTATTCGTCTTCCTTCTTGATAATGAGTGAACGCATTACGCCGTCTGTGATCTTGTAGATACGGTCGAGTTCTGCAGGGAACTCAGCTGTGCTTTCAAAATCGAAAAGAACGTAGTAGCCTTCGCTTTCCTTGTTGATGAGGTAAGCAAGCTTTCTCTTGCCCCATTCGTCAACGTTCTTCAATGTGGCATGCTTTTCAATGAGAGCCTTGAACTTTTCAACGATTGCCTGAATGCCTTCTTCGCCCTTCTTCATTGATACGATCATTACTGTTTCGTAATTAGCTGTAATTGCCATCTTCATTGCACCTCCTTCTGGACTTTATGGCGGCTTTTGCCGCAAGGATTTGTTGCATAACACAACAAATATAATTATAACATATTTTTACTGCTTGTCAACATTTTTTTAATTTGTTATGTATTCAAAAAATTTGTTTTTGAACTCTTTGCTCTTCCTTTGGGATATTTTCACCGTAACTTTTTCTTTATTATTCTTCAACAGAATAATCATATCATTTTCTATCTTGTCCACATTCTGTAAATTCACAAGATAACTGTAGTGAGGCTGAGCAAAACTCATATCACTTAGAATTTCTTCCCACTGCGCAAGAGTTCTGTTACAGATTATTTCCTCATCTTTTGTCACTATCATTGATTTTCTCTTATATATCGTCACATAGAGGATATCACGCACATATACTCTCGCTTTTCTGGCTCCGTCAGTAACAAGCACTCGTGTATTCTCGACATATCTTTTCATTGCCGAATCAAGCCCACTGAAAAGTCGGCTCTTTTCAGGTGGTTTAGGTAGATATCTAAGCACATTCAAGTCCATTGCTTCGTCGAGATATTCGGGAAATGAGGTTATCATAAACAATATTATATCTGAGTTTTTCTTCTTAAGATGCTTTGCAACGGCAAGACCGCTATACTCGGGCATTTCCACGTCCAGAAAAGCAATATCATAACTATTATCGGCTTTTATGATATCGGAGCCCGAAGTCTTTGATGTGATTTCGACAGATATACCATGTTTTTTAAAATACTCTTCTGTCATGGCACTAAGAATTTCTACAATGTAAAAATCGTCATCGCAAATTAAAACACGCATAATATCCTCCCCATCACAATATAAAAATACTAACATTGAACAAGTGTAATTTATTATTAATATATCACAACAGCTTTCCATTTTCAAGCCATATTAATGCATTTATTTTGTTTTTCAAAACACTGTCTGAATTACCGAAAAGATTTCCGCATTTTAAGTGGAGTTGAGTATTATACAGTGAATAAGGGAGAATGAATGAATCACTCTCCCTGTAATATATTTTGTGTTAAATTATCATCAGAAATCTATTTCAAGATCATAGTAGCAAGCCTTGAGAAGTTTCTCCATTTCTTCCTGACTTGGCTGACGTGGATTTGAACCTGTGCATGCATCGGCGATAGCATTCTTTGCTGTTTCAGGAAGCTTATCTAAGAATTCCTTCTCATCAATAATGCTTACTTCGTCGATAACACCGCCCTGACCGTAATTCTTGATACTCTGAGGAATATCAAGCTGATCATTCATACTGCGAAGTTCTGCGATAAGTGCATCAACAAGCTCTTCCGTTGTTTCACCCTTGAGGTTGATAAATTTAGCAATCTGTGCATAACGCTCTGCCGCTGTTGCGTCCTTTGAATTAAATTTGATAACCTTTGGCAGATACATTGCATTTGCACAACCGTGAATAATATGACCGCCTGAGAATGCAGCACCTGTCTTATGAGCCATTGAATGTACGATACCGAGAAGAGCATTTGAGAATGCCATACCGGCAAGGCACTGGGCATCATGCATCTTTGCTCTGCAAGCCATATCTCCGTCATATGACTTCTTGAGATTCTCGTGAATCATCTTGATTGCATGGAGTGCAAGTGCGTCTGTATACTCACAGTTAAGAGTTGAAACATATGCTTCAACAGCATGTGTCATAGCATCCATACCTGTATGTGCGGTGAGCTTTTTAGGCATCGTCTCTGCAAGCGCAGGGTCAACAATAGCAACATCAGGAGTGATGTTGAAGTCTGCAAGCGGATATTTGATGCCCTTTGAATAGTCTGTGATAACTGAGAATGCTGTTACCTCAGTAGCTGTTCCCGATGTTGAAGGAATAGCACAGAATTTAGCCTTTGTTCTGAGTTTAGGGAAGTTGAACGGTGTGATAAGATCTTCAAAAGTTGTTTCAGGATACTCGTAGAAAGCCCACATTGCCTTTGCGGCATCAATCGGTGAACCACCGCCCATTGCAACAATCCAATCAGGCTCGAATGCACGCATTGCTTCTGCGCCCTTCATAACTGTTTCAACTGATGGGTCAGGCTCTACACCTTCAAAAAGTTCTACTTCCATTCCTGCTTCTTTTAAATATTCAACAGCCTTATCAAGAAAGCCAAAACGCTTCATTGAACCGCCGCCAACTACTACAATTGCTTTTTTGCCCTCTAAATTTTTAAGGCTTGAGAGTGCGTCCTCACCGTGGAATAAGTCACGAGGTAAAGTAAATCTATACATTATAATCTCCTCCGTTTGCAAAATATTTAGTCATTTTTCTTGACTAAATATATTATAACACTATGGATTTATAAAGTAAACACCCATTCTGCACAATTGCGCCCTTAATTTTTGTACACTTTGACTACCGTTCGTTTTTTACAATTCATAAAAATTGTCTTCGCCTGTTGCAAATTTTTTGACCGCCTCTATAAAAAGCTTCGATGCAGGGTTTGAGATATTCTTTCCCCATGCCATTACATAAGCTACACTCGTGTCAGCATCTTCTATCGGAAAAACATCAGAATATTCAGATGATAAGAATTTTGCAAGTGAATACGGTATAATAGATACTCCTATTCCCGAGGACACTGCAACCGACATCGACACAAGATCATCAAATGAGCTTTCTATATTAGGCGAAATATGAAAAGTTCTGAGCAAATCCATTATTTCCATATAGACTATCGGTGCAACGTTTTCCGAGAACAACATCAGTTTCTCATCTGCAAGGTCTCTGAGACTGATGCTTTTTCGACCGTTGAACTTATAATTCTTGGCTGTTACGATAGCCAACGACTCATTGTGCGTCACAATCGACTCTATACCTGAGCTCTCAGGAACCATATCTCTCGGCATAAAGCAAAAATCGTAGTCGCCTCCCGTTATAACCTGAGTTCTGTCGGTATCGTCTATCTGACGCACTTCAATTGTAATTTCGGGGTATTTACAGCTGAAATCGGAAATACATTTTGAAGGAAAACTCAGCGATGTCACATCACAGCCTATAATTATCTTTCCCTGTCCTCCGTCATGCATCTGTTTGATTACAGTTTTTGCTTTCTTAAGGGTGTCAACTATCTCCATTGCATACGGCAATAAAGTTTTGCCTTCATTTGTTATAATAACATCTCTGTGTGACCTTGTGAAAAGCTGTACTCCGAATTCCTTTTCGAGATCGCTTATATATCTGCTGACTGTTGACTGAGATACATAGTTGCGACGTGCGGCTTCGGAAAAATTGAGCGTCTGTGCTACTGAAATGAAACACTTAATCTGATTTATATCCAAAATTGTTCACCTCATCTTTTAATCATTATGCAGAAACCGATTTATTTGTTATGAAATAAACAGTTTTTGCATTATTCAATCTGTTGAAATATTTACCATTTTCTGTTATAATTCAAGTATAGCATAAGAATATGCAAAAAGTAAATAGCAGATACTAAAAATACGCATTAAGGAGTTACATCAAATGAAAAAAATCGTAGTCACCGGTATGGGTGCCGTTACGCCTGTAGGAATCGGAGTTGACAACTATTGGAAAAACATCACTGCAGGTATGTCAGGTATTGATACAATCAAAAGCTTTGATCCGTCAGAACTTGCAGTTCAGGTAGCAGGTGAACTCAAGAACTTCAATCCTACTGATTATCTTGCAAAAGACCTCATCAGAAAGACAGATCCCTTTATGCAGTACGCTTACATCGCTGCTGAAGAGGCAATGAAGCAGAGCAATCTTGAAATTACAGATCCACAGAGAACCGGTATTGTTATGGGTACTGCAATGAGCGGAATTGCAACAATTGCATTCACTCAGGAAGCTCTTTCAGGTGCTTCACACAAAAAGGTAGGTCCACGCTTTATTCCTAAAATCCTTGGTAACATTGCGGCCGCAAACATTGCAATCGACTACAACATTCAGGGACCGAGCTTTACTGTAAGTACAGCTTGTTCTTCAGGCGGTGACTCAATCAATACCGCTTGTATGTGCATTGAAACAGGTAAGGCTGATGTAATGCTCGCAATCGGTGCTGAGTCGGTTCTGTGCCCTCTCGTTATTTATTCACTCGGAAATGCAAAGGCTCTTTCAAGAAGAAATGATTCTCCGCAAACTGCAAGCAGACCGTTTGATATCACTCGTGACGGCTTTGTTATCGGCGAAGGTGGTGGCGCACTCGTTCTTGAAACTGAGGAACACGCTCTTGCCAGAGGCGCAAAAATTCTTGCTGAAATCAAAGGTTGCGGAAACACTTGTGACGCTCACCACGTTACTGCTCCTCATCCTGAAGGAAAGGGTGCAATCGCCTGTATGGAACTTGCTATTGCAGATGCAGGAATTAAACCTGAAGAAATCGGTTATGTTAATGCTCACGGCACTGCTACTCACAAAGGCGACATTGTTGAAACTTCTGCAATCAAGAAAGTATTCGGAGACAAGCTTCCTTATGTAACTTCAACAAAGGGTGCAACAGGGCATATGATGGGTGCAGGTGGTATTACAGAAACTATCACATGTATCAAAACTATCGAAACAGGCATTATTGCTCCTACAATCAATCTCAACGAAGTTGACCCCGAATGCGCAGGTATTGACTTCGTTGCAAATACTGCTAAAAAAGCTGAGATTAGATATGCAATGTCAAATGCTTTCGGATTCGGCGGACAGAACTCAAGTATAATCGTAGGAAAATATTGATATAATAAAGTGTTGTAACATCGTTCACAGTTCGGATGATAAACTATAATAGATTTAATTTAGAGAAATTTCCTATAAATTAAAAGTGTATGAATACTCAAAATTATAAAAATCAGGATTTAAGAAGGGTTATTATGAATGATAAATTTTATTACAGACGTGCAGTGTATTATGAAACAGACCGAATGGGAATTGTTCACCACTCAAACCACATAAGGTATTTTGAGGAAGCACGAATTGATTTTATGCATAAAATTGGTTGTGATGTACTTGAACTTGAAAAGCAGGGGATTATAATACCGAATACTGAGGCTTCTGCAAAGTACGCAAAACCTATCGGTTTTTTTGACGAAGTATATGTTGAAGTAAAACTTGTAAAATTCAATGGTTCGAGAATGGAATTTGATTATATTATCAGATTCTGTGATACCGATGAAATTGCTGCAACCGGACATACTGGGCACTGCTTCACCACAATTAATATGAAACCCGTCAGCATAAGAAAGACTTATCCTGAATTTTATCATAGGCTTCTGGACAAACTTGAAAAATAATCAATTTATGGCAATCCTTCACAGGATTGCCATTATTTTATGTATTTTGCAATTATTTTCTCAATATCACTTGTATTTTTTATTAAAAGTGTTATAATAATAATATAAACAGTGATAATATTTTATTATTTGCGTTTAATAAATATTTTTTTGTTTTACTAATTTTGAAAGGATGTCTTATTATATGATAGATAAAATTTATCAGGAAGAGTTTCCTGACAAGGTTCTCAAAGCAGACAATCTTGTGGTAGTTGACTTCTTTGCCGACTGGTGCGGACCTTGCAAAATGTTATCTGCTGTCCTTGACAAGCTCAAGGAAGAAAATCCCGATGTCAACTTCTTTAAGGTTAATGTTGATGATAACCCTCAGCTTGCTGAACAGTTTGAAGTCAGCTCAATCCCTAACGTCGTATTTTTCAGAAATGGCGAGGCCGTTGATAGGTCTGTCGGTTTTAAAACATTCCAGCAACTACAGGATGTAATCGACAAAAATATATAATAGGTGAACAATTGAAAATTCTACTTAACGAAGATAAATCTATTGTAAATACTGTAAGACAGGGACTTGTAAACACGGGAGGTTATTGTCCGTGTATGCTCGTTAAGAGTAAAGCGACAAAATGTATGTGCGAAGATTTTAAAAACAAAATCGCTGACCCTGATTTTGAAGGATATTGTCATTGTCTTATGTATTATAAGCAAAAATAAATGCGGGCTGTCTCAATCTGATTTGAGACAGCCCTTAATTTTATTACTTTCTTTTCGCAATCATAGTTATTATGCCCATAATTGAGCCGAAAGCAATCCAGCAAAATAAAAAAACACACCACCAGGGAGTTTCAAGAAACATTTGTACAATCATCATTATTTATTTGCCTATAAAATGTCTGATGATATCCTGTCGGGTTACAATACCGATGAATGTTCCCCTGTCGTCTGTTACGGGGACAAAGTTCTGGTGCATTGCTCTGTTTAAAAGCTCATCCATCTGCACGTCGATTTTTACAGCCGGGTTAAAATCCTTTCTTATTATATCACGCACATAGAATTTTTCCTGCTGTTTCATTCCCTGTGTATTGCGGTCAACTATGTAGTAAAGAAAATCTCCTTCACTGACCGTTCCCACATACTTTCCGTCCTCAGAAATGACAGGAATAGCCGTATAGCCGTTTGCTTTCATCTTTTCCAACCCTTGCCTTAGGGTGTTGTTTTCAAAAATATACTTCACCGTTTCTTTCGGTTTGATTAACATTATTACGTTCATTTTCACCTCGTTTTTCAGTCTTTGAAAACTTTAGCTGTAACATAAAGTTCTCCGATTAAATATACAATTCCTGCGGTCAGGAGAAGTGTTTTTACCTGCAAAAGTCCGCTGAGTATTACTATTACTGCTGTCAGCAACGTAAGCAGATACGCAATAACCTTACTTTCCTTTTTAAAGAAAATTATCCACAGCACTACATATATGGCGGTCATAACAGAAGTTGATACAAGCCAGAAACTTTCCATAAGTGCCGACGTAAATCCTAGTTCAAGCACGCCTATGTTTACCGCCATAAGTATAAGGCTTACATATTTGCCTACTCTCTCGATATAAAGCATTGCACGATTGTCTATCGCCTTTATATTGTATGTGTGCATTCTCGCAAAAACGATGTGCGGTACTGCAAGTATCACTGCAAACAGCAGTCCGTGTATATTTACAACTTGTGGTAAATCCATTTTCTTCTCCTGTGTTATTTATGTTCCTCTGCATATTTACAGAACTCTTCCGTTTTGCTCCAATATTTTATTCCCCAATTTTCAAAATTCCATTCGTCCATATAATTATTGCACTCGTAGTCTATGTACCAAAGCTCTTCATCACATAATATAAAATTAGTAGGAAAATAATCAATATTCAGCTTTGACGGATACAAAATCCTGCACATTTTGCGAACCTGTTCAATATATTCAGACTTCATCTTATCTTCAAGCACAAGGTCGTATGCATTCGGACCTTTGATATACTGTTTGAGTATTCTTTCACTTTCAATGTCATAATCAAGCATTTCAGGCATCTTTATATTCAAAGCTTTCAGCTTGTTATAGTCACCGAGTTCAGCCTGCATTTTGTCGCCAAACTGATAGTATGAACAAGGTTCGTGGTGAATCTGTTTGAGAACATACTCATTTTCTCCGTCAGTAACAAGATATGAGTAGCCTCCCTTACCCTTTCCGAGAAGTTTAATTATTTTATATTGTTTATCTTTAAAAGTTATATCTTCCATAATAGAACCTCCTGTATCAGTATAACATATCGCCATAAGCTTTACAATAAATACATTCGGGATTATATAAAAATTCCCAAAACACCCCGATATTGTAATTCACGTGAATCTAATTTTGAAATAAAATTGTAATAAAAATAAAAACCTACATATGGTATAACATAAGTGGGTGAAAAAAATGGAAAGTTTTGAAAAATTACAAGAGAAAATGGAAGAATTAGAGAAAGAAAGCGGACAC
>JBGUUJ010000246.1:0-3880 GCA_045133455.1 Ruminococcus sp.
TACAAAAGCAAGCTCTCTCATCTGACCGTACTTCTCCTTGAGGTCCGTTATTTTGCCGTCAAAAACCTTACTGCCCTTGTCTATCATAACAATACGCTTTGAAAGTGTCTCGATATCGGCAAGGTCGTGGGTTGTGAGAACCACAGTTGTGTTTTCCTCTTCATTGATTTTTGCAATAGCCTTTCTGATGTTGTCTTTTACCACAACGTCAAGACCTATAGTAGGTTCATCAAGGAAAAGAACCTTAGGACTGTGCAGAAGCGAAGCCGCAATATCGGCTCTCATACGCTGACCGAGTGAAAGTGTACGCACCGGACTTTTGATAAAGTCATCAAGCTCGAGGACTTCATTAAGAAAATCCATACGCTTTTTGAACTTGCTGTCCTCAACCTCGTAAATTTCTTTGAGAACTGAATAAGTTTCGGTAAGCGGTAAATCCCACCACAGCTGGGTTCTCTGTCCGAACACAACACCGATTTCCTTTACATACCTTTTTCTGTCCTTCTGCGGAATTTTCCCGTTGATAGAACAATTTCCCGATGTCGGAGTCAGAATACCCGTAAGCATTTTGATAACTGTTGATTTTCCTGCACCGTTGGGTCCTATGAAACCGAGAATTTCACCCTCGTTTACTTCAAAAGAGATATCATTTACAGCCGTAACAATTTCTTTCTGAGGCTTGAAAAAGGACTTTATACTGCCTTTGATACCCGGTTCCTTGATAGTTTTTTTGAATTCCTTTCTTAAGTTTTCTACATAAATCATAAAAAACTCCTGTTTCGTTGCACTCCCTAATTTGAACAGACACGAATTTCAAAAAAAGTTTGTGAGTATTTTGCATTGCCCTCAACGTAAAGGCAATAATACACTATTATCCGCAAGTAAATAATGTGTACAAAGTAATTATATAATAATTCAATATACATTTCAATAACTTTATATGCAAATTTGCATAATATTCCATAATGCTTTAACTTATTTTGTTCTTGCAATAAAAACATAAAATTATGCGAATAATCAACCATTATTTGGCAAAATAGCGAATTTTTGCAATTTTTTATTAAATTTCGGTGATTTTATTGACATACCAGAAAAATAGTGATATTATTTAACTCGACTGATTTTCACTGATTGAGTAGGGTACAAATTGACTTATAAGATTAGCATTTCAAATTTTTGTTCACACACAGAATACGGAATCGAAGCATTTGACGGCAACACTCTTTTGAAATCAATCGACTGTATAACTGATAGCCGAAGCGATATTGAAAAGATTACATCATTATGCAATGAACTTAATATTGAACTATGCCACCTTGACGACATCATTGAGGATTATCTGACGGACTTCTGCATTTAATCTCGACATTTTTTGCAAATTGTGCTACAATCACTTCAGGTGATTGATATGATTTGTAATTTATGTCCAAGAAAGTGTAATGCATTAAGAACAGAACATCAAGGAGACGGTTTCTGCAATTTAGGAACAAATCCTGTAGTAGCAAGAGTTGCTCCTCACTTTGGCGAAGAACCCTGTATCAGTGGTAAAAACGGAAGCGGAACCGTGTTTTTTTCAGGGTGTACAATGAGATGCGTTTACTGTCAAAATTATGAAATCTCTGCAGAGCACAAGGGCAGAATGATTACACCGAGAGAACTGGCTCAATGTTATAAAGAGCTTGAAGATAAAGGCGTGCACAATATAAATCTCGTTACAGCAGATCATTATGCCTATGCGGTGGCAGAAAGCCTTGACATCTACAAGCCGTCTGTTCCGATAGTATATAATTGCAGTGGCTACACTAGCCCAAAAACGCTTTCTGTTCTCGACGGACTTGTTGATATTTACCTCCCTGATTTCAAGTACAGCGATGACGCACTTGCAATAAAATACTCCTCAGCACCTAATTATGTTCACACCGCAACTTCTGCGATAATGGAAATGATTTTTCAGGTTGGAAATCCTGAATTTGATGACGAAGGTATGATGAAAAAAGGCGTAATCGTCCGTCATCTTGTACTTCCGTCACACACAAGAAACAGTATTGATGTAATTGAAATTCTCAGAAAGCGATACGGTAATCAGATTATGGTGAGCCTTATGTGCCAGTATGTTCCTGTAGCAGATGCCGAAAAGTTTCCGAAAATCAACCGTAAAATCACCTACCGTGAGTACGAAAAGGTAAAGGCTGAATTGCTCAGAAGCGGTCTGAACGGTTTCACACAGCAACTTTCCTCGGCTGATACAAGTTTTATTCCCACATGGGACTTTTAGTTCGGGCAAACAGGTTGATATTGTTGATATTTATTAAAAGACAAATTTTATGACCGTTATGCCTATTGGTTCAGTTTTATTTCAAAAAAATCCGGCAAAAAACCTCTCCTGCAATAAAAGCAAGAGAGGCTGTTTTTGTGCCGTAAAATAAATTTTTATGAAACTGACCGAAAAACAAAATGCTGTGCAGTGACGCAAATTCTCTTTAATTTTTTCAAGAAAGGTAACATCTGTATAATTTGTTAAAAATTGATTTGGCATACTACTTCCTGCTTTCTACAAAAGACGGCTTAAATATTTACCGCCGTTTTCCTTTAACCACTTATGGCATCTTTGGTATTGCGGGAATACTTTTTCTATCTCTGCATAAAACTGAGGCGAATGATTCATATGTTTTCTATGACAAAGCTCATGCACAACTACGCTGTCGATAATTTCATCAGAGAATTCCATAAGAATGCAATTAAAATTAAGGTTGCCCTTGCCTGAACAACTACCCCATCGGCTACGCTGATTACGTATTGTAATCCGACCGTAATCGACACCTATTAACGGAGCATAATACTTAACACGTTCGGGTATTACCTTTAAAGCCTTATCTGCAAGTGCGTGTATTTCATCCATAGTATATGGCTTTAACTCACTTAACATCTTCTTTTCTTCTTCAACTAATGCAAGATGCTTCTCAATCCAGGCTCTTTTTCGCTCTAAAAAGGACTGAATTTCTTCTTCCTTCATTTGTAATGGAACTCGGACTATTATCCCCTCAGGCTTTATCTGTATTGATATTGTCTTTCTTTTACTTCGCATGACGGATATATTTATGTTACTCATATCTTCCTCTTTGCCAACTACTTATATATCATATAAAGTTAATTTCAACCTGTTATATTGAATATTTCTCTTTATCTGTACAAATAACCCCTATTGTTCTGTTATTTTCATATTTTATACAATTTGTTCATAATTACGCCTTATTTAAAAATAGTATAATACAAAATTGTCATATTTTCAATATTTACACATAGAATATGTAAAAAAGCGAATACCTCGCACGGCAACGTGACGTTGCATCCAATCCGAGTAGATAGAAACATTGAAAACATACTTATTTTCCCGAGCATAGTATAGCGATTATGCTTAAAACTAAAAAAAGACCCTAAGAGATGTGACTCTCTTAGGGTCTGAATGTTTGATAATGCAAAAATTATGCGATTTTTAAGCTCTTGCACGAAACTATGCATAAAATGGTGTAAGTTTGGTGCAAGGTGTAAATTTTTAAGGTTTTTACAACCTCTGAAAACCGCATAAATACTGAGTTTTTACGATAATTATTTATCCAAAGTCTTCATTGTTGGGAATGATAAAAGAACCAATACCCCAGTATATAAGCCATTATTTTCAATTTTCACGAATAATATATACGATAATATACGAATATTTTTGACCTTTTAAACATAGAAACAGCACCAAAAAATTTTTTTGGTGCTGAAACGCTTTTACTTTGAAACAGTTGACTTTTCGGGGCTTTATATCCCCTTATTTAAAGTATGCCATGATAAATTTTAGAAATCAAGAGTATACTGAAAAAATTTTTTACCACCT
>JBGUUJ010000247.1:0-2387 GCA_045133455.1 Ruminococcus sp.
CCTTGATTGATACCGAAAAGCATCTGTTGTTTGTTAATAGTATAATCAAGGTTGTTTAGTCTTTTCATTTCTGCAATACAACGCTTTAGCCATCGTGTAGTTCTTTCAACGCTGTTTTTAGTGTATTCATAAGGTGAAGGGTTTTCAACACATTCATCAAAAGCCATAGCAATTGTTGAGCCGAGGTTTGACTGTATCTGCATACTTTCCTCAGGTCCCATAAAAATTTTATGACCGTCAATGTGAGAACTGAAATAAACACCCTCCTCTTTGATGTTTCTGAGTTTAGCAAGGGAAAACACTTGAAATCCACCACTGTCAGTGAGAATAGGACCATCCCATCTTGTGAATTTGTGCAGACCACCGAGTTCTTTGACTTTCGTGTCACCGGGTCTGAGGTGCAGATGATAAGTATTGCACAACTGCACCTGACATTTAATATTTTTTAGGTCAAGAGCAGAAACGGCACCCTTGATAGCACCACAGGTAGCAACATTCATAAAAGCGGGAGTCTGAACAGTTCCATGCGGAGTAATAAATTCACCTCTGCGTGCATTACCTTCCGTTTTTAATAATTTGTACATAAGTCCTCCTATGAAATAAACATGGCATCGCCGAATGAGAAAAATCTGTATTTTTCGTCAACAGCTGTTTTATAAGCGTTCATAATGTTATCATAATCACAGAATGCCGATACAAGCATTATAAGTGTACTTTCAGGTAAATGAAAATTAGTGATAAGTCCATCCAGTACTTTGAATTCATAACCGGGATAGATAAAAATATCGGTAAATCCGTCACATGGCTTGATTTCACCGAAGAAAGTTGCAACGCTTTCAAGTGTTCGACAGGAAGTCGTACCTACCGCAATGACACGTCTGCCTTTATTCTTTGTCTCGTTAATAAGATTAGCAGTTTCCTCGGGAATTTCATAATGTTCACTGTGCATTTTATGATTTGTAACGTCATCGACTTTAACAGGGCGGAACGTTCCCAAACCGACGTGGAGTGTAACGTAAGCTATATTTACACCTTTTGCCTTTATTTTATCCATAAGCTCATTTGTAAAGTGCAGTCCTGCTGTAGGTGCGGCAGCCGAACCTAATTCGTGGCTGTAAACAGTCTGATATCGTTCCTTGTCCTTAAGTTCCTCGGTGATGTAAGGGGGAAGAGGCATCTGTCCGATTTTATCAAGAGTAGCAAAAAAGTTTTCGTCGCAATCAAAATCAACAACTCTGTTGCCGTCATCTTTAACTTCAATAACTTCGGCTCTCAGTAAGCCGTTACCAAAAGAAAATTTTGCACCTTCTTTTGCTTTTTTACCGGGTTTGCATAGTGTTTCCCATTTGTTACCGCTTATTTGTTTAAGAAGAAGAAACTCAACTCTTGCACCTGTTTCTTCTTTTATACCGAAGATTCTTGCAGGAAGAACTCTTGAGTCGTTACATACAAGTAAGTCGCCTTCATTGAGATAATCAATAATATCATAAAAATGCTTGTGTTCAATTTTTTGACTGTTTCTTCCGAGAACAAGAAGTCTTGAACTGTCTCTCGGCTCAACCGGAGTCTGAGCAATAAGTTCTTTTGGTAAATCGTAGTAAAAATCACTGGTTTTCATTTTATCCTCACATCATACATAAAATTTATTTTTCGTTCATATTAGTAAAATAATTGACAACGCTTTTGTTAAATGGTATATTATAAGTTAATAATGGGTAGTTTGGCTGTTCGTTTAATAATTTAATATTAAACAACACACTGTTTCTATAATATAATATTTAATCGAATAAGGCAACTGCTTTTTTAAAATTTGTTTAATTCGGAGGAATTATTGTGAAAAAGTACAAAGTAGGTATTATCGGAGCTACAGGAATGGTAGGTCAGCGTTTTGCACTTTTACTTGAGAACCACCCTTGGTTTGAGGTAACCGCACTTGCTGCAAGCGCAAGAAGTGCAGGCAAAAAGTATGGCGAAACTGTTGAAGGCAGATGGCATATGGCTACTGAGCTTCCCGAGAAATACAAGGATATGGTAATTCTTGATGCAGAAAACGTTGAAGAAGTAGCTTCAAAAGTTGATTTCTGCTTCTGTGCAGTAAATATGAAAAAGGACGAAATCAAAGCTCTTGAAGAGAAATACGCAAAAGCTGAGTGTCCAATCGTTTCTAACAACTCTGCACACCGTTTTACAGAGGATGTACCAATGGTTATTCCTGAAATTAATGCAGATCATATTAAGATTATCGAAGATCAGAGAAAGCGTCTCGGTACAAAGAGAGGCTTTGTGGCTGTAAAATCTAACTGTTCACTTCAGAGTTATGTTCCTGCAATCAATCCACTCAAGGAACTTGGTGTTGACAAGGTTCTTGCTTGTACATATCAGGCAAT
>JBGUUJ010000248.1:0-9599 GCA_045133455.1 Ruminococcus sp.
AGATAACCGTATGCATTTTCTCCCTCGATAAGGAGCACTGCGCTTTTAAGTCCTGCTTCATCACCATCAAGATAGTCAACTTCCTTGACTTTGAAGCCGTGAGCTTCTGCCCAGCGTGTATACATTCTGTAGAGCATTTCAGCCCAATCCTGTGCCTCAGTTCCGCCTGAACCTGCGTGGAATGTGAGAATTGCATTGTTCTTATCATATTCGCCTGTCAGAAGTGTCTGGAGTCTTTGCTTTTCAAGACCTTCTTTTACTGCGTTTACTTCATTTTCTGCTTCTTCGTAAAGGCTTAAATCTTCTTCCTCATTTGCAAGCTCGATGAGTGCCTGTGTGTCCTCATACTTTGCAACAAGACCTTCGTATGCTTCCACCTTACCTTTGAGAGTACCCGTTCTCTGCAACACCTTCTGAGATTTTTCTACATCGTCCCAGAATCCCGGTTCTGTAGCCTTGAGCTCAAGCTGCTGGATTTCAGATAACATTCCTTTCATTCCAAGTGCATCAGACAAATCATCTATATCAGGCTTTAACGCCTGCAAACTCAGGAGCAATTCCTCAAACTGTACCATATGGTCATACCTTTCTCATTGATATCTATTTTCACAGTTAATTATTATAACAAATTCTGCTCTGATTGTAAACTTTTATTTTTAAATTTTGTATTGTTGTATAAATAAACAAAAAGCACGGGCAAACTGCGTTCACCCGTGTTGAAATGTGTATATTAAAGGAGATGTGCAAGTATATCTTCTTTTGAGATAGCTGAAAGGTCAGCAGGTGCAATGTCAAATACTGTTTTGCAACCATATTCTCCTCTGTTGTTGAGTCTGTAAACTGCTCTTGCATATGCTACGAGCACACTTGCTGTAAATTCAGGATTTGAATCAAGCTTGAGACTGTATTCGATAACGTGCTTGTTCTCGCCGTTCAAACCAGTCTGTCCTGTTCTGATTACAAAACCACCGTGAGGAATTCCCTTGTGATTCTTGTCAAGCTCCTCCTGTGAAATGAAGTTTACAGTTGTGTCGTAATCTGAGAAATACTTAGGCATTGTCTTGATTTCATTCTCGATTCTTTCAAGGTCTGCACCATCTTCTGCCACTACATAACAAAGTCTTGTGTGCTTTTCTCTTGTTGAAAGCTCAGGATTGCTTCCGCTTCTTACAGCTTCAAGTGCTGACTCTACAGGACATGTGTACTGCCTTGCATCAAGGACACCTTCAATTCTGCGAATTGCATCTGAATGACCCTGACTTACACCCTTGCCCCAAAATGTGTAATCGTTGCCCTCAGGGAGAATGCAATTTGCATAAAGTCTGTTGAGTGAGAACATACCGGGATCCCAACCTACTGAAATTGCGGCAGTTTTATTGTTTGCTTTAGCAGACTTGTCCACTTTTGCAAAATGTACAGGTATATCTGCGTGTGTATCAAAGCTATCAATAACATTGAAGTTCTTTGCAAGCGCAGGTGTCATTTCAGGAAGGTCAGTTGCACTTCCTCCGCAGATGATAAGAACATCTATGTCATCTTTATATTTTTCGATATCATTTGCAGAATAAGCCTTTGCGCCCTCTGTCATTAACTTTAATGTATCAGGATTTCTTCTTGTGAATACTCCGAAAAGCTCCATATCCTTGTTCTGTCTGATTGCAAGTTCTACGCCTTTTCCGAGGTTTCCGTATCCGTAAATTCCGATTTTCATACCGTCACGCCTTTCTTTTTTCTTTTTATTATACTACTTGTTGTAAAAATTGCAATAAAAAATTTTTATACTTCATTTTTATACTTCATTATGTTGAGTTTTTCTGAATTAAATCACCAAAAAGATATAATTATAAATAATATTGCTTTTTTTTGATTACTTTGTTATAATTTACTATGTAAAAGACTACACGGAGGAAAATATGGAATTTACTAAGTATAAATGTCCTGTCTGCGATGAATTTTTTAAATCAGGCGATGATGTTGTTGTGTGCCCTGAATGCGGCGCTCCTCACCACAGAGAATGCTATGAAGAAATCGGTCATTGTCATTACGAAGACAAACATCGTGAAGACTTTTCTTTTGAAGATTTGAACGATGAATCACCCGATGAAAATTCCGACGCTGAAGGTGATGAAGGTGAAATTATCTGCCCAAAATGCAATGCTGAAAATCCCAAAACTACATTTTATTGCAACAAATGCGGTTATCCGCTGAATGAACGTGACAGAAACAACAATACAGATCATAATAATCAGAATTCTGCTGATCAGCCTTACGGTCAACCGTTTAATCATGGTGTGCCTCCTTTCGGCTTTGGCGGTCAAGGCGGTGTGGGTATTCCGTTTGACCCTATGGCCGGAATCAAGAGTGATGAACCTATTGCCGATGATGTCACTGCAGGTGAAATGTCAAAGTTTGTAGGAAAAAATACACCTTACTATATTATGATTTTTAACAGAATAAAAAAGTTTGGTTCTTCAAGATTTAACTTTTCTGCTTTCCTATTCTCGGGTGCTTATTTCTTATACAGAAAAATGACCGCTATAGGAATTATAGTTTCTCTGCTGATTATCGGACTGACCGTCGGTTCTACATTTATTCAGATTTCACCTGAATATCAGACTCTTATACGTGAGATTATGAATATTCAAGACGGGTCAATGTCTATATATAATCTTTCACTTTCATCTTATCTGACAACAAATGAACTTATTCTTTTTTACTCACCTTATATTCTTTCTTTTGTAAGAGGAATTATTATGATTGTATGTGGTGCCGTTGCCAATCGCACATACTACAAGCATTGCTGTAAGAAAATCAAGTCTGTCAAGAATAAATTCAAAGATATGGAAGGTGCAGATATCAACAAAGAGCTTGAAACAAACGGCGGAGTTAATCTTGTTCTTGCCGTATGCTTTGCAATAGCTTACGTTATTATCACTTATATTCCTGCTTTTTTATAAACTAAAATTCAAACTCGGAGGTTAATTATGAAAATTACTAAAGCTGTTATCCCTGCTGCAGGTCTTGGTACAAGAGTTTTGCCTGCAACTAAAAATATGCCTAAAGAAATGTTCCCTATTGTTGACAAACCTACTATTCAGTACATTGTTGAGGAAGCTGTTGCAGCCGGTATCACTGATATTCTTATCATAACAAACAGAGGTAAGGGACTTATTGAAGATCACTTTGATGCTTCTCCGGAACTTGAAGCAATGCTTGAAAAAGGCGGAAAGACGGAATTTCTTGAAACTGTAAGAAAAATCTCAAGCCTTGCAAATATCACTTTCATCAGACAGAAAGAGATGAAAGGTCTTGGACACGCTGTATTAAAAGCTAAGTCTTTTGTCGGCAATGAGCCTTTCGCTGTTCTCTACGGTGACGGTGTTATCGTGAGCGAAACTCCGGCAATCAAACAGCTTATTGACTGTTACGGTGAATGCGGTGAGGGTGTTGTAGGCGTTAAACTTGTTGATGAAAAGGATATTCACAAGTACGGTTCACTGAAGGTTGAAAATCTTCACGATAACGTGTTTAAATGCACTGATATGAAGGAAAAACCTCAGACTAAAGAGGAAGTTCTTTCACTTTACTCAATCCTCGACAGATGTGTTCTTCCTGCTGAGATTTTTGATATTCTTGAAAATACAAAGCCAGGCGCAGGCGGTGAAATTCAGCTTACTGACGCTATGCGTGAAATCGCAATCACTAAGGGTATGACCGCTGTTGAATTTGAAGGAAAACGTTACGATATGGGTAACAAATTCGGTATTTTGCAGGCTCAGATTGAAGTCGGTCTTACTCACCCTGAAACTAAAGATCAGCTCAGGGAATATATTAAGAACATTGCAAATACATTATAATATACTGATAATATAAAGCAAAGAGGCTTCCGAAATGGCGGAAGCCTCTTTGCTTTATATGATATCAATCATTATAGGCTGATGTTTTTCGTAGATTGTGTATTGGTCAAAACCGCATTTCTTTGCAATTTCTATTCCCTCTTTCAGACCTTTACCGACAAACTCAACGCTGTGAGCATCAGTTCCTATCGTGATGTATTTTCCTCCGAGTTCTCTGTATCTTTTTATAAGTGTTTCATCGGGGAGCGTTGTTTTCAGTTCCTTAAAAAGTCCCGATACGTTGATTTCAAGTGCTTTATTATTCTTTATAAGCATTTTAAACACTTCATCAATCTGCTTATAATACGGGGATAAATCAGGGATTTTACCTGTTTTTGCAAGGATATATCTAAGCGGATATGTCAAATGCGCAAGTGTATCAAAGTGTTCAAAAGTTGCTGTTTCTGCAAGTTCAGCAAAATATAATTTCAAAATTTCATCAATATTATCATCGCTGTATTCGAGATAATAGAAATCTTCCATACCTCTCAGATTATGTACAGATGCGATAGTAAAATCAAAATCGCCATACGCAATAGCTCTTTGTGTACATTCTTTGTCATGCATTGGTTCTCCGAGTTCTATACCGCATATTATTTTGATTTTATCACCGTATTTTTCTCTTGCCTTCATTACGTCAGCCACCGATGACGGTACAAGTTTGTCAAAATACCCAAACTTGCTGTTTTCGCCGTCTTTTATCATAGGAGCTTCGCAATGGTCGGTTATTGCTATTGCATATAACCCCTTTTCTATTGCACTCTGACACATCTCTTCAACGGTGTTTATTGCATCAAAAGAATTATCGGAATGTGTATGCATATCACAGATTTTCATAAAAACGATACCTCCCAAAAAAATAATAGCATAACAACCAAATTTATGCAAGTTTAGACTTTACTTTACAAAGAAATAGGATTATAATAAACACATGTATAAAAATATACACATCAGCAATTTCGCAGGATTTTTTGCAAGAAACAAAATTCAATCCTGCATAACAGGAGGTATTTTATGAAAGCTATTATAACTGTCATCGGTAAGGACTGTGTGGGTATTCTCGCAAAAGTCTCTGATGCATGTGCCAAAGCCGACGTAAACATTGTTGAAGTTACTCAGAGTGTACTTCAGGATATGTTTGCGATGGTTATGCTTGTTGATATCGACAAGTCAAACATCGGTTTTGAACAGCTCAGAGAGAGCCTTGAGAAGGTTGGAGAAGCTACGGGCACTAAAATCCACCTTATGCATGAAGACATCTTCAACAGCATGCACAAGATCTGGTAAAGCAGTTTGAAAGGATAATTATTTGCTATGTTAGAAACTAAAGACATACTTGAAACCATAAATATGATCGACAACGAAAACCTTGACGTGAGAACTATCACTATGGGTATTTCGCTCCTCGACTGTATTGATGAGGATATCGATAAAGCCTGCACCAAGGTCTATGACAAAATCTGCCGTTCGGCTAAAGACCTTGTAAAAACAGGTGAGGATATTCAGAGTGAGTACGGTATTCCGATTATCAACAAGAGAATTTCCGTTACTCCTATCGGTATGGTTGCTGCTCCGTGCCAGAGCAAGAACGTTGTAAAATTTGCACACGCTCTTGACAAGGTGGCTAAAGAACTCGGCGTAAACTTTATCGGCGGTTATTCGGCCCTTGTTCAGAAGGGGTTTTCAAGCGGTGACTATGCTCTTATTGAAAGTATTCCTCAGGCTCTTGCAGAAACTGACTTTGTTTGCTCATCCGTAAACATAGGTTCCACAAAAGCCGGTATCAATATGGATGCCGTTAAGATGATGGGTAAAATCGTTAAGCAGACCGCTGAGGTTACTGCTGACAGAAACTGTATCGGTGCCGCTAAGCTTGTTGTATTCTGCAACGCTCCCGAGGATAACCCGTTTATGGCAGGTGCTTTTCACGGCGTAGGTGAAGCAGATACTGTTATCAATGTAGGCGTTTCAGGTCCGGGTGTTGTAAGAGCTGCGCTTGCAAAAGGCGGTGCAGGTAAAGACATTACTGAAATTGCAGACATGGTCAAGAAAACTGCATTCAAAATCACAAGAATGGGTCAGCTTGTTGCTCAACAAGCAAGCAAAAGACTCTGCGTTCCTTTCGGTATTGTTGACCTCTCCCTCGCTCCTACTCCTGCTGTCGGCGACAGTGTTGCCTATATTCTTGAGGAAATGGGACTTGAAGTTTGCGGTTGTCACGGTACTACTGCGGCTCTTGCTCTTCTCAATGATGCTGTCAAGAAAGGCGGCGTTATGGCTTCTTCACACGTTGGCGGATTAAGCGGTGCCTTCATTCCTGTTACAGAAGATGCAGGTATGATCAGTGCTGCTGAAAAGGGTTATCTTGATATTACAAAACTTGAGGCTATGACCGCTGTATGTTCTGTAGGTCTGGATATGATTGTTGTTCCAGGTGATGTTACTCCTGAAATCATTTCAGCTATTATCGCTGATGAGGCTGCAATCGGTATGGTCAACACAAAAACTACCGCTGTAAGACTTATTCCTGCTATCGGCAAGAAGGCAGGCGATGAACTTAACTTCGGCGGACTTTTAGGTAGAGGTCCTGTAATGCCTGTAAGGAGCGGTTCACCTGAGGTGTTTATCAACCGTGGCGGAAGAATTCCTGCTCCGCTTCAGGCTCTGAAAAACTAATATATTTATTTTCTATTCCCTACATTTTTGGAGGTGTTGTTTTTTGGAAAATATGATTAGAAAAATTGTTGAAGCTGACAACGAAGCAAAAGCAATTGAACTGGAAACTCTCAAAGAAAAAGAGGAACTCAGCAAAGCTATTGAGGAAGAAGCTCAGAAAATATATGATAAGTATATGAATGAGGCACTCGAAACCGTTAAGCGCAACGATTTGAATGAGGAAAAAATTGCCGAAAAGCAATGGGAAGAAATTCAGAAAAAACATAAGTCAGCTCAAATTAAACTTGAATCTGACTATGAGCTCAACTGTGACAAATGGGTTGATACCATTGTTAATCGTGTGCTTGAGTAATTATTAACTTTTATTCTTTAACGGGAGGTGTGTCAGGTTATGCCGTCTACTTCTTATGCAGTTCTTACTAAGGCAAGGTCAAAATTCGGTAAACGTCTTACTGAAAAGGATTACGCTACTCTTCTTGCCTGTCAGAATGTTACTGAGGTTATGTCATACCTTAAATCAAATACACACTATTCGGCTGCACTTCGTGACATCAATGAACGTGAAATTCACAGAGGTCGTCTTGAGGCTTTATTGAGACAGAATCTTTTTTATGAATTCGATTCTCTTTGCAGGTACGATTCAAGCATCAGTTCAGGTTTTTCACAGTATGTCATTGAAAATATTGAAGCAGAGATGATTGTTAAATTTCTCATTCTGCTAAACTCTAATTCAACCGAAAAATTTATTTATCATTTTCCTGCTTACTTCAAAAAGCATACCGAAATTGATATTTCAAAACTTGCCAATGCACAGAATTATGATGAATTTCTTAAAACTTTGGTAAATACACCGTTTTATAGTATTCTCAAGGAATTTAAACCTGATGAAAAAGGAAGACTTCATATTTCTGAGATTGAAAACAAAATTTATGAGTATGTTTTTAAAAATCTGCTCGATACAATTATTAAAACTACAAAAGGTCAGGAAAGACAAGAACTCAAGACGTTTTTCTTTACAATCAATGATTACAATATTTTTGCAAGAATTCTTCGTCTTAAAAAATATTTTAATCTTTCTCCCGACGCAATCAAGGATAATTTGTTGCTTGATTATTGCGACATAAATCCCAAATCGATTGATATGATGTGCAGGGCTGAATCATCGGGTGAAGTGTTCTCTATTATGCAGAGTACTCACAACGGAAAGCTGATTGATAAAATCGGCTATGTATATGCCAGCGACATCAGTCCGAGAGTAAAATACAGACTTGCCAGAAAAAATATGCATTTTTCAAATAATCCGTCTGTAATTCTTATTTCATATATGTTTGTTGCCGAAACCGAGCTTATGAATGTTATAAGCCTGATTGAGGGAATAAGATATAAACTTGACAGTAAAAAAATACAGTCGCTGCTGATTTTTTAATTGCCAAACAACCTGATTTTGCATCAGATTCGATGCGAATGCAAATCCCTATAATAACAAAAAAGAGGTGATACAAATTTGGCTATTTCGTCTATGCAATCCGTCAACATTATAGGTCTTATGGATGACATTGAAAATGTTGTAAACATACTCGGTGAATCAGGTGTATTCCATCCCGATGATGTGAACTCATTCTACAGCGACATCAGAGAATTTTCTCACATTCAAGGCAAGAATATCTATGCTGACCCTCTTTCAAATCTCAAGGCTTCTATCAACCTTACAAAAAGGGAGTTCCCTCTCATTGATGTAAGTGATTTCAACCCTGGTTTTGATGAAATGGACAGCTTCTCAAAAAAGGTATCCGAAGAAATAAATGTCCTTGTTGACGAAAAAGAATTCATTGCTGAACAACTTATTGAGGCAAAGGAAAATCTTACTGAAACAAGCCATTTTTTAGGACTTGACGTTGAAGTGGAAAAAGTTCTTGAACTGAAGTATCTCAACGCAAGATTGGGTAGACTTCCGAAAGACAGTTATGAAAAACTTTCGTATTACAACAATAATCCGTATATTAATTTCACTGTCTGTACCGAAGATAAAACTCACTATTGGGGTATTTATTTTGCTCCTGCTGACAAAACAGTTGAGGTTGACAGAATCTTCTCAGGTCTTTATTTTGAAAAATGTGATATTATCGGTGTAAATGATACTCCGAAAACTCATCTCAAAAAACTTGAGGAACTTATTCCTACACTTGAGAAGAAACTTGCAGAGGCTACGGAAAAACTTGACGAATATCTTGATAGAAACTCGAATGATATTGCAAGATATCTGTCAAAGCTTGAGGAACTTAACCTCTATGCAAAAATCAGATCAAAAGCTCTTCAGTACAATAATAGCTTTATTATTGTCGGATGGGTTCCGAATGAGTCAGTCAAAGATCTTAACCGCAAACTCAAAAAAGTAAAAAGTATCAGCGCTGATTTTACTGATGCTAAACATCAGATTAAAAAATCTCCGCCTATAAAACTCAAAAACTGCTTCCTTGCAAAACCTTTTGAGTTCTATACTGAAATGTATGGCGTTCCAAAATACAACGAAATCGACCCTTCTCTCTTCGTTGCAATCACATACATTATTATATTCGGTATTATGTTTGCCGATGTAGGTCAGGGCATATGCCTTTCAATTGTTGGATTGCTTATGTATAAATTTAAAAAGATGAAAATCGGAAAAATTCTCTTCCCTTGCGGAATTTCTTCTGCAATTTTCGGTCTTATTTTCGGCAGTGTGTTCGGATTTGAACATTTACTTGACCCGATGTACAAAGCTTTGTTCGGACTTGATGAAAAACCGATCGAAGTTATGGCTGCTGAAAATACTAATTTAATTATTATGACTGCAATCGGAATAGGTGTTTTCCTGCTTCTTATTGCAATGGGCTTGAATGTCTATACCTCATTGAGGCAAAAAGATCACGGCAGGGCGTTGTTCAGTACAAGCGGAATTGCGGGAATCGTTTTTTACGGTTCTGTGGTTTTTGGTCTTGTGGGACAGCTCTTCCTCGGAATGAATGTTCTTACTCTCCCCTACATCAT
>JBGUUJ010000249.1:0-9470 GCA_045133455.1 Ruminococcus sp.
ATACACAAAATAATATTGTTCTGAAAATCCGAAAACTTCCGTTAGTAGGAACAAATACATTTGTATTCAAGGCGGATAAAAAGCAGCTTACTTTCGTAGTTGTCTGTTCATCAAAGGGGATTTTCTGCAATTACTACGGTAACAATTGGCATATACAGGGCGAAACCATATCAAAACACTACAGTATAATAGATGTTGATAACTCAGTAATAGCTTCACAGAAGAATTGCGGAGAGTCTGTTGAACTCACAATAATCGATAAATCAAACGAGCTGAACTGTATTGCAACCTCGATTTGCTTGTCACTCATCAACACAGTTGACAAGTTTGCAGTGCAGGCAGTATAATATATTCAATTTTAAAATAAGCACAGGGGGAAGAATTATGGATAAACTGTTACAGCTGTTAAGTACTAATTCAAGTTTTACAACAGCAGAAATAGCGACAATGCTCGGAGAGCCTGAAGATTACATTAAGGCTCAGATAAAGGAATACGAAAACAAGGGCGTAATCAAAGGCTATCAGGCAGTAGTCAATCTGGAAGAGGTTGACAACTATGTGGAAGCACTCATCGAGCTTAAAGTAATTCCTAAGAAGGAAACAGGCTTTGATGAAATGGCGGAGCGTTGTATGGCTTTTGAAGAAGTGGAATCAGTTTATCTTATGGCGGGCTCATATGATTTTGCACTCATAGTAAGAGGTGAAACAATGCAGGACATTGCAATGTTCGTAGCCAGAAAGCTTTCCACAATTGACGGAGTAGTTTCAACGGGAACACATTTTATAATGCGAAGATACAAGGATAGGGGAATGAACTTAACCGACCTTGATAACCGCAAGGACGGGAGGAGTTTAATTCTGTGATAGATTACGAAAAATATCTCAACGACAGTATAAAGACAATAAAACCCTCGGGTATACGAAAGTTTTTTGATATTGCGAACGAAATGGAAGATGTAATTTCATTGAGTATTGGTGAGCCTGATTTTCAGACACCTTGGCATATCCGTGAAGAGGGCATAAGGAGCCTTGAAAAGGGCAAAACATGGTATTCACCGAACAGAGGTTTTGCAGAACTCAGGGAAGAAATTTCAAAATATTACAAACGCAGATTCGGCGTATCTTATGAAGCTAAAAAGCAGACGCTTGTCACTGTAGGCGGAAGTGAAGCAATTGACCTTGTTTTCAGAACACTCATTCAGGCAGGCGATGAAGTAATCATACCCGAACCGTCGTTTGTATGTTACGAACCTCTTGCAGTAATGGCAGGCGGAAAACCTGTGATAATCAATACAAAGAGCGAAGACAATTTCCGTCTCAAAGCCTCAGATCTTGAGAAAGCAATAACAGAAAAATCAAAACTTCTTGTACTTCCGTTCCCGAATAACCCGACAGGTGCTATTATGGAAAAAGAAGATTTGGAAGAAATCGCAGAAGTAGTCAGAAAGCACGACTTGCTTGTACTTTCTGATGAAATCTATTCTGAGCTTACATACGGCAAAAAACAGCACGTTTCAATAGCTTCAATTGAAGATATGTACGAAAGAACAATCGTAATCAACGGTTTTTCAAAGTCATATGCAATGACAGGCTGGCGACTCGGATATGCACTCGGACCTGAACCGATTATTTCACAGATGACAAAGCTTCATCAGTATGGCATAATGTCAGCACCTACAACAGCACAGTATGCCGCAATTGAGGCACTGCGAAACGGTGACAGGGATGTATGCAAAATGCGTGACGAATACGATATGAGACGCAGACTTGTGGTAGACAGCTTCAACGAGATGGGGCTTACCTGTTTTGAACCTCTCGGTGCGTTTTATGTATTTCCGTGTATCAAGAGCACAGGACTCAAGTCAGATGAATTCTGCACACGTCTTATTATGGATAAACACGTTGCAGTAGTACCGGGAACAGCGTTCGGTGAATCAGGCGAAGGCTTTGTGCGTGTATCATATTCATACTCGCTCAAGCATCTCAAAATAGCCCTTGAACGTATCAGAGAGTTCTTAAAGGAGTTAAACAATGGAAATTAAGGTGCTTGCTCCTGCAAAAATAAATCTCACACTTGACGTTCTCAGAAAACGACCTGACGGTTATCACGACATTTCAACAATAATGCAGGCTGTCGATTTGTACGATACAATCACTGTTTCAGACAACGATAGCGGAAAAGTAACCCTCTCCTGCAATTATGAGGGAGTTCCCTGTGATGACCGCAATATCTGCGCAAAAGCTGCATATCGGTTTTTTGAATACTGCAAAATGGACGTAAAAGGCGTTCATATTGACATAGACAAAAAAATCCCGACTCAGGCAGGTCTTGCAGGCGGAAGCAGTGACGGTGCGGCAACAATACTCGGACTCAATAATCTTTTCGGTACAATGCTCAAGTCTGCCGAAATGCACGAAATAGCCGAAAAAGTAGGCGCAGACGTGCCGTTCTGTCTTGAGGGAGGCACAAAGCTTGCAACAGGAATCGGAACAACCCTAAAAAAAGTTCCGCCATTCCACTGTGCACAGCTTGTAATTTGTAAACCGGACACAGTCAGCGTGTCAACAGCTGATGCCTATCAGAAGGTGGACGCTCTCAATCCTCACCCTGCCTATACAGATGAAATGATTAAGGCACTCTACAGCAGAGATATGTTCCAGATATCAACAACGCTATTCAATGACTTTGAACTTGCTCTGCAAATACCCGAAGTGAATCAAATCAAAAGCATAATGCTCAAATGCAAAGCAAACGGAGCAGGAATGAGTGGCTCAGGCTCTGCAGTTTTTGCAATATTCACATCTGCACGCAAAGCGCAAAAATGCTATGAAACATTGAAAGAAGCGTATAAAGAAACATTTTTATGTAAGCCTGTAAAAGACGGCTGTAAAATTGATTGATTAAAATTTGAAAAACCTGTCCATACTCGGTATAAAAGAGAGGACAGGTTATTTTTATGAAATTATTAATTAAATCAGCTTGTGTAGCATTTGTACTTACGGTAATTTATTCAATGATTCCGTTTCAGGCGGAGTGCGCCGATATTTCAGAAGAAGTATTCAGACTTCACATTCTTGCAAATTCAGATTCCGAGGAAGATCAGAATTTAAAGCTTAAAGTCAGGGATGAAGTGCTCAAATATACCGAAAGTCTTTTTGAAAAGGCGCAGTCAAAGGAAGAAGCAGAAAATATAATTTCTGACAATCTTCAAAGTATAAGCAATACAGCCTACCGAGAAGTGCTCAACAACGGCTGTGACTATACCGTAAAAGCAGAGATTACGAATATGTATTTTACGACACGATATTATGAGAATTACACTCTTCCGTCAGGAATGTACGATGCTCTCAGAATAACCATAGGAGAGGGCAAGGGTCACAATTGGTGGTGCGTTATGTACCCTTCTATTTGCATTTCAACCGAAGAAGTGCAGGATGAAAAAGCCAAAGAAGTTTTTGACGAACAACAGTATGACATCGTAAAGAATGAACAGTTTCAGTATAAATTCAAAATCGTAGAGATATTTGAAAAAATCTGCGAATGTTTCAGCTAAGTCCTTTTAATGACCCATCAAATATGTTATATTGTATATATTGAATTAATCATCGGAGGTAAGTTATGCTCCAGTTTATTTTAGGAAAAAGCGGAACAGGAAAAACTACTTTAATATATGAAAAAATCAAAGAGCTCACAGACGCGGGAAACGATAAAATTCTTATGCTTGTGCCTGACCAAAGCTCCTTTGAAACAGAAAAAGCCTTCCTTGACATTTTAGGTGCAAAAAAGTCCAAAAACGTCAAGGTTTTCGGCTTTTCAAGAATATGCAGATATGTTTTCGAGCAAACCTCAAATCTGCCCCAAAACGTGATAGATAATGGCACAAGAGCCGTAATAATGAGCATTGCGCTTGAACAGCTCACAGAAAAATTAAAGCTTTTGAAGTCAAAAAACACCAAAAGTCTTACTGAAGTAATGCTTCAAACGCTTGCTGACTGCAAAAAGAACAATATATCCACCGATATGCTCTACAAGGCATCTGAACGGGTTGCAGACACTACCTTAAAGACAAAACTTTACGAAACCGCACTCGTTCTTGATACCTTTGATGCGCTTGTTTCACAGAGTTACATAGATCCGCTTGATGACCTCACAAGATTATTTAATATTCTTTCTGAGAATAATATTTTTAAAGACTATAATATATTCATCGACTCATTCAGCGGATTTACTTCACAACAGCTCAAAGTTTTAAGATTTCTCATACCTGACAGTAACTATACTTGTGTAGCACTTACACTTGACCCATTTACAGACGGTCGTGAAGAAGTTTTCGCAACCTCACAGGCAACATACAAAAACCTCAAAAACCTTGCAAAAAAAGATTTTGTAGACATTAAAGCACCCATAAAGCTCACAGAATGTATGCGCTTTACGGAGAACGAGCTGAGCACTCTTGAAAGCTGTATTTTCAGAAATGATTTCATACCCGAAAACGGAAATCCTGAAAATATAATTCTCTATTCAGCAGATGATACATATTCAGAATGTGAATTTGTTGCAAGGCAGATAAAAAAGCTTGTAATTGAAGAAAATTACCTTTATTCGGATATTTCCGTAATCTGTCACGACACCGATCCATACGACGGAATTCTCAACGTAGTCTTTGACAAATACGAAATCCCGTATTTTATGGACACTCATAAGGACATAGAGGTAAAGCCGGTAGTTCGATTTGTGAACTCCTTGTTCAGAATTGTACTTGATAACTTTGAACGTGATGATGTAATTTCTCTCCTGAAAACAGGACTTACACAGAATACATCTGATGAAATCAGCCTTTTTGAAAATTATTTGTATGTATGGAACATAAACAATTCAGCATTCAAAAATGAGTTTACACAGAATCCGAAAGGATTTGCACAGACTTTCAGCGAAAGAGATACTAAAACTCTGAAAATCGTAGAAAAAGTCAGAAAATCAATAGTTGAGCCTGTTCTAAAATTTAAGGAATCAACAAAAGATATAACAGGACGAGAAATTACAGCGGAATTATACAGCCTTTTCTGCGAAATGAATGTGCAGAAATCCCTGACAGATATGTATGATATTCTTGAAAGCGGAGAAGAAAAGGGACTCGGAGCAGAGCAGATAAGAATCTGGAATATGCTTATGGAAGTCCTCGACAAAACAGTTGGAGTAACAGGTGATATGAAACTCTCGCTAAAGCGGTATTACGAGCTCCTCTCAATTCAGATGGCTGCAATCGAACTGTCGCAAATTCCGCAGACACTCGACAGTGTAACAGTCACAACAGCGCAGAGAGTTCGTATATCAAAACAAAAAGTATCGTTTCTGATAGGCTGTGTAGACGGAATATTTCCTGCCGTACCTCATTGTTCAGGCGTGTTTTCGGCATTTGAACTAAAAATTCTGTCACTCAATGAAATAAAGCTGACAGAAGACTTTTCTGACCTTGCCGACCTTGAAACCTTTATGGCTTATTGTTGTATGACTTCACCATCAAAGAAATTATATATGACATATTATGCTTCAGATTTGCTCGGAACACCATACAATCCATCGATAATCTTTGAAGAAACCAGAAAAGCATTTCCTGACATAGTATTGCTTGATAAGGCTGATTTTGACTCAAGAAAAGACTCAATGTATGCCGTACAACCTGCATTTGAGGAATACGCAAAGTCACTTTCTGAAAATAATGCAGAGCTTAACGGATTAGGCGATTATTTTAAATCAGATGAACGCTATTCTTCAAAATCACAGGCAGTGCAAAGATCGCTTGATAAAACACCGTTCAAAATAGAAAATCCTGAAAATGCAAGTAATCTCTTCGGAGATAATCTGAGAATCTCAGCTTCGCAGATTGAAAAATTCAATCTTTGCAGATTCTCGTATTTTTGCAATTACGGTCTCAATATCAGAGAACGCAGAAAAGCCGAAATCAACCCGATGGAATACGGAACTCTTGTGCATTATATTCTTGAAAAATTCTTTACGAGGTACGATAAAGAGGTCTATTCCGAAATGAACGATGCTGAGGTGAAAGACTTTACAGATAACAGTCTGCAATGCTATATCGAAGAATACCTGGGCGGAAGCGATACAAAGACGAAATCCTTCTTATACAAGCTCAATATATTATCTGAAAACGTTTTTATTCTTTTAAAGCATATTGTTAAAGAGCTTTCGCAGAGCGATTTTTACGTTTCTGACTGCGAACTGAAAATAGGAAGCGATATCCCGTCTTATACAGTAAAACTTCCCACAGGTCAGAACATAGCCGTGTGCGGATACGTCGACAGAGTAGATATAATGGAAAAAGACGGAGTAAAATATCTGCGTGTAATTGATTATAAAACAGGGTCAAAGCAGTTTAAGTTATCAGATATACTCTACGGACTAAACCTGCAAATGTTGTTGTATCTCCATTCAATAAATCAGAACAGCTCAGAAAAGTACGGAGAAATCACACCGGCAGGAATTCTTTATATGCCCTCAACAGTGCCCGTAATATCAGCAGAAACTTCAATAACCGAAGAAAAAATTGAATCGGAGATTGATAAATCATTGAGAATGAACGGACTTATTCTCAATGACGTAAAGCTTATAAAAGGTATGGATAAAACCGAATCAGGCAAGTATATTCCGGCAAAAATCAAGCTCGACACAGCAGTTTCGGAGAGAAGTATAGCATCTCTTGAAGAGTTCGGGAAAATATTCAAAAAGCTTGATATGACGGTTGCCCAAATGGGAAAAGACCTCTACAGCGGAAAAATTCAAGCATCTCCTGCAAAGGGGGCACACGATGCCTGTGAATACTGTCCGTATGACAGTGTATGTGCATACCGAATGAGCGAACCAGTAAACACCTTTGACGTAAAGAACGAAGAAGTATATGAAAAAATTGAAAATGAACTTAAAGGCGGTGAGGAATAATGGGCAGAGAGTGGACAAGACAACAAAAAAATTCAATTTATGCAACGGACGGTTCAGTTCTCGTATCAGCAGCGGCAGGATCAGGTAAGACTGCAGTTCTGGTAGAAAGAGTAATCAACCTCATCACAAGGGAAGAAAACCCGATTGATGTTGACAGACTTCTGATAGTAACTTTCACGAGAGCAGCTGCAGCGGAAATGCGACAGAGAATTTCAGTCGCACTCAATTCACTGCTTGAAAATGACCCGTACAATCCTCATCTCCTCAAGCAAAAACAGCTTCTCTACAATGCAAGTATATCAACAATTGACAGCTTCTGTGGTGATGTGGTTCGTGAATATTTCCATACCCTCAAGGTTTCACGGGATTTCCGTATAGCTGATGAGGGAGAACTTGATATACTCAGAAATAACGCACTTGACAAGTCGTTTGATACATTTTATAAGAGCGAAAGCAGAGAATTCTATAAGCTTCTTGATGCATTTTCAAGCAAAGCAGGTGACATAAAACTCAGAGAAACAGTGCTTAAAATCTGCACATTTCTTTCAACACAGCCGTTTCCCGATATGTGGCTTGACAATATGACAGAAAGCTACGGAGAACCATCTGTTTCAAATTCAATCTGGGGCAAAATAATAATTGAATATGCGCAGACTGCAATCTCACACGCAATAAATCTGACTGAAAATTCCCTGAAACTTATAGAAGAGGAAGAAAAACTTAAAAATGCTTTTACCGAAAGACTTGAAACTGACCTCGTGTTTCTCACACAGATGCAGAAATATCTCCTTGCAGACTCGTGGGATGATATGGTAAGACATATCAATTCATTCTCAGCAGGAAGACTCACCGCACCGAGGGGGTACAAGGAAGACCCGATAAAAATTGCAGTATCGGAAAACCGTGATGAAGCCAAAGATACAATAAAATCTCTGCAAACTTATTTCAGCAGAACTGAAGAAGAGGCGAGGGCAGAGCTGACCGACTTGCAGGGACTCGTAAAGACATTGTTCAACCTAGTAAGAGAATACATAAAAGAGTTTGATTTGCTCAAAGCCAAAAAGAATATTCTTTCATTTTCTGACATCGAGCTTCTAACGGTAAAGCTTTTTGCACAACCAGATGAAAACGGTTACAAAAAAACACCGCAGGCATATGAAATTTCATCAAGATATGATGCAGTAATGGTTGATGAATTTCAGGATGTCAACGATGTTCAGGACTTGATTTTCAAATGTGCAAGCAATGATGAAAGCAACCTGTTTGTAGTAGGTGACGTAAAACAGAGTATCTACGGATTCAGACAGGCAAAACCGCAGATTTTTATCGACCGCAAGGATTCTTATGCACGTTTTGATGAAGAAAATCCACAGTATCCTGCGACGATAATTCTTGATAAGAATTTCAGAAGCCGAAAGGAAGTCTGTAACACAGTAAATTTCATATTTTCGAGGCTTATGACAAAACAGGCTGCACAGATGGATTACACTGTTGACGAAAAACTCAACGTCGGTGCATCATACCCTGACAGCATAGACTGTAACTTTGAAATTTCTTTAATAGAAAAATCAGCCTTTGAAGATTACGATTCAGCCGAAATTGAAGCACGACACATTGCGAATAAAATCCATAAAATGATGTCATCAGGTTTTAAGGTGAAGGACGGAGACACTCAGCGAAGAGCCACCTATGGTGATTTTGCGATCATAATGAGAAGTCCAAAGTCAACGGCTAAAACCTATGTAAACACCCTCATAGAGTGCGGAATCCCTGCTTTTAGTGAAAACAAGGAGAATTCCTTTGATGCAAAAGAAATCAAGGTTATGCTCAATCTTCTGAGAGTAATTGACAACCCGACCCTTGATATTCCTCTTTTGTCGGTAATGTGCAGTCCGCTTTATGGTTTCACTCCTGATGAACTTGCACTGATAAGAGCCGATGACAGATATTCAAATCTCTATACTGCAACAGCAAAATACGCTGAAAACAATCCAAAAGCAAAAGATTTTCTCACTGAACTCAATGCACTCAGAACTTATTCATACACTTGTTCTGTAGATGATTTAATCGGAAAAGTTTATGAAACCACTGCATTAGGAGCAATAACTTCCGCTGTCAAAGGCGGAACATCTCCAATGAAAAGTCTTAATCTGCTCAGAGTTTACGCAAGAAGTTTCGAGTCAAACGGCTATAAAACATTATCCGACTTTATTTCATATATAGACAGACTCATCGAAAACGGAACGGAACTTCCCGGCGTAACTTCCGATACCGATAGTTTGAACGGAGTAAGAGTTCTCAGTATTCACGCATCAAAAGGTCTTGAATATCCCGTTTGTTTCATAGCAGACACAGCAAGGCAGTTCAATAAAACCGACCTGCGTTCAGATGTACTTATCGACAGCAATGCAGGACTTGGAATCAAGAAAAAGGTAGGTATCTGCCGGTTCAATACACTTCCGAGACTTGCAGTAGAAATTGAAATTTCACAGAATGAAATAGCCGAGGAACT
>JBGUUJ010000250.1:0-1423 GCA_045133455.1 Ruminococcus sp.
ACAAGAATGTAAATGTTGATAAATATATTCTCGGTGATGCTAAGGATATCCTCACAGCTCTCACAGTTGGTCTTGATCAGCAGAAACACACTGAGTGGCTTGAACAAGTTGAAGAGTGGAAACATCATTTTGATAACGCAAAGCTCCCTGAAAGCGAATATCCTCTTCCGCAGGAAGTTCTTGATGCAGTAAATGAAATCAAGGCTGACGATGATATCATCGCAACTGACGTAGGTCAGCATCAAATGTGGGTTGCACAGTACAGCAAAATTGAAAAGGACAAAACCCTCCTTACCTCAGGCGGAATGGGCACAATGGGTTATGGTATGGGTGCTGCAATCGGTGCTCAGATGGCTCGCCCTGACAAGAGAGTTTTCCTCGTGACAGGCGACGGAAGTTTCCATATGAACTTAAACGAGCTTGTAACAATGAAGTCATATGACTTGCCTGTAGTAGTGCTTGTAATGAACAACACGGTTCTCGGAATGGTAAGACAGTGGCAGAAACTTTTCTACGGACACCGTTTCTCACAGACTGACCCTCACAGAGCAACAGACTTTGTTGAACTTGCAAAGGCATTCGGAGTTGACGGACTCAGAATTACAAAGAAGGAAGAAATCAAAGAAGTTTTACAGCAGGCATTTGACTTGAAAAAGCCTGTGGTTGTTGATTGCAGAATCAGCCCCGATGTGAACGTTCTTCCGATGATTCCGCCGGGAAAAACAGTAAACGAAATCGTAACCGAAATGTGACGGCGTGACGCCGTTCGCAAGTCGGGGTGAAAGGTTGGTTTTTATCAATCCGTTGTTTCCCGACCGTTAAATTTGATATATAAATGATAAAGGGACGTACAGCTTGAATGTACGTCCTTTTAGTTAATCTAAGATTTATTTATGGATTTTGCTATGTTATTAGCAATGCGTTCGATAACAGAAACGCAAACTGAGTTTCCTGCTTGCTTATATAGTCTGGAATCACACATATCAACAGGCAATCTAAAATCTTTTGGAAATCCCTGAGTGTTGAAACACTCATGTGGTGTCATTTTTCTAATGCCGTGTTTTGTTTTTATTATACATACATTATGTCCTCCCTCACCCTGATTAGCTGTTAAGGTAGGTACGACATTGCTTTTATTTTTTCGTACATATTTTCTTCTCCATTGATAGACGGCATTTTCATCATCGATGGCTTCAACTAATTTTTCATATATGTCGCCTTTATATTTACCTTTGGTATAATAATACTTGTCATTTAACTTTGAATCAAAATCTATGACATCGGATAATTTTTTTGTAAGAGTGATAGGTAACGGAAATTCAAAGTTTTTGTATTCATCTTCGTTTTTAAAAGCAACAATATAAATTCGTTCTCTGTTTTGTGGTACATTACCATATAACATGGCATTTAATACGGCATATTT
>JBGUUJ010000251.1:0-6315 GCA_045133455.1 Ruminococcus sp.
CAAAAGCCAAGTGACAGTCCCATAAACATCAACAAAAGAATTTAGGGCTTCTTTTCTATCACAATAAACTTCTATTTTTTCCTGTTTATATTCAATTCCGTCATCAAATACATTATAATGACCGCACTCAGCGAAAACCACATCGGATTTATCAAGTATATTAATTAAGTATGTATAGATATCTTTTTCAATCCAATCATCGCTGTCAACAAAAGTAATATATTCACCCTTTGCCGCTTTTAATCCTGCATTTCTTGCAGAAGCTATCCCCTTATGATCCAGATTTATCAATACGACTCTTCCATCAGATTGAGAATATTTTTTACAAAGTTCAAGACTTTTGTCTGTTGAGCCATTGTTAATCAGGATCAATTCAATATCTTTGTAATCCTGATTCAACACGCTGGGAATGCTAATATCTAAAAACTTTTCCGCATTATAAACAGGCATAATTATACTTAAAAGTTTTTTCATTGTATTCACCCTTCAATAGTAATGATATTTGCAGATAAATTCATCATAAACATACTGCTCAAGTCACATATAAACAGCTTTTTTGAATTCTTACAAAATGCTTATTCATATATACATTTTAATAAAATTCCACATAAATTTGATCAAATTAATAAAAAACGGTACCACCTAATTGATTTTATGATTAAATGTCGGAACCAATTCACTGAGCAGTTCAACTGTTTTTTCGCTGTCATTTTCATCAGCGGCTTTTCTGAGCGTATGAAGCTTTGAAAGAAGTTCTTCTACCCCAATGTTTATCTGATTACCGATGAATATCTTTTTATTTGCAGTGGATTTGAGTCCCTCTTCGTCCATCAGAAGCTCTTCAAACAGCTTCTCGCCCGGACGCAATCCTGTAAACACAATTTTTACATCTTTATACGGAACTTTACCGTACATTCTGATTAAGTTTTCAGCAAGAGTTGTAATCTTGACGGGAGCACCCATATCAAGCACAAAAATCTCGCCACCCTTAGCCATTGCTCCTGCTTCGAGTACAAGGGAAACCGCCTCGGGAATCGTCATAAAGTATCTTATAATATCAGGGTGCGTTACTGTTACAGGCGAACCGCTTTCAATCTGGCGACGAAAAAGCGGAATTACCGAGCCGTTTGAACCGAGTACGTTACCGAAACGTGTTGTAACAAATTCAGTGTGGCTACTTGTCTGTGCCTTATACTGAATTATCATCTCGCAAGCTCGTTTTGTTGCACCCATTACATTTGTAGGATTCACAGCCTTGTCAGTTGAAATCATTACAAACTTATCTACCTTGTAAATCTCCGCAAGTGTCGCAACATTGAATGTACCGAAAATGTTGTTCTTTACAGCCTCTTCGGGAACTGTTTCCATAAGCGGAACATGCTTGTGTGCCGCTGCATGGAAAACTATCTGCGGTCGATACTTTCTGAAAATCGCATCCATTTTATCGTAATCCCTGACTGATGAAATCAGGGTAACAAGGTTAAGTGCCGAACCGTATTCAAGCACTAACTCCTGTTGTATATCATATGCGTTATTTTCATAAATGTCAACAAGAATAATCTGCTCAGGATTGTATCTTGCAATCTGACGAACCAATTCACTTCCGATTGAACCGCCTCCGCCTGTCACCATACAAACTTTACCCGAAATAAATGCTCTGATTTCGTCTTTGTTAAATTCAATAGGCTTTCTGCCGAGCAAGTCTTCAATTTTAATTTCTTTTGCCTGTGAAATAAGCTGTGTGTGCTTTTTATCAAACAAAAGCTCACTTAGATACGGAATAACCTTAATTTTACACTCTGTTGCAGAGCAATAGTCAAGAATTCTGCGCTTGTCCTCCTCTTCACAGGAAGGCAGAGCAACAATAATGTTGTCAATTTTATAGTCTGTACAAATTTTTAATATTTCAGGAGTTGTTCCGATAACCTCCACACCGTTAATCTTTGATCTGAGCTTTGTAGTATCGTCATCAACGAAGCAAACAGGAAGAATATTGCGTACAGGACTGTTTTCGTCATAGCGAGAGTTCTGAATTTCAGTGAGAATCATTTTTCCTGCCATTCCTGCACCGACAATGAGAGTGCGTTCATAGGCTTCAAAGCGACCTACTTCGGTCAAGTCAAGGAATGTTCTCTTGAAAATGAATCTGAAAAGCAATACCCCAAACGTTGCAACAATGAAATATGATAAAACAAAGATTAAATTCTGAGGTACTTGCAGAATCAATGAAATAATATATGCGCTTGCAAAACCGCTAAGCATCGCAAAACCACAGGCGATATAATCCTTGATGTTAAAATACCGCCAAAGCCTTGTATAAGCCCCGACAGCAAACATAAAGAATATGCACATAATCAGGTCAAACACAATTGAGTATAGCAGTCCTCTGCTTGCCACAGTAGCCACAGGAAAGATAAGAGAAAATATATAATTTGTAACAATTCCGCTGACTATAATTATAAAAATATCAGCAACAGCAAGCACAAGCTTGCGATAATTCACCTTTTTCATTGTATGATAACTCCTTAAACAGAAATTAAACAGTTCTCACAAAATAAAATAATTTCAACTGGATTTTATTCAATATATTATACAATATAACACTTATTATGTCAAATGTACAAAATATTCAAATGAAATTTTCGATTAATTATTAAGCCAATCAACAAAATCAAATTTCTTTTCTAAAGTCGTCCGTGTCAATACATCACGGTCTAAATACGAATCACCAAGTGCTTTTTTTAGATTAGGTTTTATATAATATGAAAATCCTATATTAAAATTCTTATTTGCTGTAAAAACAACTTTACCTTTGCAATCTACACTATTAAGTTTTGGATATTCATCGTCAGAAATATTTCCTCTATCATACATTAATATATATATTGTTATAATTAATTCTACCCTTTCTTTTGTTCCGGTTTTCTGCAACCTCTTCCTCAGTTTTGGCATGATTAAAGTACAAATAGATATCATCCGGTTTGGCAACTGGAAAATTATTCTCAATATTATTTACAAATATTAAATCACATTCTATGTAATGCTTTAAGTTGCAGCAAAATTTTATAAAGTCACTTTGCTTGAAATACATATTAATCGTAGGGGATAAAAATTTATTACCCAACCTATTATAAAAAATACCCGCCGCACAATTTGAAGCCAAAATAGTAAAGTTACTATTTTTTAGCCTTTGTCTTAATCTTTTTTTCATATACGAATATATATTTATTACTTATTATATTAAAAATTTTATTTTTAACTCTTTCTAACATAAGCCATCCGCTTCTATCCTCGGTCTAATTTTTTAGTGAAATATTTTAATCTACTATATAATTACTTGTTTTACATTTATACGCCAAATTACATTTTAAATATTTTAACGAATCACATCTGTATTCTGTGATTAATCTTTTTATACTGTTTGCATCTATGCTTTCAAGAAGCACACTTTCAAGATTCTCAACAGAATCAACTGCTCTATTTTGGAGATTGAATTTGTATAATAAATCCGTCAACTTTTGTTTATTGCTGTCACGTATTATAGTTGCAAAAGGAATTTGATATTTTATGGAAAATACCGTTCCATGAAATGTATCCGTTACAACAAAATCCGCATTTTTTATATAAGCTAGTAATTCAAATGGATCTGCCATAACATATTCATCAGTAAAAGCCTGCATCACACCAATTGAAACAGTTTTTTTACTATGCTTATGTGCAAATTTTTGTATAGCCTCAGCCTCCTGTATGCTAATTCTACCCGAATAAGCATATACCACAATATAGTTTTTTAAATCAACTTTATTTGGAACCTCGTTATCAAAACTATAAACCAAAACGGGATCCATATTATCAACAGGATCTTTTCCTGTAAGCTCTTTTACTATTTTGTAGCTATTATTATCTCTTGTTGATATAGCGTCAAATCTTTTTAAGCAATCCCTTATCTCGTCTGTTTTTTTGCAACTGTTCAATTTACTAAGTGTAGTTGAACCAAAAGAAGCCGCATAAGAAATTAAATTTTTAGCATTATTGTCTTTTCCGAATAATTGTAAACTATAACCAACTTCTTTTCCTGATTGTGTACAATTAAAAACTTCATCACTTCCAATTACCAGCGTGTCCAATTCAGGTTTGTAATTCATTGAAGATGTCACACCTAACATAGGCAACCATTCTTCTTTAAACTTATTATAATATTTTGCGAATGCATCATTTTGTTTTATATCCATTCGACGTTTTTTTCTGTATTTTGACGAAAACATCACTCTCAAACCATTATATATCCTATTACTACTTTTCAACGGTTTATTAATTAAAGTATCTATTGGCTTACCTACTTCATAATCAACAAACTGAACTTCATAACCGCCAAACGATTCAATAGTTTTTTTTAGACCATACGCTTGCAAAAAAGAACCATAATTTATTATTCTCTGCATCGTCATAATACCAATTTTCATATTCATTTCCTCAAAATTTTCTTAATATTTCTTATTATTCTATTTTTTAACTGTTGTTTCTTGTATAATTTATCCTGCGCCCTCATATAATCTCCATAAATTTTTTCTGTCGCATATTCAAAGCCGTTCTCTGCATAAAAATTTAAAAATAAATCTCTTCTTTCATTCCTTTTCGAAGGCGCATTTAGCTGTGCATTTCCTTCTAATCCTTCTTCTACTGTTCTTTCCTCAACAAAAAGCTTTTCTTTTGCCAAATCAAAAAATTTTTCACCTTTTTTATTATTAATCAATACAAGTGATATAGCACCGGAATAGGGATGTTCAAATGGTGTTTTTAACCCTAATCCCCAAAAATCACCAATAGTAATATCTGATACTCTATTATTCTGAGCATATTTACATGTATAACAAGTTTCTCTGTATGTAAGTGATTCAAAAAAAGATAATAAATAAGAATCAGCATTTTTAGATTTTATAAAAAATGGCTTTTCTTTATCGTGCTCAAAACACATAAACATAAATTCATTATCAATCCTAAATTTGACTACTGAGGTTTTTTTATTATGTTCTTCATCTATGCTATGTATATGTTCATACAAATACTGTTGCGGAGGTGTTCCATGACAAATAATATCAATTAAAATTAAATTTTCATAATCTTTTTTCAAAAAAGCTTTTATTGCAGCCACCTGACATGGTAAACCGATAAAAATTACTTTTTTATTATTTACTAAATCATTCTTAATTTTGTAATAAGAATCATTCATATCGCTATACACATATTTTGAATTCTTAAACTTCAGAATATTATCATCACTATAACCTTTAATAACTACATTAAGTTTATCATCAAATATTGCTCCATAGCATACACCATCATTGTTAACCACCGTTTGATAAAAAACTGATGCAGCTCCACCTGATGTACTTGTTTTTCTATCATTTTCATCATTACTCCAAACTGCATACGCACTCTTAGGATAACAACATTCTAAATCTTTCATAATATGACAAACAGAACTGCATTTTTTACATTCAATACATAGTGCTTTATCAATCTTTGGATATGAAAAACCATATTCATCCTTTTCTAAACTAATGCAATGTATTGGACATACAGTCTTACACGCTCCACATAATGTACATTTATTTTTTTCACACAAATCCATTAAATCACCTGTGTATAATATTGTATATCTTTTCCTTAAATATTTTTCTCTTTTCTCTTTTTAAATCATTTACTGAAAACTCAGGCTTAAAAGATTTAATTTTTTTAATTTTTTCCTCATCAGTCATATGTTTTGCCCTTGATATAAAATAAATAAAATTACTCTTTAGCTTATCAATTCTTAATTCGTATTCTTGATCTGCTCTTGTATTAAAATTAGCGACAAGATCTCTTATTAATCCCAAATTATCTATTGCACTGTTAATTCCATTTAAGCCAAAATCATTCATTAGTGAATTTTCGCTGTATTTTACGTAATTGTAAAAAGGCTTCGCAATTACATATACATTTTTTATCCGGGCAACATTAAAATAGATTACCGAAAATCTTAAATCTTCTCCCATAGATAATTTTTCATCAAAGCGAATTTTATATTTTTTTATAATATTATTATCAAATAATTTATTCCATAATGCTGTAAGATATAGCTCATCATTTAATTTGAAAGCATCTGCTAAGCTTACAATCTCATCACCCCTACTCCATATATATTCTACAGGTTTGCGATTTTCAATTTCATTGTAATAAACAAATCCACATATAGGTATCGTATTATACTTTTTTAAATTACAATACAAAATTTCCAAATACAAAGGTTCAACGTAGTCATCACTGTCAACAAAA